>JBHIWP010000457.1:0-4300 GCA_041987425.1 Promineifilaceae bacterium (SeqCode) | reverse complement strand
TTACCAAAACAATGACCGGCAGAATACCGGGTAAGGAAATGTGCCAAATGCGCCGAAAATGACTGGCTCCATCCACCGTTGCCGCCTCGTATAAATCCGGGCTAATCGAAAGCAGCGCCGCCAGGTAAATGATGGTGCTCCAGCCGGTCTCCTTCCAGATGTCAGAAACGACCACCACGGAGCGAAACCATTGCGGCGAGGTGAGAAAAGCAACGGGATCACCGCCAAAAGCTTCGATGACGTTGTTGATGAGGCCATTGTTAGGAGAAAGCAGCAGCAGAAGCACGCCAAACATAATGACCCAGGAGAGGAAGTGCGGCAGGTAAACAACTGTTTGCACGACCGTGCGGAACCGCTTTAGCAGCACTTCATGCAGCATCAGCGCCAGGATTACGGCCAGCGGCAGCCCCAAAACCAGCTTCGCCGTGCTGAAGAAAATAGTGTTGGCAATAAGCTGACTAAAGTAAAAGGAGTTAACGAAAGTTTCAAAATGTTGCAACCCTACCCAAGGGCTGCCCCACACGCCTAATAACGGCTTGAAATCTTTGAAGGCGATTTGGGCATTCCACAGTGGGCCATACTTAAAGATGACAAAGTACAGCAGCGTAGGGGCCATCAGCAGATACAAATGCCGGTTCCGCCAGAAGGCGCGCCAGGCCTGGCTGCGGCGGAAAACCTTGGGCGTGGAAGAAACGGCCGTTTCCTCACCAACAGCCTTAATCTCTTTAGATGCGGAACCATCAGCATGGGTTGTCATTGCACCTTCTCCTCCATTCATGTTGGCCTATTTTAGCAGGGGGAAGTTGGATTATGCCGCCCAGGGATTGGACAATAGCGTTAAAAGACGGCCGTTGCTCACGGACTTTAGCCTAACAGCTTTGTTATAAATCTTGCAGTGGCAAAAATGATTAGAATTAGTTTAATATTAAACTATTTAATATTGTTATAAATATCAAAGATGGCTATACTGGCACTCGTAAGTTGAGAATATGCGGCGCGAAATTAGATTCTTCTTCATCTTAGTATCTTAGGAGCTACTATGGGAACTCACTACAGCGGCAGCGCAGAGGAAAAATTGGCCCTCGACTGCTACATTAAACTTTTTCGGGCAGCAGATTCTGTTGGTCAAAGCGTAAACGCGCATCTTCGTGAATACGATCTCACCATTAGCCAATTTGGCGCGTTGGAAGCAATTTATCATTTGGGACCTATGCAAAGCGGCGAGCTAGGCCAGAAGATCTTAAAAACGAGCGGCAATATGACGATGGTGGTTGATCACCTGGAAAAGCGAGGGTTGGTTGTTCGCCAGCGCCGTGAGGATGATCGCCGCTGCGTGGATATTCACCTGACGGAAGACGGCCGTAAATTAATCGCCGCCATTCTGCCAGCCCACGTGGCTGGCGTGGTGCACTCTCTTTCGGCCTTGAGCATGGCAGAGCAGGAGCAACTGGCACATCTTTGCCGCACGTTGGGTCTGGCGCAATCTTAATAAGCAGTAACGTCTCAGAAACTTTTGTACACAATTCTGTTTACAGTTTCCAGGCATTCAGGAGCAAAAAATGAAACCAATACAAGGATTACACCATATTACGGCCGTTGCCAGCGATCCCCACAAGAACGCAGAATTCTACCATCACATCCTGGGCCAGCGGCTGGTGAAGAAAACCGTGAACTTCGACGATCCAGGCACGTATCATCTCTATTATGGCGATGAGGTGGGCACGCCCGGCACCATCATGACTTACTTCCCCTGGCAGCATATGCGGCGAGGGCGGCGCGGCAACGGAGAAACGGCCGCAATGGCCTATGCCATTCGCCCAGAAGCAATGGGCTTCTGGCAAAAGTGGCTCAAAAAGAACGGCATTTCCACCGGAGAGCTGCAAACCCGCTTTGGCGCTGACGTGCTGCCCTTTACCGATCCCGATGGCCTGCCGCTGGAGCTCATCACCTCAGATGCCCCGGCCACGCTCCAATTCTGGAATGACGGCCCAATTGGTGAAGCGGAAGCGCTGCAGGGATTTCATGGGGTCACGCTCTGGCTGGATGAGGTGGAACCGACTGCGATGCTGCTGATCGAGCAGCTAGGCTACCGCTTTGTTGACCAGGACGGAAACCGCTTCCGTTACAAAGCGGATGCCCAAGACATCGGTACCTACATCGACATTTTGCACCGGCCAGGGCAGCCGTCTGCTCAATTTGGTGCGGGTTCTATTCACCACATTGCCTTTCGCACGGAAGATGACGCGGAGCAGCTCCAGTACTTCGAAAAACTGCGGCACGCTCGTTTTCAGGTCACACCCGTGCAGGATCGGCAATATTTCCACTCAATCTACTTCCGGTCTCCTGGCGGCGTTCTGTTCGAAATCGCCACCGACGCGCCTGGCTTTGCCTACGATGAAGCGGTTCCGGAGCTGGGCACACACCTGAAGCTGCCGCCATGGCTGGAGAAACACCGCCCGGACATCGAGCAGCGCCTACCGGAAATTGAGTTAAAGCCTGTGACTTCTGCGACACCGTAGCCACACGTTGTCAGGCGAAATTCATAGGACGCTGGTTTGTCTGCGCACCTGAACAACAAGCTCAGGCAAAGCAGCGTTCTTTTTTAAATCAGGAGTAAACGAATGACATTACCTGGAGCAAACAGTCCACATCAGGGGCAGCCACTTTTGCAAAAAGGCAAGCCGCTAAATGAGGCAAAAGCAGCGATGATTTTGGTGCATGGGCGAGGCGCTACAGCACGAAGCATTTTAGAGTTGGCCACTGTCTTACCACATCCAGAAATGGCCTACGTAGCGCCCCAGGCGCAGGGCAACACCTGGTATCCGCAAAGCTTTATGGCCCCAATGTCGCAAAACGAGCCGTGGCTCACTTCCGCCTTACAAGCGGTAGCCGACGCGGTGGCTAATGTGGAAGAGGCTGGCATTCCCGCAGACAAAATCATTGTTGGTGGGTTTTCCCAGGGGGCATGCCTGGCCAGTGAATATGTGGCCCGCAATGCCCGACGCTACGGCGGCTTGCTGCTGTTCAGCGGCGGCCTGATCGGTCCGCCCGGCACGCCGCGCAACTATGACGGATCGCTGGACGGTACGCCCGTTTTTCTGGGGTGCAGTGATGTCGATTTTCATATTCCTGTAGAGCGCGTGGAGGAAACGGCCGTTACCCTCACCGACCTCGGCGCGTCCGTCAACAAAAAAATCTACCCCAACATGGGCCACACGATTGTGCAGGACGAAATCGACGAAGCAATGAAAATTATCAACAGAATTTAGACCACGGATTAACGCGGATTGGCACAGATTGAATTTTCAATTCGTGAAAATCTGTGGGCATCTGTGGCAAAAAGCGGAGGAAATTATGCAGAAATTACAAACACAGGGCGTGCATCACATCACGCTTATTGGCGCAGACCGCCAGACATCGATTGATTTTTGGGAAGGCGTGCTGGGCATGCCGTTTATTTTCGAGCAGCCCAATTTGGACGTGCCGGAAGAGAATCACCTTTATTTTGATCCGGGAGACGGCCGTCTCATCACCATTTTCACCAACGAGACCCGCAAACCCGATTCCTCGCACAATCCAGAGGGCATCGGCAATTTACACCACATTGCCTTTAACGTTTCCCGCGCTACCTATACCCAGGTAAAAAAGCGTCTGGACGAGCGAGGCATTACCAACAGCGGCGAGATTGATCGCGGCTTTATGTACTCCATTTACTTCCGCGACCCGCTGGGGCAGCTCTATGAGCTGGCAAACTACAAGTTTGACCCGCCGCCGGGGGTGAGCCATGCCGAGGTACTGCATCTGGCCCACAAGCTGCGCACTGAGCGTGAAGACTACAACATCACCGACCAGCATCTGGCCGATGCTATCGAGATTTTTGTGCAGCGCACCGCCAATACCCTTTCAGCCGACCGCAGCGCAAAAGATCCGTATCGCCAAAAACAGCAAACGCGTTAGTTCGCCATTCTGAACACAGCGCAGCAAAGAATCCCTCTTTTTCACTACCCGGAACCTTTGCTTGCAGACAAAATATGCACTGCTGTGGTGCCGCAGGGATGCTTCACTTTGTTCAGCATGACACCCACCAACTGCCATTCTGAGCGCAGCGAAGAATCCCTCTAAATTATCACAGGCAAGATCGTTGGAATTCAGTAAGATTTTGCTACTTAATGCCTTAGAGATGCTTCAGCAAGCTCGGTATTTTCATTTTATCCATCGCCGGAGCGCAGGCCATTCTTGAAACTTGTGTCGGCGTCGGAACGAAGATCATTGACGTGCTCGCCGCCATGAAACATAAAAA
>JBHIWP010000456.1:0-4387 GCA_041987425.1 Promineifilaceae bacterium (SeqCode) | reverse complement strand
ATGTTTTGTCTTTGGATGCAAATTTTGCACCATTTTTAGTATCTGGTTTTATTTGGGAAAGGAAAGGCAAAAATAATCTTTGCGCTCTGTGCGTCATTTGCGGGTCAAAAAGTTATCGGTCGCGCCACGCCTGCGAGTTTGGGTAGAAGAGCGGCTGACCATAAGTATCGATGCCATATACAGCAATCACCGACTGCATGTCTACGCTGGTGAGCCAGGCCACAAACTCATTGGCCAACTCGCTGTTGATGTTGCCCTTGTCTGGATTCACCGGAATTGCACCGTAAGGATTGTACAGTGACAGGTCACCATTTTCATCAATGCTGCCGCCACCGACCATAATTGCTAGATTAGGCAAGCTGTCCTTCTGGCTCAAAAAGGTGCCGCGATCGGTGAGCGTGTAGGCGCCTATCTCATTGGCATAGCGCAACGTCTCGCTCATGCCCTGACCCAGCGAATCGTACCACTCTGCGTTGTGGTCTCTGGGCAAACCGGCCGCTTGCCACAGCGAGCGCTCTTTGGCGTGGGTGCCGCTGTCATCGCCGCGCGAGGCAAAAGTGGCTCCAGTATCGGCAATCGCTGCCAGGGCGTCAGCCGCCAGCTGCATCCCTTGTATTCTGGCTGGATCGTCGGGCGGCCCCACGATGATGAAATCGTTGTACATCACGTCGAACCGCGCTGTGCCGTGCCCTTCGGCCACAAAATCATCTTCGCGGCTGCGAGCGTGAACCAAAATTACGTCGGCATCTCCGGCTTCACCCAGAGCAATCGCCTGGCCAGTTCCCACCGCCACGACATCCACGCGGGCACTGTATGCTTCTTCAAAAGCGGGTAGGAGCGCTTCCAGCAGGCCGGAATCCTCCGTGCTGGTGGTGGTTGCCAGCCGCAGCACCTTCGGTTCGCCAGACCCGCAAGCGACCAGCAAGAAAACGGCCGCACCCCACACAGCCCTTCGCCAAAACTTCCCCATCGTTTACCTCCTTAAGTTCGCTACTGTGCGCAGTCGCTATGTTGAATTATCATAACGGTGGGGAAGTATATGAGATTTCATTCGACTGTCAATCGGGATAGTCTTCCAGGAGGGGGCCGAGAACGGCGGTAAAACTTTCCGCCATTTGCTGCTCAACTTCCTGGCTAAAGCGAGCGAAGGCGGTGATGAGAGTTTGGGCCAGGGGCGTGAGCTGCGCACCGCCGCCGCGCCGTCCCCCGATCTGAGTCTCGACAAGTTTTTGCCCCAGCCGGGTTTCCATCTCGTTGATTTTTTGCCAGGCGGTGCGGTAATGTACCGTCATCACCTCTGCCGCCCCGCTGATGGAGCCGGTGACCGCCACGGCTTGCAGCAGCTCCATGCGCCAGATGGAAAACAGTACTTTGCCTTCTTTTTCTAGCCACAGGTTTAGGCGGGGATTCATAGACTTTCCAGTTCCGCCCGAGCTTGACGGGTTAGGCCCTGTACGACAAGCTCATAGGAGTGGTCAATCATGTGCCAGATTTCGTCTTCGGGAATGGTGCCGTCGGCGGTGACGGTGTTCCAATGCCGCTTGTTGAGATGATAGCCGGGGGTAACGGCCGTATACATGTCCCGCAGCGCCAAAGCTTCGTCTGGATCGCACTTTAGCGAGATCCGCAGCGGATCACTGCCTTCGGCAATGAGGGCAAACATCTTGCCCATCACCTTGTAAACGAGAGCGTCGGGACCAAACGGTCGTTCCTCCGCAGCTCCCTTTTTGTTTAGCAGATAAGTCTGAACATTTTTAAAATCCATTTTTTCTCCTGGCCTTTATCGTTTTTCTAGCGGAACCAATTGGGGTAGCTGGTTCAGGTTAACGGCCACATTTAAACGATATGGTTCATAATTATTGGCATTGATGGTGAGGACGGCCGTTTTGCCTAAAATATCATCTGGCAAATTCTCGATCACTGCCAGTCCGTTGACATCAGTTATGGCACGAAATGGAGAAACGCCCGGAACCGTTAAAACGACTTCGGCGCCTTCAATTCCGTCTTGAGTATCGTTATCTTGTATCGTCAGCTGATATAAAAGTCCCGTGTTTTGAGATGGAGTTGGGGTTACCGATGGCTTTTCGGCGCAACTTTGTAGCAAGACGGCAAAAGTAGCTAAAGTAATGAGAGCTACAATCAGCGCTACAGGATGCCACACCCGAGAATTCTCTGGAAATGTCTTCGCCAAAAGCCTGGCTACCAATTGTTCAACAACAGCAAATAAGATGAGTACAATAACGCCCAGAACAACTGTATTCATAAATCTTCAACCATCCATTAAAACTGATTGCTGTGCGACCGATTACTGAGCACCGTTCATGTGCCAAATAGATGCGTTAGCATCGTTGCCGCCGCGCCACCCACGCTTTGCAGCATGCCAATTTCGGCGTTCTTGACCTGATTTTTACCCGCCTGCTCCGTGAGCTGCAGCACAATTTCACACGCCTGGTAAAGGGCTGTTGCGCCAATAGGGTGGCCGCGAGCCTTTAATCCACCCATGGTGGCAATGGGGATTTTACCGCGTAAGCCAATTTCTTTGTCGGCGGCCAGCCGCCAGCCCTGGCCCGGCCCGGCAAAGCCTACAGCCTCCAGCAGCAAACAGGCCATGATGCTGAAGGCGTCGTGTACCTCATAGAGGCTGATGTCTAGCTGATTGACGTTGGCCGTGCGGAATGCCTTTTGCGCCGACAGCCGCGCCGCCTCCAAGGCCAACGGATTGCTGCGGTCAGCCACGCGGAAGCGGTCGGTGGCTACGCTAGAGGCCAGGATGTGCACCGGCCTGTCTGTGTAAGCGCGGGCCTCGTTGCGCGGGGCCAGGACAACGGCCGCTGCCCCATCGCAAATGGGTGAGCAGTCCAGCAGGCGAATTGGCGGCACAATATAGCGCGATTGGCGGACATCACGCGCCGAAATCTTCTTGTGGAAAAGGGCGTTGGGATTGGTGAGGGCATTTTGGTGGGCGTTAACGGCAAAGTTGACCAGGCCATCTTCGTGCATATTGTGGCGTGTCATGTAGAGCTTCATCAAGTCGGCGTTTTTGCTGATGAGCGTGGCTCCGGCAGCGACTTCTTGTCGGGCGTCCAGCGCTTTAGCCAGGGCGGGCGTGGCCGCGCCGTCACTCATCTTCTCTATGCCGACGGCTATCGCTAAATCTGCTTCCCCGCTGGCAACGGCCAGGTAGGCCAGGCGCAGCGCCGCGGCTCCGCTGGCGGTGGCGGCGCGCACTTGCAGCGCCTCAATGCCGTACAGCCCGGACTCGTCGGCGATGAGTGCGGCGAGATGCTTCTGATTTTGCAATTCGTCACTCAGCATATTTCCCACAAAGAGGGCGTCGACTTGGTCCACACTGGCGTTGGCCATGGCCTGGCGAACGGCCGTTGCCCCCAACCAGCGCAAACTCTGCGCATAAACTTTTTGTACCGGCACCTGGCCGATGCCGACGATGCTGACTTTTCTCATAGCTTTAAAAGTAATTGGGTAATTATGTCAATTGCCCAATTGCTCAATTACAAAGTTACCGTCAGGCAGGCCGCTTAAACACGCAGAAATACTTATTCGTACAGCGACGGCTGCCGCCACCCTCGTGCATTAAAATATCTTCGTTGCCGCCCACGTAGGCGGGTTCCATGTGCACCAGTTCCCAGCCTTTGGCACCCAGGCGATTCAGCTCTGGCATCAGCAGCTGCGGACTGTAAGCGGCGAGTTCTTCTTCTGTCTCAATTGTGTAGGCCATTGAATTGGCTTCCGCCTTCTTGGCCTCCAAAAATAGCGTGAGATATTCCCATTGTTGCATTGGTTTTCCTCGTTTCAAATGTTAAAAACGAGGAGTGAGCATTCTCAAATGCGAATGGGTTGCGCTGAGTGAGAACGCATACTTCGACTCCACTCAGCACAAGCCTGAGGACGCTTTCTCCTCTTTTTAAATGACACCTTCTGCTCGCAATTCAGCAACGGCCGTTTCATCGTATCCCAACAGCGACTGCAAGATTTCGGCCGTGTGCTGGCCGAGGGTGGGTGGCGGGTAGCGTACGCTGGTTGGGGTAGTAGGAATTTTGAGCGGCGAATTGACCAGCGGCACGCTGCCAGCGGTGGGGTGCGGCACGTCGAGCCTGGTATTGCGCGCCTGCACCTGCGGATTGTCAAAAACCTGGGCCATGTTGTTGATGGGCGCGGCGGGGATGCCAATCTCGTCGCATAGGGACATCCAGTCGGCGGCGTCACGACTGGCAAACAGGCCATTGAGCATGGCCACGACGGCGTCGCGGTTAGCCAGTCGAGCGGCGTTGGTGGCAAAGCGCTCGTCGGTGATCCATTCGGGGTGAGAAACGGCCGTACAAAACTTTCCCCACTGATTATCATTACCGCAGGCAAAGGCAAACTGCTG
>JBHIWP010000455.1:0-4390 GCA_041987425.1 Promineifilaceae bacterium (SeqCode) | reverse complement strand
GATGGTAAAGCCGGGCGGCACGGGCAGGCCTGCCTGGCTCATCTCTGCCACATTGGCCCCTTTGCCTCCCAGCAAAGTCTTCATATCGGCACCACCTTCGGCAAAAAGGTAAACCCATTTGTGATCGCGTTGCTCGTATAACATTTTTTTCTCCTTCTAATTGACTTGACCAGCTAAATTGTGACGAACCAGTGGGAGTGGGAGTCCCTATATAAGCCATCGTTGATGAGGGCTAACTAACAAATATCATACTCATTTAGCTAAATAAACTATGCCTGGATACATTTTACAGGGAAAAGCAGCGGAAACTCCAGAAAATCGAGTAAAGTTGAAAAGCCAAACAAATGCAAGGCCTCATATCCTATGGTACGGGGTAAAGATACACATTACTATTTTCTTTCAAGCAGAAAAGTAAGTATCGTAAATTGACGGTTTGTAGTTTTTGCAACTTAGGGACGACACTTATGAAGAACTTAAGGCTTGCCACGATTCGCATTCCTCTTATCTACGCCATATTTAGCCTGTTGTGGATATTATTTACTGATAGGCTTTTGCTGGCCCTGGTGTCCGATAGTGAACTGGTGACGCAATGGCAAACTTACAAAGGCTGGCTCTTCGTTTGTCTGAGCACATTAATTATTTTCTCGCTCGCGGCCCAATCGGCCCACCAAAACAAGGTGGCGCAGGATGCGCTGGAGCACAGTGAAAAGTTATACCGTTTGCTGTTTAACAACAATCCCCTGCCCATGTGGGTTTTTGATTTAGAAACATTGGCCTTTTTAGAGGTGAACGATGCGGCCGTTGACAAATACCAATATTCTCGTGCTGAATTCCTGAATTTAAAACTGAAGGATATTCGCCCACCGGAAGACATCCCCCTGCTTTTAGATGACCTGAACACGATAACCAAACCGATTAATTATGCTGGAGAATGGCGGCACCGGCGCAAGGATGGCACGGTGTTTCCCGTAGAGATAATTACACACGAGATGCTGTACAACGGCCGTCATGCCCATCTGGTGGTTGCTCAGGATCTAACTGAACAAAAGAGAGCAGAGTCAGAGCGGAGCACCATCTTCCAGCGCAACCACGCTTTGGTGCAGGCACTTGGTGAAATTGTGTATGAATGGTTTCCTGAACTGGACAAAGTGGTATGGGAGGGAGATTATGACCGTATCCTGGGCTACTCGGCCGATGGCATAGGGCGAACAACGCCCGAATGGAAAGAAAAAGTTCACCCGGACGATCAGGCCCGCGTGAGCAAGTCAATGGGCGCCAGCCTCGCCCAAAAGCAGATTATAGAAGTTGAATACCGCTTTTTACAGAAGGATGGCGCCTATCGCTGGATGCTGGATAGGGGTGTGCCCTTCTATGATGATCAAAACAACTTAAAAAAGGTTGTTGGGGTCTTTATGGATATCCACGCTCGCAAGCAAACCGAGCTGGCCCTGCGCCAGAGCGAGGAACGCTTCCGGCGGGCCATTGAATTTGCTCCATTTCCCATTGTCATTCACGCGGAGGATGGGAATATATTGGCTGTAAGCCAGACCTTACTCGACATTACTGGTTATAGCTTCGAGGAAATTTCTACGGTAGATAAATGGACCAAACGCGCCTACGGAGCAGAGCAAGCACAGGTGGTGGCCAGCATTGACCGGCTCTTTGAGCTTGACAAACGCGTTGATGAAGGCGAGTTCGTTGTAACGTGCAAAGATGGCTCTCAGCGCGTCTGGGAGTTTAGCTCCACCCCCCTGGGCCGTCTGCCAGACGGCAGGCGCAGCGTTATTAGCATTGCTGCGGACGTTACAGAGCGCAAAAATGCAGAAAAACAGATGCATCTGCAAAGCAGTGCCCTAAACGCTGCCGCCAATGGGATTGTAATCACAGATATTGATGGTCTGGTTGAATGGGCAAATCCGGCGTTTACCGAGTTAACGGGGTATACGCTGCAAGAAGCGTTAGGCAAAAATCCCAGGGAATTAGTGAAGTCTGATTCCCATGACGACTCGTTCAAGGAGCAGATTTGGCAAACCCTTCTTGAGGGCAAAGTGTGGCGGGGTGAGCGAGTAAACCAGCGCAAGAACGGGGTGCTCTACCATGAAGAAGAGGCCATAACGCCCGTCTGGAGCACAGACGGCGTTATGACGCACTTTATTGCCATCAAACAAGATATTACAGAGCGCAAGCGCGCCGAAGAAGAACGAGAGCAGCTACATCGGCAGGAGCGAATGGCGGCTATTGGGCAACTGGCGGCGGGCATTGCACACGATTTTAACAATCTTCTGGCAGTCATTTTGCTGTACGCACAGCTGTTATCAGGCTCGCCCCGGCTCAACGCCAAGGAAAAGACCCAGGTGCGCACCATTAACCAGCAGGCGGTACGCGCCTCACGCCTGATTGAGCAGATTCTTGATTTTAGCCGCCGGGCAGTCTTCGAGCGACGGCCGTTGGATCTGTTGAGTTTGCTCAAGGAAGAAATAAAACTACTTCAGCGCACGATGCCAGAAAATATTGAAATTACGCTAAACCATGCCAAAGGAAATTACATTGTTCAGGCGGACATTACCCGCATTCAACAAACGGTGATGAATCTGGCCTTTAATGCCCGCGACGCCATGCCCACGGGCGGCTGTTTGCAATTTACCTTATCTCACGCACTGTTTGACCATGCCAGGCAAACACCGCTGCCGCTAATGGGGCCTGGCAAATGGATACATTTAGCAGTACAAGATTCGGGCACCGGCATTGAGCCGGCCGTGTTAGAACATATCTTTGAGCCTTTTGTCACCACAAAGGAGCCAGGTAAGGGCACCGGACTTGGCCTTTCACAAGTGCATGGCATTATTGCCCAGCACAAAGGCCATATTGCCGTGCAAAGCCAACCTGGCAAGGGCACGACCTTTGACATTTATTTGCCTGCCATGTCCATCGATGCAGATGATGTGACCTCTTCTTCGCCGGGAACGGCCGTTTCTGGTGGAGGAGAGCGTTTGTTGGTGGTAGAAGATGAGCCCGACCTGCGCAGTGCCCTGGTAGAAAGCTTAACTTTGTTACAGTACGATGTTTTAGAAGCAGCCAACGGGGCAGAAGCACTGGCGCTTTTGCAGCAGGGAACGGCCGTCGATCTCATTATCTCTGACGTCATGATGCCCAAGATGGGTGGCATTGCCTTTGTCCGCGCCCTGGCAAGGCATAACCTTCATCCACCGGTAATCTTCATTACCGGACATCCTCTTGACGTCGATACAGAGAGTCTATACGAAATGGGCGTCCATACTGTGCTGCCCAAACCTGTTCAATCGGAACGACTAAGCCAGACGATTATCGCCGCCCTTAAACGCTAAGGAAGAGCGCCAGAATTTAAATGGGGTTAGCTACAGTGGAGAACTGGAGAATCAGCAAAGGTAATTGACTTATCACTTTTCACTCTCTTACTATTCACTTATTACTCTTTTACTTCTGCTCGCTTACCGTTTAATTCGCGCTGCCTGGCTGCGCAAATCGACAAAGATAGGATGTAGACAGGCAATCACCTCTGCCAGCCGCTGGCCGATTTTGGCCTGATGGGCAGCAGTATATGGCTCTACAGGTATTACTTCGTACACTTTTGTCCACCCTTTATCCCACATTTCGGCCTCAAATTGCTCCCCTAGCGCGTCTTTAATTTCGAATAAGTGGCGACGAAACCCTTGCAGCAAAAAGCGGTTCAGCTGCTTATCCCCAGACTCGAAGTGGAAGCCAATTTCCCAGGCGTCCCGCCGGGCCACGCGAGACAGTTCGTAATGCAGGCGCGTCTCGCCAAAGTGAAACTGGATAAGCCAGCGCCACGGCTGGCGCACCTGAATGCTTTGCAATTTTGGCGGCAGATGAGGAATGACCAGCTCCGGTAAACCGCTTAAGAACTTTTGTTGAGACATTGTTTTCATTCTGATCAGTTTACCCAGAATACGGCCGTAAAACCAGCCTCCACCGCTTTACTTTTTCACGCAATTTATGCGTGGGCAATCCCTGGAATTGATTACAATGGTAACCGATCAAATACCTAAATCCTTACAACAGTTCTATTCCCTAAACATAGAATCTGGTACAAAATAAAGTTGAAAGCGATGTAAAGTTACTGCCAGAATTTCCCCCACAATTTTTTGTGCAAGTGGAAACCCAAAACAGCTTCCAGGGAAATGGCAGTAAAAAAGACAAATAAGTCAGGGACAAACCCATGAATAATCAGCTGATAGAAAGACAGGAAGCCCGGCTAGCCGCTTTGTATGAGGTAAGCTCTCAGTTAGGTAAGACTTTGGACCTGGGCGAAGTACTGAACCAGGTGATGGACTCTATTATCCAGCTAACGGGTGCAGAACGCGGCTTCCTGATGCTATATGACGCCGAACAA
>JBHIWP010000454.1:0-4403 GCA_041987425.1 Promineifilaceae bacterium (SeqCode) | reverse complement strand
TTCCGGGGTTATATCTTCGCCTAATTTCTCATCACCGTAAAGTAACAACATGTATCGCATGAAAATCTCCTTTTCAAAATTCTTTCTTTGATTTGCTACGCGCCAAAATTTTAGTTTTCAAATTCCATTATGGGCCGAATTTCAATGCTACCTTCCCTTGCACCGGGAATCTTGGCTGCCCATTTGATGGCCTCGTCCAGGTTTTCGCAATCAAGTACATAGTAACCGCCAAGCTGTTCTTTGGTTTCGGCAAAGGGGCCATCTGTGCTGGCGGTCTGCCCATTGCGCACGCGCACGGTGGTAGCGGAGGTCGTAGGATGCAGCGCCTCCCCGGCCAGCATAACGCCCGCGTCCCGCACTGCATTGGTGAAAGTGTAATATTCACCCATATAGGCTTCTTGCTCGGCCGGGTTAAGCTGGGCTTCTTGTTGTTCGTTGGCGTAGATTAAAAGTAAGTATCGCATCGAATTGTCTCCTTTGTTGAGTTACGGCCGTTTCCAGCCCTTTCTACCCATACGACGACTAACCAATAGCCAGATCGACACGTTTGACAACGAATTTCCAGATTTGTAGGCAGTATTTGACGGAGATTTCGCTGAACCAGGAAAAAAGTTCTGTTAAGCCGCATCATCTGCGGCTAATGTGTGCTTGCGGGCGGCCAGGGCGGCGCGGATTTCGGCGTGTTTCTCGCGGGTGATGGGGTAGCGGTGCACAATGGGAAAGCTGATGAGCAAGATGACGACCGGTACCAGGCTGACAAAGATGCGCAGCGCCAGGAGAACGGCCGTTGGCTGTTCAGGTGGGTTCGCCAGATCTTCGGCATTGATGTATCCGGTTGCTTCCAAAATAAAGTTAGAAAAGGCCAGCCCCAGCGAGATGCCCAGCTTTTGCAGAAAGACAAAGAAGCCGTAGAAGATACCCTCGCGCCGCTGGCCCGTTTCCAGCTCATCCAGCTCTATGACGTCAGGCAGCATGCTCCAGGGAATAAGGTAGCCTACGCTGACGCCCACGCCAGCCAGGACCGCCAGAATGAGCAGCAGGTTGAACTGCCCCGGTTGCACAAAGAACAGCACAATTTCCACGGCAATCCAAAAGGACATGCCGACGTAATAAACCTTTCGCTTACTCCACTTTTGGCTCATTCTGGACCAAAAAATAAGGAAAATAAAGGCAGAAACCTGTAGGGCGAAGGCCAGCTGAATAAAGCCCTCTTCGCCGCCTACCCAGTAGCGCACGTAGAGAAGCATGTTGGCCTGCACAAACTGGATGCACAGCCAGGAAAGCAGATAAATGGCCACAACAAAGAGAAACGGCCGATTCCGCAGCGCAATCTTAACGCCTTCCACAAAGCCAGGGTCATCTGCCTCACGTTCTTCCTTGAAATGGCGCTCTTCTGTAAAAAGGAAGGTGAGTACATTGCTAAGAACGATGACTCCTCCCATCACGGCGGCGCTTATGGCGTAGCCCTGCGTCACGCTGGGGAAGGATTCGATGAGGACGCTGTGCACGACCAGGGCGGCCAGGCCACCCAAAATGGAAAAGCTGAAGCGGAACGAGTTCAGGCTGGTGCGCTCGTCGTAATCGTGGCTGAGTTCGGGGGTGAGCGCGGCGTAGGGGACGTTTACGGCCGTATAGCCCGTGTCCAGCAGCAGGGCCACGACCAGATAGTACCAAAACAAACCGGCGTCGCTAAGATCGGGCACCAGCCACTGCAAAAACCAGGCCAGACCAAACGGCACCGCGCCAAAAAGCAGCCAGGGGCGTCGGCGGCCCCAGCGCGTGTTTGTCCGATCCGATAGGCGGCCTATGACGGGATCATTGACACTGTCCCAGATTTTGACGATAAGGAAGATGATGCCCGCCAGCCCGGGCCGAATCCCGGCAATGTCTAGCAAAAAGGCGTTGAGGAAGAAGCCTTGAATGGAGGTTACGAGCGCCGGGCCCAGGTCACCAATGCCAAAGGCCAGCTTGCGGCCAAAGCTAAGCCTTTCGGCGGGGGCTGTATTGCGAGGAACCTGGGGTGCAGCCATCTACTGTCTCCTTGCAAAGTGGAATGCAGATGAACGCTTTGGCGGCGCTTGCTATATTTTCTATCACGCTTTGAATATATTAGCGAATAAACGGTTTGACGTCACGGTTTTTAAGTAGCTCAATTTTTTTTGGATGAAATCGGACGCTGATGAACGCAGATTTGCGCGGATTATTCTGGCTGATCTGCGGAATCGACGAAAATTAGCATGCCCCTGTTATCATGTTAGCGGTTGTGGCCATTGGGAAACGGCCGTAACCAACCCCTCGTCTCCCTCAAATTCCTCAAAATAGGCCAGCAAATCCGGCCGTAAACTGGCTAGCTCGTCGAGGGTAGCTTTGCCTTCGCTGGCGGTTAGCAGGTGGCGTGCCTGCAAAAAGGCAAGCCAGACGGGCAGCAGGATAAAGAGGGCGGCGGCGGCATACGGCCGTACCGGGTCGTAATTCAGCAGCTTTCCCAGAAATCGCTGCATTGTATCGCTGTCTGGGGCCAGGGGATGAAAGTCGCTGGGCGGCCTGGGGATGGGGCGGCCCCGGCGCATCAAGTCGCCAATGTCCTGGCGCGGCGTGAGCTGCCCGGTGCGCCGTTCTACAAAGTAGCTGGGCAACAGGTGGCGCAGCAGGTTGCTGCGGCTGTGGGGCACGCCAGCCTCGCGCCGGGCATAGGCCGAGAATTCAATCATTAACGCCGCCATGTTTTGTGGCGGATGGTCCGCCAAATGTGCCAATTGCCACTGATACTGCGTGTAGCCACAAAGATGCGCCAGGTAGCGGTCCAGCCCCTCGGCGTCGATGGGGGTGAACGCTTGCAGCGACTGCCTTAAAGAGTCCGGCGCTTTAGCCGATGCTTCCGCGGGCAGGCTAGATAGATGCTGAAAGATCAGGCTGTCGGTTAGCAGGGCCACAACGCTTTGCTGCTGCCATTCGCTGCTCTGGCTGCTGGTTTGGAGCGTGGCCCTGGCCGTTTGCAGCAGGTGAATCAGATCTGGCAGCCGATTGTGGTAGGCGAGCATGTCGCTGGTTTGTTGGAAGACGGCCGTTTCCGTCTGTACGTTTTTGCCTATTTGCTGCAAAAGTGTATGTAGTGCAGCTGGATTGGCTTGTTCCAAAACTTTTAGGGTAATCTTTGCGGTCATAAGCGTCTTTACATGGCGGGCAGTTTTGTAAAATTGCCCTACTCAATGCGCCAGCAGCGGTGGATTTTGTCGTTGCGAAAATCTTCCGGGATAGTTTGCGCGGTGATTTCTGTGGCGGTATAGGGGTGGGGAACGGCCGTTTTGTCCAGCTTGAACCCGCGTGAATTGGTGCTAAAAATCAGGCTGCCGCCCGCCGCCAGCCGCGCCACGCAGGCCTGTATCAGCTCCGGATGATCCCGGTCTACGGAAAATGAAGAGCGGGCCATCCGCTTGGAGTTGCTAAACGTCGGCGGATCGCAAACTATGAGATCGTAGCTTCGCTTTTCTTCCGCCAGAAACTGCCAGCAGTCCTGGGCAATGATGCGGTGCTGCTTGCCGGGGCGAAAGCCGTTGTGCTGTAAGTTGCGTTCGGCCCATTCGCAATAATTTTTGCTTAAATCAACCGTGGTAGTGGCCCTGGCCTGCCCGGCAGCAGCGTAGACGCTAAAGGAGCCGGTGTAGGCGAACAGGTTCAATACCCGCTTGCCTGCCGCTTCATCGCGCACCATGGCTCGCGTTGGCCGGTGGTCCAAAAATAGGCCCGTGTCCAGATAGTCACTCAGGTTTACTTCAAACATCAGGCCCTGCTCCCCAACCAGCCGCACGTGTCCCTCTTCACCAAAGCGCTCGTACTGCTGCTGCAGGCCGCGCTGCCGGGCGCGCGTCTTGATGAATATCTGCCGCGGCGCAAGCGCCAGCGCTTCTTGAATCTGGTCAAGGGCGTCGTCGTGCCACGCCTCATCATCGTCGCCGCTGCGCGCATACAGCCAGACCACCGCTTCGCCGTCGTACCAATCGACAATGAGCGGGTACTCGGGAATGTCTCGCTCATAGAGACGGTAGCAGCTAATATCGTGGCGTTTGGCCCACTTGCGCAAATGGCGCATGCGCTTGCGCAGCCTGTTCGTCAGCATCTCTTGCATAGATAATACGTTCCTTTGCCCATGGAACCTTGAGTATAGCAAAAGGCAGCAGAATGACAGATTTGATTCTAGCGTGTGATTTTGGGGGGACGAAGCTATCGGCGGCGGTGGTGGAAACGGCCGTTCTTCATAACCAGCCTCAGCCGCAGTGGCGCAATCATCTACGCCGCCCCTCGCCGCCGGGGGCCACGGCGCAGACGGACATTGCCATGATGATTGAGATGGGGCAGGCGCTTTTGGCTGGAGAACGGCCGTCTGCCGTGGGCATCAGCTTTGG
>JBHIWP010000453.1:0-4411 GCA_041987425.1 Promineifilaceae bacterium (SeqCode) | reverse complement strand
GGCAGCGGCGTCCGGTCGAACTGACGGCCGTCTATGCGCTCAGACTCATAATCTTGCCAGCGCACCACGCCCCGCCGATCTGGTTGGGGCACAACGGCCGTTTGCCAAACTTCATGGTCCAGATTATAGCGACGATTGCTAAAGCTGGCGCTGGCCTGTGCCAACAGCACGGGCCGGTACAAAATGCCAGCAGACTTTGCAGACTGGGGCAGGGAACGGCCGTCTCGCTTCGCCGCCTCGCTCAGGGTCAGATTTTGCGGTAAGAAATATTCCTCTGTCCGCCCCGGCACGGCTGGTTTGGCCGCTTCGCCCGGCAAAGCCGGAGATTGGAGACTAGAGACTGGAGAATGAGCTTCTGCCAGCGCAGGCGTCGTCCCCGCTAGCTCTCCACTTTTCACTTCCAACTTTTCACTTTCTACCGAATACTGCTCACCGACCACCGATAACTGCCCCCCAACCCCCGCCAGTTTATTCAAAGCTGGAATCTGATCCCGCGTCACCGGCCCGGCTAAATAATTCATCGCCCAGCGCGTTTGGAAGAGAACCGGCTGCTTCTCGTGCACGTTGCGCAACAAAAAGACGCGCTTGCCCAGCGCAGAGATCAAATCATCGTACACGCGCCGGTCGAAGCCGCCGCTGGCGGCCGTCGTCAGGCCATCCAGCAGCCGCGCCTTGTCCTGCTCTGTGCCCAGCTTTCCGATGAACCAGGTTCCAGCGTTAGACAGCGCCTTGTAATCGACATCGACCGGGTTGTGCGTGGCCAACACCATGCCCACGCCAAAAGCACGCGCCTGCTTGAGCATGCGCAGCATCGGCTCTTTGCTGGGCGGATTGCCAATAGGCGGCAGGTAACCAAAAATCTCGTCGAAGTAGACCAGGGCCCGCAGCGTGGTGCTGCCTTTTTGCGCCCGCATCCAGGACTCCACGGCCGAATACAGCAGCGTTACAAAAAACATGCGCTCGGCTTCGGAGAGGTGGGCAATATAAAAGATAGTGTGCCGGGGACGGCCGTCTGGCTGGTAAAGTAAACCGGCCACATCCAGGGGCTCGCCTTCAATCCAGGCCTGAAACGCGGGCGAAGCCAAAATATTGTTCAGCATCATTGCCAGCTCAAAGCGATCTTTTTCAGGGAAAAACGTGTTGACGTCAAAGACGCCCAGCTTGGTAAACGGCGGTGCCTGCGTCTGCATAATGAGTGACGCCAGATCGAGGTCTTGTCCCTGGCTCCAGGCGTGTTCAAAAATGTTGGCCAGCAGAATGTGCTCTCGCGCCCGCACTGGATCGATGTCCTTCAGGCCTACCAGTCCCAGCAAAGCGGTGACGGTGCCCGAGATTTTCTCGCGCAGCAGCTCACGGTTGCTCTCCCAGGGAATGTCTGGTGCCTTGAGCGAAGCCAAGATGGAGACGGGCAGGCCAGCATCAGAGCCAGGCGTATAGATGGCAAACTGGGCAGAATCTTTGAGCTTTTGCAGGCGGTCTGGGGTGATTTCCCAATCGGCTAAACCGTTACGCCAGAGTGCGGCCGTTTCCGCTGCCGCCTGCTCCACCGTTTTACCCTCACGCCGTGCTTCGTTGGCGTTGATCCACGGTTGGAAATCGGCCGGTGCCAGCTCGGGGAAATGCATCAGCGCGTTGGTGATGTCCCCTTTGGGATCAATCATCAGGGCAGGCACGTTATTCAGCGCTGCTTCTTCTAACAAGTCCAGGCACAGCCCAGTCTTGCCAGAACCCGTCATTCCCACCACCACGGCGTGGGTTACCAGATCGTCGGGATCGTACAGCAGGCGCTCCTCTGTTTTTTCATTGGTTTGCGCGTCTACCACTCGACCTAAATAAAATTTTCCATCAGTGTCTATCATGGTTTCGCCTCCGGCTACAGTTTACCGCAAGATGGAGCATCTGTGAAAGTTATACTCTGTGCCTTCCGGATCGCCATGGTTATTTACTTTGCAAAGTTGCCTGAGCCGCAGCCAGGCGAGCGATGGGCACCCGGTAAGGCGAACAGCTCACGTAATTCAGTCCCACTTTCTGGCAAAAGGCAATGCTGCGCGGCTCGCCGCCGTGCTCGCCACAGATGCCTACCTTCAAATCTGGCTTCGTCTGGCGGCCGCGCTCCACGCCCAGCTGCACCAGCTCACCCACACCCGTTTGGTCCAGCACCTGGAACGGATCGTCTGCCAGCAGCTTCTCGCTAACGTAATGAAAAAGGAAACGGCCGCTGTCGTCACGGCTCAGGCCAAACGTCGTTTGCGTTAGATCGTTGGTGCCAAAGCTGAAAAAGTCTGCATGCTCGGCAATGCGGTTGGCAACCAGCGCAGCCCGGGGCAGCTCGATCATGGTGCCAATCTGGTAATCCATTTGCATACCGTATGCACCCAGCACCTCCTCGGCAATACGACGCACCACTTCCCGCTGATGGCTCAGCTCCGTCTCTACCGATACGAGCGGGATCATAATCTCTGGCGTCACCGTAATGCCTTTGCCCTGGGCTTCACAGGCTGCTTCCATAATGGCCCGCGTCTGCATCTCGGTCACTTCCGGGTAGACCAGGCCCAGTCGGCAGCCACGATGGCCCAGCATGGGGTTGGCTTCACGCAGCTGTTCCACCCGGCGCAAAAGCTGCTCTTTTTCCCAAATTCGATGCAAAAGCTGATCCATTTGAGAAAAGCTGTCTATTTGCTGCATTTTCAGCTTGAGTTCATACAGCTCCGTTTGCAGCTCTTCGAAGTTGGGCAGGAATTCGTGCAGTGGCGGGTCAAGCAGGCGAATGGTCACAGGAAGCCCATCCATCGCCTGAAAAATTTCTATAAAGTCGTGGCGCTGAATCGGCAGTAGTTTATCCAAAGCCGCCTGACGCGCCGCCAAATCCTCGGCCAGAATCATCTCGCGCATCACGGCCAGGCGCTCTTCGCCAAAAAACATGTGCTCTGTACGGCACAGGCCAATGCCTTCCGCACCAAAATTGCGGGCGACGCTGGCGTCGTGCCCGGTGTCGGCGTTGGCCCGCACGCGCAGCTTGCGAATGTCATCGGCCCAGCTCATAAGGGTTTGGTAGTGATCGCCCAGCTCCGGCTGTTTGGTCTCTACTTTGCCTAGCAGCACGGTGCCGGTGGAGCCATCGATAGTGATCCAGTCGCCGCGCCGCACTTTGTGATCGTTGGCATAAAAGTAGCCTTCTTCTTCGCTGATCTCAATCTCGCTTGCGCCAACGATGCACGGCGTCCCCATGCCGCGGGCCACGACGGCCGCATGCGAAGTCATCCCACCACGCGCGGTGAGTATGGCTTTGGCCACAACCATGCCGTGAAAATCGTCGGGGCTGGTTTCGTGGCGCACCAGAATGACAGTATCCCCCTGCTCATGGTAGCTGACGGCATCGTCAGGGGTGAGCACAACCTTACCGGAAGCAGCACCCGGGCTGGCGGGTAGGCCGGTGGCTACCCTGGTGGCCTCGGCATCGGGATCGACGGTGGGGTGCAGCAGCTGGTCTAATTGGTTAGCCTCTACGCGCAGAACGGCCGTTTCCCGATCAATCATGCCCTCTTCTACCATATCCACCGCAATGGCCACCGCCGCCGCGCCCGTCCGCTTGCCGGTGCGCGTCTGCAAAATCCACAGCTTGCCCTGCTCGATAGTAAATTCGATGTCCTGCATGTCGCGATAATGGGATTCCAGCCGCTGGGTGATTTGCATAAGCTGTTCATATGATTCAGGCAGTTCATTTGCCATCTCGTGGATCGATTTTGGCGTGCGAATACCGGCCACCACGTCTTCACCCTGGGCGTTGAGGAGATATTCGCCAAACACCAGCTTCTCACCCGTAGAAGGATTACGGGTGAAGGCCACGCCAGTGCCGCTATCCCAGCCCATGTTGCCAAAGACCATAGATTGTACGTTTACGGCCGTTCCCAAATCGTCCGGTATGCGGTGGATGCGGCGATAATCTACGGCCCGGCGCGTGTTCCAGGAATCAAAAACGGCCGCAATCGCCATCCGCAGTTGCTCATAAGGGTCTTGGGGAAACTCGTCGCCGTGCCGGTCCGTGAAGATGATGCGCTTGTAGACGGTAATGAGTTCGTCCAGCTGCGCTTCGCTCAAGTCCGTGTCCCGGCCAGAGCTGGTTTGCGCCTTAAACCGCTCCAGGGCGCGGCTAAACTTCTCGTTGGCCACCTTCATCACAATGTTACCGAACATAGCAATAAAGCGGCGGTAGGCATCCAGGGCGAAGCGGCGATTACCGGTAAGCATCGCCAGTCCTTCCACCGTCTCGTCGTTGAGGCCCAGGTTGAGCACCGTATCCATCATTCCCGGCATGGAGATGGCCGCGCCGGAGCGCACAGAAACCAGAAGCGGTTTTTGGCTGTTGCCAAACTGCTTGCCGGTGTCGGTCTCCACCTGGTTCAGAGCCGCC
>JBHIWP010000452.1:0-4414 GCA_041987425.1 Promineifilaceae bacterium (SeqCode) | reverse complement strand
GAAAGGTGCTTAATTAATAATTTGCCCATCTCCATTAGAGATGTGCCTTACTTCATCTGATTTGTGTCAGGTGACTAGAGCATTAATCAGTGGCACAGTATCCAGTGTGCCATTTTGTCTGAATAGCAGACAACCGCTCTACCTTCGGCTGAACACAACCGTGTAGGCCAAAAATGCCGCTCCCAGCCCGATGAAGACCCAGTTGCCATCGTATAGCCCAAATAAAAGCATGCCTACGCCCATAATGCTATAAAATGGATTGTCCCGCAGCGACTGCCACAGCGTAGGCCGCGGCACTCTGTAACCCAGCGATTCTAATTTTTGGCGCAGAACGGCCGTCGATGGTTCGGTCAACGTGCTGCCATCGGGGAAAACCAGGGTAGGCACGCTGGCGTTGCCGTCATTAATTTCTCTCACCCGCGCGCTGCCTGCTGCATCCTGCAAAATGTTGACATAATCAAAGTCCGCCCTGGCGCGCTCCAGCATGCCGCGCACTGGCGGAACGTCGGGGCACGTTGGCGTGCCGTACATGATCAATTTTTCAGTCTGTATCTCTCTTAAATTTTCCATACTTTATGAACTTACTCTAGCCTTATTCAAATCTTTTGGTTCAACAGTAACCAGGCTAATCCACCCATGCCCAGCGCAAATACACCCCAGAATACGAGCATGAGAGTAAATAACCATAGCTCCCAAAAGCCGTTAATGATTGCATCAGCCGGCTTGCGAGCATCGTATAAAACCTCAACGCGCTCACCTACCTGATGTCGGGCTGGGCGATAGCTGATGGGCGACAAAAAATTCATTTTTTTGCCTGTTGCCGTCTTGAAACGGACTTGAGATCGGTAGCGATACTTTGGCTCCAGTTTTTTGCCACTTTCTGTCTTTGTTATCAAAAAGGTGTTCTCAACCCTGACGGGAATTAAGTCGGTGACAGTGCCCTCAACCTTAATCAGCTGCCTGATCTTTCTACGCTGAGCAAAAAACTTCAGAATGCCCAGGCCAAGGAGTCCGGCTCCCAAAACAATGAGGACGAGAGGAACAGTTGTTTGCATAGCCACCTTTCACATTTTCCGTTATGAATGCGGCAAGAATAACAGCATCACGCCTATGAAAGCAACGGCCGTTCCTACTATTCCGCGCAAGCTCACCGGTTTTTTGTAGATCAAATACTCTGCCGGAATCAGCAAGACGGGTGGCAGTGCCATAAGCGTGGAGGCAATGCCCAGGCGCGTCAGCTGGATGGCCACCAGCGAGAGCCAGATGCCCAAAAACGGACCGGCAATGGAGCCGCCAATCATTGCTGGAAACGCCTGCCGGTTGCGCCACTGACGCAGCGTGGCCCGAACCTGCCGCTGCCCAATGGTGATGCCCCACAATACGAGCAGCGCCACCAAAATGCGAATCATTGTGGCAGAGATGGGGGAGAAATCACCCACCAGCCCATAGCGCGCCGTCACCAGATTGGCTACCTGGCCCAGCGCCCCGCCCAGCCCAAACAAAATGCCGCTGCTAAACTGCTTGTTCTCCACGGCCGTTCGCCCCGGCTGCTTTTCTGTGACGACCCAGCCAACGCCGCCGACCGTCAGGAATACGGCCGTTAGCTCCAACCAGCTCACCGTTTCACCAAACAACAGCCAGCCAAACAGGGTGCTGATTATCGGCACAGTTGACATAAGCAGCATTGAGAGGCGCGGCCCAATGAGCACATATGCTTTAAACAGCAGCGTGTCCCCCACCACTAATCCCAGCAGGCTGGAAACGGCCAGCCAACCCCAGCGGAACCCTTCTGCACGCCAGGGAAAAAAGCTGCCTTCCAGCACCAGATGGCTCAGGCTGAGAAATAAAAAGGCAAATAGCAGTCGGCTGCGATTGACTACATCCGCGCCAATAAGACGGCCGCTATAGCTAAAAAAAACGGCGGTAGCGGACCAGCAAACGGCCGTACCCAGCGCCGCGAGCTCTCCAGCGTAGGTGAATGATTCCATGTTGTTGCTCTTAAGGGGATCCCCGGTAATCCGTTTTCGGTAATCAGTAATCGGTTTACCATTTACGGACCACCGTTTACCGGATCAATACGTGGTCTCGCTCTTCTCCTGCAGCTTGCGCCAGACGCGCCGGTAGTGACGGCCGTCCATCAACTCCAGGCTGTTGCCGTCCGGGTCGCGAAAGTAGATTGAGTGGGTGCCCAACGACCATGTCTGCTCGTGCTCTATAGTTACCTCGTGAGCCAGCAGGCGGGCGCGCCAGCCGTCCATTTGCTCCGGTGGAATAGCCAGGCAGACGTGCCCCTGCCCCCGCGCACCGTGTGCCGGAATAATGCTCTCCCGTGTTTTTAGTTTATTTATGTCAAATAAGATTAGCGTTGAGTTTTGGCCCGTTTGCAAGAAAATGGCGTCCTCGAACTGGCTGCTAACGGGCAGGCCCAGTACCTCCGTGTAAAATTTGCGGGCGCGGGCAATATCTTCCACGTACAGCACCGCCTCGGCCACGCCCAAAATTTCTGTGCCGCCGCGCGTTTCTGCCTCTGCTTCCTGCAAAATGCGCACACCGCTGCTCACGCCCAGGCGGTTGGCGCCCGCGGCCACCATGCGCCGGGCATCGTCCAGCGAGCGTATGCCCCCGGATGCCTTCACGCCCATCTGCTGGCCAACCGTGTGCCGCATCAGGGCCACGTCTTCCACCGTCGCTCCACCACCGCTGAAGCCGGTTGAGGTTTTTACAAAGTCCGCGCCTGCCGCTTTGGCAATCTTGCACACGCGCACCTTTTCTTCATTGGTCAGGTAGCTGGTTTCAATGATAACTTTACATAAGGCGTTGTGCTGGTGACAGGTTTGGGTAACGGCCGTAATTTGCGCCAGCGTAAAGTCATCGTCCTTGCTCTTTACTGCCCCAATATTGATTACCATATCAATCTCGCGCGCGCCGCTTTCTATGGCCGTCTCCGTTTCCAGGACCTTCTCCTTGGTTGTCGTTGCCCCGAGCGGAAAGCCCACAACGGCCGTTACCTTCACATCACTCCCGGCAAGCTGCTCGGCGGCAAAGCGCACGTTGGTTGGATTCACGCACACAGACACAAACTGGTGCCGAATTGCCTCCCGGCACAGCTGGGCAATCATCTCTTCGGTGGCGTCGGGCTTGAGTAAGGTGTGGTCAATCAATCCCGCCAGGCGGGTTGGATCTTCGTCAATAAGCTGGATAAGCTGTTCAGTTGTTGCAGTTGCTAAATCAGGCATTTTAACCTCTAAATTTACGGCGTGCGGAACGGATGAGGATAGTGAACAACGGTTGGGGCGGCAACGGCCGTTTCCAACAAACTTAGCCCCATGCGTAAAACATCTATCTGCCTCTCCGCATCCGTTGGCGCACCTAACGGCCGTCCCATCAAAAATGGCGTCAGCAGCAGGCGCGGAACTTGCATGGGCGCCAGCCGCCCGGCAAAGGTGGCAATGGCAATCACCACGGTGGGAATTCCGGCCGCTTCAAATACCCTGGAAACGTGCCCCACGGACACGTGGCAAACCGGTCAGGCGGGCACGAGCAGCATGGCTTCAATGCCCTGCTGCTTCAGCATCTCCGCCCACTGCGGCGCGCTCTTTTTCATCAATGGCGTCTGGGCGGTGGCCCCCACAAAGGAATAGGCATTATCCGCCAGCGAACCCACCACGCCTTCGGCCGCCAGGGCGCGCAGGTGGGCCAGCGGCAAGGCCACGTTTGGGTCGGCCGCCGCACCGGCAATATCGTAACCGCCGTGGCGCACGCGCAGCTTTTCTGGCGGCGTGTCCATGGGAATGGTCGACAGCGTGGGCGCTTCCCGCAGAAATTCCTGAATGCGGGCCATCGCCTCGAACTGCGTCATCTTTTCTTCGCCAAACGGCCGTGGATCATCCCCTTCCACAAAGTGCCCGCTGGAGGTAAGCAAACCCAGCTTAAGTTCGCTCAACGGCCTGGGCAGCGGCGCAAACGGCGCATCGTCATAGGCATAGCTGGCCGGTTTGTCGTACGAGAGCTTCTGCCCGGCAATAACGTGCTCAGCCACCGGCTGCCAATCGCCACTGTCCATGGCCTGCACCACTCTGCCAAACAGCTCTTGGATGAAAACGGCCGTTTCCTCGTCGCTTAGACCCTTGAAAAACTTAAAGTTCAGGTCTGCCCGACGGCCGTAAGAGAATGAGTTTTTGAACTCAGAGAAGGTTTCGTTGTCCATGCACTTCCTTTTTTGCAGTAAAAAAGTCAAAAGTAAAAAGTGACAAGTATAAGCTCTTTTTACTCTTCACTTATCACTTTTCTAGCTACCTGACACAAAATAAAAAGATGAGATGACAGCCAGCAAACCTGTTAAATTAGAAGTAGACCATTTCAAAATAACAGGAGTTGCCAATGACTGTCATCCAAACCTATCATACAATGATTA
>JBHIWP010000451.1:0-4465 GCA_041987425.1 Promineifilaceae bacterium (SeqCode) | reverse complement strand
GGAGCGGCCATTTTAGAGGCATTGGAGCTTAAAGAAGAAGATCGGCTAAAACCGCGCGTGGTTTCCAGCCAGATCATCCGCAATATTGATCCGCATCAGGTGCAGCTCATTAATCGAATGCGCCACGGACACATGATTTTGGCCGGACAAACGCTGTACGTGATGGAGGTGCAGCCTGCGGCCTATGCCGCGCTGGCCGCCAACGAAGCGGAAAAGCGTGCCGATCTTAATATTTTGGAAGTCACCGCCTTTGGCAGCTTTGGCCGCGTTTACCTGGGTGGTACAGAGCAAGACATCATGGCCGGTTATCAGGCCGCCATTGATGCGATTGAAAGCGTGAGCGGCCGTTCCCAGGAAAGTAAAAAAAGTGAATAGTGCAAGGCACCAACCACTATAAACAGGAGAACCCGATATGACAGAAGCATTAGGAATGATCGAATGTCGCAGCTTTGCCGCCATGGTGGAAGCGTCTGACGCAATGGTGAAAGCCGCACGCGTAGAGCTGGTTGGCTATGAGAAGACCGGCGGTGGTCACGTCACGGCCATTGTGCGTGGTGATGTGGCAGCGGTGAAAGCGGCCGTTGAAGCCGGCACCCGCGGTGCCGAAAAGGTCGGTGAAGTTGTTTCCGTCCACGTCATCCCACGGCCCCATAGCAATGTGGACGCTGTTTTGCCGCTTGGGCGCCAGGACGCCGGTGAGTAGTGCGTCAGTAATCAGTAATCGGTAAATCAGTAAAAGAAACTGAATACTGACCTACTGAATACAGATCACTGGATAAAACCATGTTCCTAGGCAAAGTAGTAGGCACGCTGATATCGACACAAAAAGAGGCGTCGCTGGACGGGCTTAAATTTTTGGTGGTGCGGCGGCTGACGGTCGACAATGAAGAAGAGTCGGGCTACGTCGTGGCAGCCGATGCCGTGGGTGCTGGTCTGGATGAGGTGGTGATGGTGGCCACGGGCAGTTCAGCACGGCAAACCAAGTTCACCGACAAACGGCCGTGTGACGCCGTCATCATGGCTATTGTGGACAGTTGGGAAGTGGCGGGGGAAGAAAAGTACCGTAAGTGACGCCCGCTACCCAGGAAAAACGCACCCGGTTTCTGCAGTTTATGGACAAGGTGCTGCGGCCGGAAACGGCCGTTCAGGCCGCCGTTGGCATTGGCAGCATTGCCACAGGGCACATGCGCCCCGACTCCGACATCGACATCATTCTGTTCCTCGAACCTTTTGACCTTTACATTGTCCCTGCTGAAGCAATCTGGCTAGAGGCAGACGACAGCTTTCACAGCATCTTCAGTGAAGATGAAGCCATTCAACAGCAGGGTTTACAACTTGACTTTATGCGGTATGACTGGCAGCAGTGGCGCGATCCTTCCTTTGCCTGGCCAGAAGAGCGGCTAAGCGAACTGGCCGTGGGCTGGATCGCCTACGACCGGCGGGGCGAATTCAAGCAGCAGGTCCAACAGCGCAGCGCCTACCCCGACGCGGTGCGGCAAGCGCGCCTGGATGAAGCCATCAGCTGGCTGGATCAGCACCTGGGCTGGGACTCGCCGCAGAAAAACTGGCAGGCGCTGGGTCCGGCCATTGCCCACGACCGGCTGCACGCCGCTTACCACTACCTGGTGGATGGGCTGTTTGCCTACAACCGCCGCTGGCGAATCTGGCGCAACCGGCAAATGAGCGGACTGTTGCAGCTGCCGTGGCTGCCCAGCGGCCTAGCAGATGATATTTTGCTGGTAGCCAATGCGCCGGGCCTGGATTACACGGGCTACACGACGCGAGTAGACAAGCTCACTTTCTACTTTGAGGCATTCCAGCAGCGGCTCATTGCCGATGGCGACTATGTGCAACCGGTGGATGAAGCCTTCATCCGCAGCAGCGAAGAGCCCGGACGCGCCTGGAACATGGCGGATTGGAATACGAAGCGACAGGAAAGATTGGGTAATTGAGTAATCGGTAATTGGGTAACTGAAAAATTACCTGGTTACCCAGTTACTCAATTACGTATCAGCAGGATACGAACCATGAAAGACAGTGAAATTCAGGCAATTATCAATCGAGTAACGCAAGAAGTTGGGGAAGCGATCTCTGTGACGCGGGAAACGGCCGTTTCCCGCCGACATCAGCAGGCGCCAACAGAAGCTGCCCCCGCTGGGGGTGACAGCGGTGTGTTCCCCACGTTGGACGAAGCCGTGGCCGCTGCCGGGGCCGCCTTTCGCCAGCTAAACAAGCTGCCTGTGGAAATTCGTAAGCACATGGTGGCCCACATGCGCCAGGCCGGGCGCGAATATGCCCAGGTGCTGGCCGAGATGGCCCACAGCGAATCCGGCATGGGCCGCGTGGAAGACAAAACGCTGAAAAACACTCTCAACGCAGACAAAACGCTGGGCGTAGAGGATTTAACGCCAACCGCCTGGAGCGGCGACGGCGGTCTGACCATCACCGAATGGGCGCCCTACGGCATCATTGGGGCGCTAACGCCCAGCACCAACCCCACCAGCACTGTGATCTGCAACGCTATTGCTATGGTGGCAGCGGGGAATGCCGTTACGTTCAACGCCCACCCCAGCACGCAAAATGCCTCTAACCACACCGTGCAGATACTAAATCAGGCGATTCAGAAAGCGGGTGGACCGGCCAATCTGTTAACGGCCGTTGCCAACCCCACCATCGAAAGCGCCACCGGCCTGATGCACCACAAAGACATACGCCTGCTCACCGTCACGGGCGGCGCGGCCGTGGTGCGCGCCGCTATGCGCAGCGGCAAACGCGCCGTTTGTGCGGGTCCTGGCAACCCGCCCGTGGTTGTTGATGAAACGGCCGATCTGGAGCAGGCCGGGCGCGACATCGTCATTGGCGGCTCGTTCGACAACAATATCGTTTGCACCACGGAAAAAGAGACCCTGGCTGTTGACAGCATTGTGGATGAGCTGATTCAGGTAATGACCCATCATGGCGCGGTGAAGCTAAATAGCTGGCAGTTCAACCGGCTATGGAAAGCGGTTACCGTGAAGGATCGCGGGCCGCGCATGTACGCCGACATGAACAAGGCATTTATCGGCAAGAATGCCAGCGTGCTGCTGGCCGAAATCGGCATTTCGGCCGGGCCAGAGGTGCGCCAGATTGTAGCCGAAGTACCGGAAGACCACCCGGCCGTCTGGTCGGAGCAGATGATGCCCATCATGCCGGTGGTGCGCATGCCTAACGCCGATGCAGCTATTGACCTGGCGGTAGAAGCGGAACATGGCTTTCGGCATACGGCCGTTATGCACTCCAAAAATCTGGATAACCTTAGCCGCATGGCTCGCGAGATGAATTGCAGCATCTTTGTGAAAAACGGTCCAAATCTGGCCGGATTGGGCTATGGCGGAGAAGGCTACTGCTCCTATACTATTGCCAGCCCAACAGGTGAAGGCTTAACCGGGCCACGCAGCTTTAGCCGCCTGCGTCGCTGTACACTGGTAGATTCATTTCGCATTGTATAGTAAAGTATTGGCATTTCATTACCTGTAAAAGAGAAAAGTGAAGTTATGTCTACCTTTGGCAAACATACTATTATTAATTTAGATTTGTTTACCGATGCCTATCGCGTGACAGGGCGTGCCTCAGTGGGCATGGGCGGCATTCATGCCGAGTTGGGGAACCCGAATTCCAAATACCTGGAGCTGCACGATGCCTATATTTCCCGCATTCATACACCGGGCGATATTATTGCCAACTATCAAATAGCTGCTTTTCGCAAAGATAATATTAACTTTATTGTGCTGCAAGACAGGCGCGAAGGAATCCCCGTGGGCACCCAACACGGCCGTTCCATTTTCACGCGCGGCCGTAGCATTCCCATCTTCCTCACCGTGCCCTCTTTTGAGATTGCTGGTGAAGCCATGCACGAGGGCAAATTCTCCGCCCGTGAAATTTTGGTACAATCGATGGGCAGCTTTCAATTAATTTTTTCTGCCAAAGCATCTGCGTCTGTTCATCCAGAGATTTCATACAGTGGCGACCTTATTCTGGTACACAAAGACCGAATTGGTATTTTCTGTTTGGACAATAATAAAAAGTAACGCAGTCAGACAACGAACCACCAATGCAGCAAATGCTGCACAGCAACATAGGGAGGCGGCGGCGTGGCCCGAATCTTTGTAATTGATGATGATGAACAACTTCTGCGCATGGTTGGTCTCATGCTGGAGCGTGGCGGCCATAACATTACCCTGATCAACAATCCCCTCGATGGTCTGGAACAAATTAAAGCTGACAAGCCAGATTTACTGGTGTTGGATGTCATGATGCCCAACATGAGCGGGCATGATCTGGCCCGAGAAATCCGGGCCGATGCCAACGTCGATGACCTGCCCCCCGGCACCCGCGTTTTAGTGGGCGGTGGCAGCGGGTTAGCCGAATTCGGTGTGTTTCCGGCGGCCAAGGCGCTCCCGATCCCCGACGACATGCCATTTACCGA
>JBHIWP010000450.1:0-4483 GCA_041987425.1 Promineifilaceae bacterium (SeqCode) | reverse complement strand
AAGGATGACGCCGCCACGCTAAAGTTGGCCAGCCAGATAGATCGGCACATCAGCGAAATCAAGCTGCCGATCGAGAAATTGATCCACGTTTCTGGCCGCATTCAGATGCGCAACGAATTTAGCTTTCAGCTAAATCGCCTGGATGAAATTGCTCAACAAGCTATTCGTAATTTGCGCACAATGGCTGAGGCCCGCCGCGTTGTGGTGGAGTTTAACGCCAGTACACCTCACACCACCGTGCTGGGCGATACGGAACAGCTCATTGAAGCTGTCCAGCATCTGCTGCACAATGCCATTAAATTCAACAAGATCGGCGGCGTGGTGCAGGTAGAGTGCGGTTTATCTGGCAATCAGCTGTTTTTGCGCGTGGTAGATACCGGCGTAGGCATTCCTCCAGAGCGCTTAGACACCGTATGGTCAGGATTATCCAGGTTGAAGGCGAACGGCAACGGCCGTTCCGCAGGTATGGGGCTGTCGCTAACGCGCTTCATCATACTGGCGCATGGCGGCAGTGTGGAGGCCCAAAGTAAGTACGGGGCGGGTTCCGTCTTCACCGTCTACCTTCCCCTCTTCTTCGACGATTAAAACTAATCGCAGATTAACCGTCTTCCAAAAGCATTCCCCAAACCCGCAACATCCCCTATAATGCCCCAACCAATAACCATTTACCGACCACAGGTCACTTTTCACTTTTTACTTTTTACTAAAAATCGTGAACTTCACTACGCCACTTGCTCTTCTACTTCTCCTTACCCTTCCATACTTTTTCTGGTTAGGGCAGCCTAAACGTGTTGTAAACGGCCGTAACCTCAGGCGGCAGTGGCGCGAGTGGGCCAGCCTGGCACTGCGCAGCCTCATTATGCTGCTGCTGGTGCTGAGTCTGGCAGGAACGCAACTGGTACGCGCGGCCGATGAGCTGGCCGTTGTCTTTCTGGTGGATGCTTCTGACTCCATCAGCCCGGCCCAGGCAGAAACGGCCGAAGCCTACATTCGCACTGCCCTGGAAACAATGACCCCCAACGATCAGGCGGCCGTCATCTTGTTTGGCTCAAACGCGCTGGTGGAGCGCCCCATGAGTGGCCTGACCGAATTGGCCCCCGTCAGCTCTGTGCCGCAGGCGCTGCAAACCGACGTGGCAGAAGCCATTCGCTTGGGGATGGCCTTGTTTCCTGCAGGATCGGCGCGCCGCCTGGTGATTTTGAGCGACGGTACGGCAACGGTGGGTAGTGCGACCGAAGCCGCCCGGCTGGCAGCAAATAGCGGCGTGGAGATCAGTTACGTGCTGCTGGGGCGCGAGGCCGCCGCAGCCGAGGCGCTTCTGGTGGACGTCAGCGCTCCTACACGCATCAGCCAGGGTGAAACATTTCGCTTGGACATCACGGCAGAAAGCAGTGCCAATATGCCTGCTACTCTGCGCGTGCTCTCTGGTGGCAGCGTGGTATATGAGGAAGACGTGCAGCTGCGGCGCGGGGCTAACAACTTTGCCGTGCGACTGCGTGCTTTGGAGCAGGAATTTGCCCGTTACCGCGTCCAGCTTACGCCAGCGAACGACACCTTTTTCCAAAATAATGAGCTGGCTGCCTACACCGAGGTGGTGGGGCCGCCACGCGTGCTTTTGGTGGCGAATGACGGCACGGTGGCCGACGACGGTACGCCTCAGCCGGATGAGTCCCCCCAGCTGCTGCTGGCGCTGGAGGCAACCGGCCTGGTTGTAGACCGCATCACGCCGGTGGATCTGCCCGCCAGCCTGGCTGAACTGAGCAATTACAGCAGCATTATTTTGGTGAACATCAACGCTAAAAATTTGTCGCCGCGCAAGATGGAAACGCTGCAAAGCTACGTGCGCGACCTGGGCGGTGGATTGGTGACGGTGGGTGGTCCGCAGAGCTACGGCATGGGCGGCTATTTCCGCACTCCGCTGGAGGAAACGCTGCCGGTGGAGATGCAGATAAAGGACCAGGAGCGGTTTCCTTCGGTGAGCATCGTCATTGTGATTGATCGCTCAGGCAGCATGGGCGCGGTGGAAGGCGGCGTGACGAAGATACAGCTGGCAGCCGAGGGTGCGGTGCGCGTGGTAGAACTGCTTAACGATTTTGATGAGATTGCCGTCTTTCCGGTGGACACGCGGCCAGACAATCCCATTGGGCCGCTGCCAGCCAGCCAGCGCGAGGAGGCCATCAACCTGATCCGCCAGATCGGTGCGGGAGGTGGCGGGATTTATGTGCGAACCGGCCTGGAAGCGGCCGCTGCAGCGCTGGCGGACAGCCCTAACCAGGTTAAGCACATCATTTTGCTGGCCGATGGGGCCGATTCAGAGCAAAAGGAGGGCGTGGAACCGCTAATTGCCTCGCTGGTAGAGGAAGGGGTGACGGTGTCGGCCGTTTCCATTGGTGCAGGGCCGGACGTGCCCTGGCTACAGCAGGTGGCGCAGTGGGGTAACGGCCGTTTTCACTTTACGGATCAGGCGGCAAATCTGCCCCAAATCTTCACCCAAGAAACCACGTCTATCCAGCGAACTTATCTGATCGAAGAGCGGTTTTTCCCCGATTTGGTGAGCAACAGTCCAATTCTGGCGGGCATTACGGCCGTGCCGCCACTTTACGGCTATGTGGGCACCAGCCCCAAAGACACGGCTCAGGTGATTCTGAACTCTCACCAAGGCGATCCGCTGCTGGCCGCGTGGCAATATGGCCTGGGCCGCTCCGTTGCCTGGACGTCTGACGCCACCGGGCGCTGGGGGCGCGACTGGGTGCAGTGGGAAGGCTTCCCCGCTTTTTGGGCGCAGACCGTACGCTGGACCATCTCGCAAGACAGGGACAGTAACGTGGAAACTGTCGTTCGTTACACGGACGAGCAGGCCACGCTGACGGTAGATGCGCGAGGCAGCAGCGGCGGCTTTCTCAACAATCTGACCATGGAAGCCAATGTGGTGGCCCCTGACGGTTCGGTGCAGAACGTGACGCTCAAGCAGGTGGCCCCAGGCCGCTACGAAGCTCAGTTTGCGCCGTCAACAGATGGCGCTTACTTTATTCGCGTGGCCGGGTCTGACGGCACAGAAGAAAATGTTGTGGGACAAACTAGCGGCTGGGTGCTGGGCTACTCGCCTGAATACCGCGAATTTGAAACCAATCCGCAGCTTTTGGAAAATATTGCAGAACTTACAGGTGGGCAAGATTTAGGGAGCCTGGAAGCGGCCGTTTTCGATCATACTTTGCCCACAGAAGCCACGACTCGCCCCGTCTGGACCTGGCTAACGCTTGTCGCCGTGCTGCTGCTGCCGCTGGATATTGCCGTGCGCCGTCTGGTCGTCACCCGACGAGATTGGCAGCGGGCCTGGGCCGCTACGTTTGGCCGTTTGCAGCCAGCTACTGCCGCGCCTGCGCCGCGTACTGAGCAGGTGTCTCGCCTATTTGAAGCCAAGAAGCGCGCTGAGAAAAACGTCTCCCAACGCCCGGAGACAGCGTTAGAAGAGCCTCCCCCGATTGTCAAAAAAGAGCCAGAAGAGAAAGAGAAACGGCCGTCTCCCCCCAAAACCACTTCTCAACCAACCAAATCTACACTTGCTTCACGATTAATAGAGAAAAAGCGCGAAAAACGTGACGATATATGACTTTAATACTATAATCCTCACGAAAGATGTATCTAAGGTATATTGTTTGCCTACATTATTTTCATCTTTGTGTCTGTCTTTGCATTGAATCCTACAACGTAGCTCTAAATATCAACTTAACTTGGAGCGAGTGAAATGAGAAAACGAGTTTTGGTAATTAGTCTGGCTGTGCTGGCTTTGGTTGTATTGATTCCGTTGGCCGTGTCTTTTGTAAATGGTGGGGGATTAGATGCTCTAACTGCTGGCATCTATAACTGGTCAGGTGGCACTTACAACTGGGCTGGCGGTACCTACAATTGGGCCGGTGGTACCTACAACTGGGCCGGCGGTACCTACAACTGGGCTGGGGGCACCTATAATTGGGCCGGTGGCACTTACAACTGGGCTGGCTAATTTCCGCCCAACGAGAAAAGCGACATCAAAACTAAATAACATTAAGATAAAGGCGACTGCGTATAATTTACGCAGTCGTTTTTTTTAGAGGGAACCGTGTGAATCAAGCGAGCAAAAAACAGTTGATGGAGCTGGGGTATTACGTGGTCATCGCCCTGGTTTGGCTGGCAATTGGCTGGTTTCTACGCGGGTGGTTCCAAAATGATGAATTCTTCTTGTTGAAAAACGTTTTGTCCGTTGTAGAACAAGACTATGTTGGAAGCGTCCCAGAGCCAGAAGCCATGTCTGTTGCCGCGGCGCGAGCAGTAGTCGATACATTAGACGATCCGTATGCGGTGATAATTCCCCCGCCTGCCTCGCTCAGATTTGACGCTGATTTTGCCGGGGAAGCAGGCAACACGGGCCTGGTACCCAACTTCCACAATGGGCAGCTGATGGTTGTGTTTGTTCTGGAGAACAGTCCAGCGCAAGAGGCTGGTG
>JBHIWP010000449.1:0-4501 GCA_041987425.1 Promineifilaceae bacterium (SeqCode) | reverse complement strand
GAATCACATCGCCAGAAACGGCCGTTCCTGCCGCCAGCTCCACCGCTTCGGCAATTGTGCTCACCTGTCTAAAGTCAGGATGGTCATGATCGGCCAGTTTGGCAGCCAGCATATCGGCCAGCTCGCCAAACAGCACAACCGACTTGACGCGCTTCGCCACTTTCTCAGCCCAATCGTCCCACGCCATCGCTTTGTCACGCCCGCCCGCCAGCAAAATTATCGGTTCGCTGAAGGCGTTTAGGGCAGCCATAGCGCGCTCTGGTGCCGTAGCAATCGAGTCATTGATCCACTGCACGCCGCGCCGGGTGCGCACCAGCTCCAGCCGGTGCTCTACGCCTCGAAAGGTGCGGATGGCCTGAGCAATAGCCTCGGTGGGAATTCCGGCGGAATCGGCCAGGGTGGTGGCCGCCAGCACGTTGAGCAGGTTGTGACGGCCGCGCAGCTGCACTTCATCCACGGCACAAACGCTTTTTTCCGCGCCGTTGCGGATGACAATACGGCCGTCTCTTACGCATGCTCCTTCAGTTACCTCATTCACCAAACTAAACAACCGCAGCTTGCCCCGCACAATGGCGCTCAGCGCCAGCGAGCCAGGATCATCGGCGCACAGGATGGCTACGTCAGCGGCCGTTTGGTAGCGCAGAATGTTGGCCTTGGCATTGGTGTATGCCTTCATCGTCTTGTGCCGGTCCAGATGGTTGGGCGTGATGTTGAGCACGGTAGCAATGTGCGGGCTGCGGTCCCAGATTTCTAGCTGGAAGCTGGATAGCTCCTGCACGACCACATCGTCTGGGTCCATTTTGTGCAGGTCGGCAATGAGCGGCTTGCCAATATTGCCGCCGACCCAGGTGCGCCGCCCGGCGACCTGGCTCATCACGCCAGTGAGTGCAGTGGTGGTGGTCTTGCCCGCAGAGCCCGGAATGCCGATCACGGCCGTTGGCGCACGCCTGGTAAATTCCAGCGAATCATTGGTGATAGGCACGCCTTTGGCCCGGGCCGCCCGCACCAGCGGTGCCTCCAGCGGCACACCGCCGCTCACGGCTAAAATATCTGTCTCTTCAATAAGCTCCATAGGATGTTCTCCTAACACAAATCGGATATTCAGATCGCTCATTTCAGCCAAAATATCCTGTAGCTTTTCCGCCGGGCGCAAATCGGTCACCGTGACGTTTGCACCCATCTCAACGGCAAACCGGGCCAGTGCTTTTCCCTGCCGTGCCAGTCCCAGGATGAGTAGTCGTTTGCCATTGAAATCGTCCATTTCCAGTGACCAGTAATCAGTTTTCAGTAATCAGTTTGTCAGCGACTAAACACTGTTTACTGATTTACTGAAGACTGAAAACTAAACCTGCGCCAGGGCAATGCCAATCATGGCGCTGAGCATGCCAATGAGCCACCAGCGCTGCACAATTTGCGTTTCGCTCCAGCCGATGACCTCAAAATGATGGTGCAGTGGGGCCATCTTAAACAAACGCTTGCCGCCAGTGAGCTTAAAATAGAGTACCTGTAGCGTGCTGGAAAGCAGCGTGGCAACCGGTACGATGGCTATGACGGGCAGGATGAGCCACTGGTTGGTCATGAGAGCCACCACGCCCAGCGCGCCGCCCAAAGCCTGTGAACCCACATCGCCCATGAACATTTGCGCGGGGTGGGCATTGAACCATAAAAAGGCAAAGCAAGCTCCGACGGTAATAAAACAAAAGACCACCAAAAACTGCTGATCGCGCAATAAAGCAATAATGCCATAAGCTGCGAAGGCGGTTGCCGCGATGATGCCAGAAAGGCCATCCAGGCCATCGGTGACGTTGACCGCGTTGGCCGTGCCGGTAATGACAATGACGGCGATGGGAATGTACAAAATGCCAATGTCCAGCAGCGGTTCGATGGTGGGCACAGCCACCCAGCCGTGCCCGTCGTTGACAATCCAGTAGAGAACGGCCGTTGCCACCAGCGCAATTCCCAGTTGAAACCAGATTTTTACCCGTGCCCGCATCCCCTTTTCGCCATGAGGACGAGGGTAAATACCCAGATAGTCGTCGATGCCGCCCAAAATGGCGTAGGCGACAAGCACGCCCAGGGGAATGACAACGCTTTCGGCAATTTCCAAAGCCTGAACAAGCTGCACAATATTGACCAGGATGCTGATGATCACCACCCAACCAACGATGAGCATGCCGCCCATAGTGGGCGTGCCCATTTTGGTCATGTGTGTTTCGGGGCCGTCAATGCGAATCTGCGCCCCTAATTTAAAGCGACGCATCAGCTCTACCAATGGGCTGCCCCAAATGACCGCCATCAGAAAAGTAAGTCCTCCAACCGTCAGTGCAAACGCCATTAGTCGTATCGCCCTATGGCCGTGATAATTTGATCCATACGCATTCCTAGCGATCCTTTGACCAGGATCGTATCCTTTTCTTCAATGAGTTCTTCCAACGTGGCAACGGCCGTCATTGCATCATCGACCATCACCACTTTGTCCTGGGGCAGGCCGCTGGCCACTGCTTCCTGGCCAATCCAGCGGGCGCGCTGCCCCACCGTAATGAGCAGGCTGGCTACTTCCGCAGCTCGGCGGCCCACCTGCCGGTGCCCTTCTTCTTCCAGGTAACCCAGTTCCAGCATGTCGCCCAACACGGCCACGGAACGGCCGTCTAAGTCGTGCATTAGATTCAGCGCGGCCAGCACCGAGTCCGGGCTGGCATTATAGGTGTCGTCGATAACAAGTGAGCCTTTAGGGCCGGGAACGGTGACAAGGCGCAGCTGAACGGCCGTGTTGCGCAGCCCGAGCAAAATTTCGTCCCAGCTGAGCCCTTCTATTAGCCCAACGGCCGCTGCCCGTAAAGATGTGTGCACGCTGTGGCGGCCCAGCAGCGGCACCTGCACAACCATGGCTTCATCCTCATGGTGCAGCGTAAAGCGCACGCCTTCCAGCCCCATCGACCGGATATTGTCGGCCCAGAGATCGGCCGTATTGTTCAGGCCATAGGTAAAAATGCGGGCCTGCGTGTGATCGGCCATGCTCATTACGTTGGCATCATCCTTGTTCAAAATAGCCACGCCGTCTGCGGGCAGCGCCTCCACCAGCTCTCGTTTGGCTTTGATGATGTTTTCCATGCTGCCCGCCCGCTCTAAATGAACCGCTCCAACCAGGGTCACGACGCCCACTTTGGGGCTGGTGATGTCGCACAGGGTGGCAATCTCACCTATGGTGTACATAGCCATCTCCAGCACGGCTTTTTCATCGCTTTCTTGCAAATCAAACAGCGCCAACGGCAGGCCCAGGATGCTGTTGCGGTTGCCCGGCGATTTAAAGGTGCGGTACCGGCTGGAAAGCACGGCGTGGGTCAGCTCTTTGGTAGAGGTTTTGCCAACGCTGCCGGTGATGCCAATTACTTCCACAGGGAAGCGCGCGCGCCACGCCTTGGCGGATGTCTGCAGGGCGGCTATGGTATCTTCAACCACCAGGCAAACAGGCGCGGACGCGCTGAAGGGCACAGCAGGCGGCTCGGCGGTGCGCAAATCAACAGTTGCGAACGCGTCCGAAATCGGCCGTTCTACCAGCGCCGCAATCGCTCCCTGGGTAAATGCTTCCGCGACAAAATCGTGCCCGTCTACGTTGTCTCCTTTGTAGGCCACAAACAGGCTGTCTGGTTTTGCTTCGCGGCTGTCCATCACCACTCGCGACACAACTGGCTCATCGCCAGTGCGTTCGTAATTGGATAATGTTTCTAAGAAGTGAGCCAGTGTTAACATTTCGGTATTTGAGTAATTGGGCAATTGAGTAACTGAGTAATTACCCAATCACTCAGTTACTCAATTACTTTTTACTTATCACTTTTTACGAATAACAATTCTACTTGCCATCATCTACTGATCCTGCCTCGCGGCCATCACGTCGGCGCGTAGGCGGACGGTGTCTGGCGGGATGTCTAACATGACGACCAGCTCGTTGGCCAGGTCGGCAAAGGCGGGCGCGGCCGTTTGCGAACCCCAGGGGGCCGTTTTGGGCCGATCTAGCTTTATGTAAACAATAATTTCCGGGTTTTCGGCGGGCAGCCAGCCGATGAAAGAGCCAATCACATCATCGGGCAGGTAGATGCCGTTTTCGGCAATTTGGGCCGTGCCGGTTTTACCGGCGATAGAGTAGCCGTCTACCTGGGCTTCAAAGACTTCACGAGAAACGGCCGTCGTAGCCATCGCCGTTACCTGAGACGCGATTTCTGGGCTAATAGGGCGGCTCAGCACGGTGGGTTCGTGCACAAAGGTGCCGTTCTCACCGCGAATTTCCTGCACAATGTAGGGCTGCATCATGATGCCATTGTTAGCCAGGGCAGAAACGGCCGTAATCATTTGCAGCGGCGTCACGGCAATACTCTGTCCATAAGCATTGGTCGCAATAAATGATTCGGTCCACAGCTCATCGCCCGGCAGCGGCATGGTCCCCGAAGCCTCAGACATTAGATCGACTCCCGTAGGGCGGCCGAAGCCAAACTGCTGTAAATAA
>JBHIWP010000448.1:0-4530 GCA_041987425.1 Promineifilaceae bacterium (SeqCode) | reverse complement strand
TGAAAGACACATGGAAGACGGAGCTTCCAAACTTGAAAAACCTCCAAAGACAGTTGTGATGGCAGAGATGCTAGTATACATTGTATTTATGTATTCGGAGTATTTTTGAATCCTGTTTCGTGAGTTTGTTTTCAGTACAAATAGCTCGGATAGACTATTTGCAAGTTTTCGTCTCATGTCTGTCCAAAAACTACCTTATAATTTGTTGTAAAACGTTAACCGTTTTATATTTAGGGCGCCTGGAAAAGCGGAAGGGCATTCAAGATCTGTTCGCCGCCATTCCCTTAGTCCTGGCGCAACAGCCCAATGTCCACTTCATCATTGCCGGGGCAGATAACAGCCATAGAGACGGCTTCCAGCAACAAACGGGGCTTACCTACGCCGCTTATTTTCAGCAGCAGCATGCTCAAGTCACCAGCCAGGTCACCTTTTTAGGTCAGGTCAGTGAGGAAACATTAAATCAACTGTACCAAAGCTGCGACCTTTTCGTGGCTCCGTCACTATATGAATCCTTTGGCCTCATTTACCTGGAAGCGATGAACTATGGCAAGCCAGTCATTGGCTGCCGCGCCGGTGGAATTCCAGAAGTGATTGACGAGGGATTAACGGGCCTATTAGCCGAGCCAGAAGCGCCTGGCAGTTTAGCCACAGTCATTCTAAAGCTGCTACAAAATCCAGACCAGCTGCGAGAAATGGGGTTAGCCGGGCGACAGCGCCTCCTAGAATCTTTTACCCATGTGCAAATGGCGCATCGTTTCGCTGATGCTTACCGACACATTATCAGCCAAATCAAATCGGAAGCACAGCTATAGAAGCCATAGAGGGTTATCAAAATATGAAAAGTACGCTAACCGCCAGTGACGTGCTGGCAGACATTGAATTTGAATTGATGCAGGGCGCCATCTCCCGGGATGAGTTTGGCCGCAGCCTACAAATGGTGCGTCAACACCAAAATAAAGTGCGGCAAGAGATGTTTGGCAGCCAGCAAGAAATGGACTTGCAAGCGGCATTAAGCAAGCAGTTCCAAATCAATGACATGTTACTGACTTTGCTGCAAGAAATCTCTAATGGCTTCACAGAGATGCAGCAGCAAATTGATTGGGTAGGAACTGCACGCGGCGGCACTGACCAAAGTGCAGCAGCACGATTGGCACGCGCCATGTCTAGCAAGACGCAGCCAGATGAGCTGCGTTCTACAAAGCCATTAGATAAAACGTCTGATCCAGAATATTTGTACCAGCGGATTGACATGCAGCTAAACGGCCGTCCCATCCCAGTACTTAACGGTTTCCTACGACGGATACGCACCGGTCTTCACAGCCTTGTCGTTTTTTATGTAAACAAACTTGGAAAACAACAAACCGCAGTTAACGAACTTCATGCCGACTGGCTGCAGCACCTCAACGCCTTGGTACGCCATCAACAGGAAGAAATCCAACGGCTTACTGCCAAACTCGCTCAGCTAGAAACCATGGAACAGTAGCCATGTCTATCCTCAATAAACTCATGCCCTATGATTTGTATGAACGTCATGCAGTAATCAGCCAACTACTGCAACAGATGCTGAGCGACAACGGCAATGCAACAGTTCTGGATGTTGGTGGACGTAAAGGGTTATTAGAACGATTCCTACCTTATGCTACCTTCTCTGTCAACCCGGACGGCACCGGGCATATCCTGGGCGATGGTGGCAAATTGCCCTTTGCGGCACAAAGCTACGATGCCGTAGTCAACATTGATACGCTAGAGCACCTACCTAGCGAAATGCGCCTGCCGTTCATTCAGGAATGCCTGCGCGTAAGTAAAAAGCTTATCGTTGTGGCTGCTCCGTATGGCTCTCCAGAACACATCAAGCTAGAACAAAGACTTAACGAACTGCATAAACAAGTTGTGGGCCGCCCGCACGATTACCTGAATGAGCACGTAGCGTATGGCCTGCCTAGCGCTGACCAACTAGCCAACATTGTTCGGGCTTTACAGCCAGCTACCGCTCAGTTTTATTATGCTGGTGATTTTGCCTGGCAAGGCCACAGCTTTGCCCGGGCAGTGCAGGCACATCAGCAACCTCGCTTACTGGCTCACTTCATCCATCTGTATAATCGCCTCTCAGGCCTAGCTCTCTTTCATCGGATATCTGTTACATCCAATCCATCACCCACCACAAACCGCTTTTATCTGATGATCACCAAGTAATTAACGCCCTGGCAACGCTACAAATGTACCCGAGACGCAAACAAGGCCACTCAGCAGCGTGGGCCAGCGGTTGCGCAGCCAGGTCAAATTGTGCCCAACCCCTAACCGCTGCTCTGCCTTAAATCCAGCGATTTCATACAAAATCTCCACCTGGCGAAACGTAAAATAATGCACATGCCCTGCATCTAACATGGGCGTCTGCAGGGGATCATCGGCAAAGCCTTCGTTTGCCAGCCACGGAACGGCCGTATTGGGCGCACGGCCGCGTAAAATGTTGAGCCGCTGCGGCAAAAACCCAACATTGGGCGTTACTGTTACCAGCTGCGTGCCGGGACGAGACAGCCGAGCCAGAATTCGCATCGCGCCTATGACATCTACTACATGCTCAATAACATCGGCCCACACAATACAATCAAACGGGGGAACGGCCGTTTCTAGCAAATCCTCCAAAGATAAATTGAGGATCTGGCAATTGGGCAAATGAGCCAGGGCACGCCGCGTGCGGTCGGCGCGCACCGTTGAAAGCTCCGTCCCTACCACCTCTTGATAATGGGGCGCCAACGCTGCCAACACATCCCCCTGCCCGCAACCAATCTCTAATAAACGGCCGCCTGGCCGCGCCAGATACAGCAGCGCCTCCTTGCGATCAGCAGGCCAGCCCCTTAACATCACTGGATTCACCGTAACCGTCTCATTGTCAGACGAACTGTCAATTGCCTCATTGCGATACAGCTCATCATATTTTTGCGCCAGTCTATCAGGAGCTTTCTTATCCTCCATTTCTCACGTTCCTTTTATGAATAGCTATTGTATCCACGTAAACTTGCCGCACCTTATCAGCTACCTTGTCCCATGTGTAGGTGGCCAACACTTTTTCCCGCCCCGCCACACCCATGGCAGCGCGCTGCGCTGGCTGCGCCAACAGCTGGCACGCCTTTTGCGCCAGACTTGCAGCATCGCCAAAGCGGAAGAGCAGCCCATCTTTCTCGTCAGCAATGAGCGCAGCCAACGCGCCTACATCTGCACCAATCACTGGTTTACCCGCCGCCCATGCCTCCACAAACACAATGCCAAAGGATTCGTTGCCAGATGGATGTACCAGCAGATCGGCGGCCGCCAGCAGATCCGGTTTTTCGCCTTCGGAGAAGTCGTTGATGATGGTGATTTTCGCCTGCTGTTCTGGCGGCAAGGCGACAATCATTTTGTCTAGCTGGGCCGAGTAGTTGGTTCTGGCACCGGCCATAAGCAGCCGGGCGCGGGGATGTTGCGCCCAGATGTGGGGCATGGCCTCAAGAACCGTCTCCAGCCGCTTAAGCTCCGACTGGCGGCCCAGCACCAGCAGAACGGGATCTTCGTCCAAATGATAGCGGTCGCGGATGGAACGGCCGTTTCCCCTCAAATAAGGTCCGGCATCCACCCCACCCCCCGTCACGTGAATCTTCTCTGGCAAAACGCCCTTTTCTACCAGATACGCTTTCTCAAAGGCGGTCAGCGCCAGGTAAGCATCCGCTTGCTGAATCGCATTAATAATCATTTGCCGGTCATATCCCCATTGGTCACCTGTGTGTATAGCACCCCCACTGGCTTGCCGCTCCGTTTGGCGCCAGCCACGGCGTACTGCATATGCAAAAAAGGGAATGTTGAAGCCATGACTATCTCCGCACCGTGGCGCGCAATTTCCCCGGCAAATCCCCAAATAATTGGCCCCACCTGGATGGCTCGCGCCCAGTCGTGATAGGGCAACTTGAGCCTGTATGCGCCATGTGCCCACAACATGCGCAGCCACCGCATTCCGCGATATACGGGGAAGCGACGCACCGTAACGCCATTTATCGTTTCTGTGCCTACCGGCAGTGGACCGCCTTCATTGCGCCAAAAGTAGGCAGGTTTTGTTACAGCCGCCGTAAAAACATCCACCTCGTCGCTATGCCGGTTGGCCATTTGCTCAGACAAGTTCTGCGCCAGCCACTCGGCTCCACCCTTCACTGGATGGTAAGCCTGCACCACATGCAAGATTTTCACGCAGCCTCCAAAACGGCCGTATAAACCCGACCGTAAGAGTCGAGCATCGATTCTAAAGAAAAGTGGCGCTGGCCAACCTGCACGGCCGTTTCCACCATTTCCTCATAGCTAGCCACTAATTTTTCCACCGCGAGCCCAATTGCACCCGGCGAAACGGAGTCTACCACGACGCCGCAGCTGGTTTGCTCTACGTAGTCGGCCATGGGGATGGCCCGGCTCACCAGCACCGGCTTGCCCGCCGCCAGTGAATCCAGCAGCGAATGCGGGTATGCTTTGATGATAGCTGCGTCCGCCGCTAAATTGCTCGTCGCAGGG
>JBHIWP010000447.1:0-4542 GCA_041987425.1 Promineifilaceae bacterium (SeqCode) | reverse complement strand
GGCATGAATACGCCAGCTGCCACCTCCTAGATCAGTCACTTCTGCCCCTAAATCGGCCAGTAAATCCAGCGTGAAGTTAACGTCTTGAATAGAGGGGATGTTGTGCAGCACAATTGGCTCGTCGCTGAGCAAGCAGGCAGGCAGAAGCTTGATAGCCGCATTTTTATTGCCACTCACCTTTACCGTGCCGCTTAGCCTATGTCCACCTTCAATAATAAATCGTTCCATTGCCCTCTCCTTTTCCCTCTCTTCCGCTTCGAGGGTGCCGAATTCTAACGGGCAGGCCACAGGAGCACAAATTAGGGTTAAGAATGCTCACCCGCAGCTTAAACATTTGTGGCCTGCCGCTCTGGAAACCGCTACACTTTTGCCATGCCCATGCTCCAGCTACCCCACGCACATCTTTTTTACGAGGCTCACCAACCTGAGGCGGCGCAGCATTCACTGCTGCTCCTTCACGGCGCTGGCGGCTCGCATCTATCCTGGCCTGCTGAGCTGCGCCACCTGCCCCAGACGGCCGTTTATACACTCGATTTAGCGGGACACGGCCGTTCGGCCCCGCCCGGCCGCAGTAGCATAGAAGCCTACACACAGGATGTGCTGGACTTCATTGAGGCATTGGCGCTGAAAAAAGTGATCGTGATGGGCCATTCCATGGGGGGCGCCATTGCTCAGATGGCAGGGCTGGCTCAGCAACCTGCCGTTGTGGGCCTTGTCCTGGTAGCAACTGGAGCCAAGCTGCGTGTTTCCCCCACCCTGCTGGCAGCTCTGCAAGACACACCGGAAGGCGCTGTCGATATGTTGAATGAATCTTACTGGAGCAACGACCAGATTGGGCACATAAAGGCCACTTACCGCCAGCAGATGCTTGCCTGCCCGGCAGATGTGACGCTAAACGATTTTTTGGCCTGTGATCAGTTTGACGTGCGCGACCGGCTGGCGCAGATAGCGCTGCCTACCCTGGTGATCAGCGGGGAGAATGATCGGATGACACCGCCGCGATTCGGCCAATTTTTGGCAGACCATATCCCACAGGCTGATTTTGCCCTCATTGAGCGGGCTGAGCACATGTTAACACTGGAGTTTCCCCAGCAGCTTGCCCAACTGGTTGGCGATTTTGTGCTGAATCTTAGCCAGCAAAAAAAATAGCCGCTTCTCTGTGAGAAACGGCCGTTCCAGCTGCCTGAATGCTGCGGCAGAAAATGTTAGCTCAAGACAACGTGTCGTCTGGACAAAACGCCAGCCATTGTCTGGAAAAGTTCATCAGCCGTAAATGGCTTTGGCAGGGAGCCATCGGCCAGACTGCGCAAGCCGCTTACCAGCTCATTGTTACTTGCCCCACTAGAAATGGCAATGATAGGGATGGATCTGGTTGCGGCTGTCTGGCGCAGCTGCTTGGCGGCGGAATATCCATCTAAAACAGGCATTTCAGCATCCATCAACACCACATCTGGGCGTTCTGCCTCAGCCAGCGCCAGCCCGGCTGCACCATTTTCAGCCTGCAACACGCGGGCTGTCGGATAAGCCATCGTCAGGAAATCAGTAAGAATCATACGCACGGCCGTATTATCGTCTACCACTAAAACTGCCTTCATCTTTTTACTCCTTCTAGCTAAAACTAAAGACTCCAAACAAATTAAAGCACTTCCAACAATCTTTAGTATGGCGGAAGAAACGGCTATATGTTGTGAAACATCCAGCAGCCAATTCGATCAAGGTACTACAGGCAAACTGTTGTGTAGCCACAACCTTTTGCGTAACCTAATTTACAGGCAATTTCTGGCAAATGGCCTCACCAACTTAGTTTTGTAACAGTTCCCGCAGCCGCGGCGCAATGGCTTGCATCGCCCGCCCTCGATGGCTTATCTGGTGCTTCTGGTCTGGTGAAAGCTGGGCCATCGTTTTGTTCAGCTCGGGCAAATAGAAGATGGGATCGTAGCCAAAACCTTTGTCACCCATTGGTGCCTGAGCAATGACGCCCTCGCAAACGCCATCAGCTTCGCCCAAAATAGTGCCGTCCGGCGCAACAAGCACAATGACACAACGAAAGCGGGCTGTGCGTTGGGCCTCAGGCACATGCTGGATGGCATTCAGCAGCTTTTGGTAACGCTGAACGGCCGTGAGCCCTTCGCCCCCATAACGCGCCGTGTAGACACCAGGTGCTCCGCTCAACGCGTCAACCTCCAATCCCGAATCATCCGCCAGTGTCAACAGGCCCGTTTCCGCCGCATAGGCCCGCGCTTTCAACAAGCTGTTTTCCCGAAATGTGCTGCCCGTTTCTTCAACGTCCCGCGTCACGCCTACGTCATCCAGGCTGAGCCATTCAATAGATAAATCCTTCAGCATTTCAGCAAACTCCACGACCTTGCCCTGGTTATGAGTAGCCACTAAAAACTTCTTCATTTCACACTCCATTCATTTAAAAAGTAGATGAGCCTTTTTCTTGTTTTATGCAGCCTATGTTATACTCCAACCCTAAATTTATCCGAAGGGAGGGATCTCATGAAAAGTAAACGCCCTTCCCGACTGCGTTTTAACTTTGGCTTCTTTTTGGAAGCCTCATTAGGCACCAGTCGGACCATTGAACTGAACTACCCCACCATTGAGGTGGAAGATTTAACATTAAGCCCACTGGCCGGTACCTTCACCGCCACGCGCACTTCCGAAGGTGTTTACCTGAGCGGCACGCTCCACAGCACCTTAATTGGCGAGTGCGTGCGCTGTTTAGAAGCAGCCACCATCCCCATTGAGTTAAAGCTGGATGATCTGTTTTACTATCCGCCCCATACGGCGCCGGAAGGCGAATATGCGATTGGCGATGATGGGTTCATCGATCTGGCTCCGCTGGTGCGTGAACTTACCGTCTTAGAAACCCCCATCCAGCCTATCTGCCGCCCAGATTGCCAGGGCCTATGTATGGAATGCGGGCAAAACTTAAACGAAGGTGACTGCCACTGCGAGCCAGACCCAATTGATCCACGCATGATTGCCCTGCAGCAACTGCTGGACTCAACGAATAATTAGCAACTATGTTTTTTGATCAGGCCAAAATTTATATTCGCAGCGGCAACGGCGGTGATGGCATGTTGAGCTTTCGCCGTGAAAAGCACGTACCTTACGGCGGCCCAGATGGTGGCGACGGCGGCGACGGTGGCGATATTGTCTTCGCTGGCACGCGCCACCTCAACAGCCTGATGCGCTTCAATCGGCAGGCGCACTTTAAGGCAGAGCATGGCACGCACGGCGGCACAAAAGATCGTCACGGCAAGCGCGGTGAAACGCTGCGAATCGAGGTGCCGGAAGGCACCGTCATTCGGGATGCCGAAACAGGGGATGTGCTGGCTGACATCACTTCTGAAGAGCAGGAGATTACGCTGCTACGAGGAGGTAAAGGCGGGCGAGGCAATGCCCGCTTTGCCAGCAGCGTCAACCAGGCACCGCGCATTGCAGAGCGAGGCGAACCCGGCGAGGAGATGTGGGTGACGCTGGAGCTGAAGCTTATTGCCGACGTGGGCATTGTGGGGGTGCCCAATGCCGGCAAATCCACCCTGCTCTCAGTGATTAGCGGCGCTACCCCCAAGGTAGCTAACTATCCATTTACGACGCTGCAGCCCAATTTGGGCGTGGTAGAGCTAGAAGACTTTGAAACGTTTGTGGTGGCAGATATTCCCGGCTTAATTGAGGGGGCTGCCAGCGGGGTAGGATTGGGCCACGATTTTCTACGTCATGTAGAGCGCACGCGGGTGCTTATTCATTTGTTGGATGGTGCCGCCAAAGAGCCGCTGGAAGAGTGGGCGATGATCAACCAGGAATTGGCTTTATATGATATTGCCCTGGAAAAACGGCCGCAGCTCGTCGTTCTAAACAAAATAGATTTGCCCGATGCCGTTGCCTGGGAACCGCTCATTGAAGAAGAAGTCAAAAAAGCGGGCTACCCGTTCATGTCCATTTCGGCCGTGACGCAGCAAAACGTTCGGGAAATGTTGTACCGCGTCTACCGCATGTTGCAAGAGGCGCCCGCGGCCAAAACGCGCCACGAGGATCAGATCGCCGTCATTCGCGCCGACAACGACGAGGGCTTCACTATTGAACGAGAAGGAGAGGGATGGCGCGTGCGCGGCAAGCAGATTGAGCGCGTGGCGGCTATGACCTACTTCGAATTTGATTCCACGCTGCTGCGCTTCCAAAAGATTTTGGAGTCGATGGGCATTTCCAAGGCTTTGCACGAGGCTGGAATAGCCGTTGGTGATCCGGTCTACATTGGTGAAGAAGAGCTGGAGTGGGGTGAGTAGCCACACCAGAATTGGCTTGCTGGGCGGAACGTTTGATCCGCCGCATTGGGGACATTTGTGGCTAGGGGAGCTGGCTAGAGTTCAGCTGAAGCTGGAAAAAGTGCTGTTTTTACCTGCTGGGGAACCGGTGCACAAGCCTAATCGGCAGATTACGGCCGTCTCACACCGGCTGCAAATGGTGTCACTGGCCATTCAAGACAATCCTCACTTTGCTTTGGACACAACCGACGCAGATCGACCACCGCCTCAC
>JBHIWP010000446.1:0-4554 GCA_041987425.1 Promineifilaceae bacterium (SeqCode) | reverse complement strand
ATCCTCATGAATCAGCCCCGCCCACACCGGCTGCGGGTTTCGGTCGCCAAACTCATTGGTCATGCGAATGCTGCCGGTTACGGTCACCCGCTCGCCCGGCATCAGATAGCTGAAGCCATCAATCTCGGTTAAATCTTCTGGGCTGCCCAACGCCCAGCGATAAGGGTAGTTGGTGAGCTCATTTTCAAAGCCAATGCCCAGCCGGAACACGCCCGACTGCGTAAACCAGCCCAGCGTATTGTAATTCCAGCCAGAATCGTACATGGTGCCGGGTTCTGGGCCGCTGGTGCGTACGGGCGTGGAGCCGTAGTTTTCCACAGTCACGCTGAAGGTCAGTACGTCGCAGAGGGGAACGGCCGTCTTGTTCCAGCTCACCGTGTCCCCGGCGGGCGGCGAAATAATGCGCACGCGCGGTACGCCGCCAAACTGAATCGTCAGCTCATCTTCCACCCGCACCCGCTGCCCTTCCAAATCCTGGGCGATGGCCACGATGGGGTACGTGCCGTCCGGCGGTGGCGTTGCCCCGTCGTCTACACCGCCTTCATAGTCGTAATAGTGCCAACCCTCAGCGTTGGGCACCACCACCTGTTCAAATTCGCTGATGGGCAGTTCGCTGCCGTCGGGCATTTGCAAAAAGACGCGCACCTGCGCTACGTCCTTTGCCAGATAAAACTGGGGCTGGACCCGGTCGTCAACACCGTCTCGGTTGGGCGTAAAGACATCTGGAAACACGGCAAAATCGCGAATATCGGGCAGCATGGGATCGGCATCGACAATATTTAATTCGCCCTGCTGCATTTCCGTGACGTTATTCTCATCGGTGGCGCTAATGGTCCAGGTGTAACGGCCGTCCTGCAGCAGCCGCGCCAAAATTTCCCCCTCAATCTGATCTTCCGGCAACGTGTACGGATCGACCACGCCACTAAACGTGACGCTGTAGTCACCGGCACCGCGCGGTTTTTCTTCCCGAAAGTAGAAGCGATCTCCCGCCTCGTTCTCGAAATAAATAGAAACGGTCGCATTGCGAGAAATCTCGTAGGAAATCGTAGTGGCGTCCGTATCGCCATCGGCATTAGGACTAATCTGGCTCTTGTCTACCTGTACGTTGCGCAGCAGGCTGTTGTCACCGTTGAGCAGCCGATTGCCCAGGAAAACGGCCGTAACCACCACAACCAGCGCCACGGCACCTACCTAAATGAAAGTTGATTTTTGCTTGAACATGACGCAAGTTTACCAAAGGGGTAGAGGGGCGGCGAACGATGTTCTACCCATGTTTAGCCTATGTCTTTCAACCAATATCGTCGCCCGTTACGCTCGTTACCGTGTTGCTCCTGTTTGGTGGCAATGTTACAATGCCGCCGCGGGGCGAAGATTTACTATTGTGAAGGATTGAACTGCTAAACGATGACACAGTATGGTAAGGATCGTGCCTGGCCATTTGCGCAAGGCGGTGGTGGCACGATTGCTTTTTTTACGATTCTTTGGGCTGCGGCCGTTTTCCTCTGGTTTCAATATTCAAATTGGGCCGCTGGCGTCTTCTTAGTTCTGAGCACCTTTCTCTGGCTGCTCATACTTTATTTTTTTCGCGATCCCAATCGGCAGGTTGAGACAAAACCTGGCCTGGTGGTCGGTCCGGGCGATGGTGAAGTGGTAGAAATCACCGCCGAAACCGAAGATCGATACTTGCAGGCAGACGTCATTCGCCTGAGCATGTTTCTAGACATCACCGACGTGCATGTACAGCGGGTGCCGCTGGCTGGCAAAGTCACGCTGGTAGAGCACCAGCCTGGTAAATTCTTGCAGGCGTTTCGGCCAGAGGCTTCGGAAGTGAACGAATATATTGCTATGGTCATTGAATCGGATGGATACGGCCGTATCCTCACCAAGCAAATTGCTGGCATTTTAGCCCGTCGCTGTATCAACTACTTAAAGCCAGGCGATGTGGTGCAGACAGGCCAGCGCTTCGGGCTCATTCGCTTTAGCTCCCGCGTCGATCTGTTCTTACCACCCACCGCCAAAATGCTTGTCCAGGTCGGAGACAAAGTCATCGGCGGCATCACGCCCATTGCTCAACTCCAAGAAACTCATGAATAGTCAATATCGCTACCTGATTCCCAACGGCATTACCTTTACTTCGCTCACCTGCGGCATCGTCGCCATTTTGCTGGCCGCCACGGGCGAACTGATCACGGCCGCAATCCTCATTCTGGCCAGCTACATTTTAGACCTGTTTGATGGCGCCTCAGCCCGCTACTTTAACGCTGGCTCTGCATTTGGCCTCCAGCTCGATTCGCTCGTCGACATGGTTAGCCTGGGCACAGCACCCACCGTGCTGGCGTTCATGTACCTTTACCTGGCCGATGTCGCTTCGCCGGTCCTCATTGGTCTGTTGGCCGTCTTTTTTGCCCTGGCTGGGGCCTACCGGCTGGCTCGCTTCAATTTGCTGCCGCCGAAAGCCAGCGGACGCGGTGACTCTGCCGGGCTGACAATTTCCTCAGCGGGGGCAACCCTGGCGCTGGCCGTCGTCACCGATATGACCGTCCTGAAACTGTCGCTGCCTGCCAACTGGCTAATCCCCGTCATGATTATTTGTGGTGTTTTGATGGTGAGCCGGATTCCCTTTCCCTCGTTTCGAGGCGTTTTCAAAGGGCGACTGCGCATTTCTGTTTTGCTGCTGCTCTTTGCCATCACCATCGCCTGGGCCACGTTTGGCAAAGCCTGGCACTTTTGGAACACGGTTTATTTGGGCTGGGGCCTGGCCCGCGCAAGCTATCTCCAGTTTAATGAATAATCCAGCAAACAGTTGGCAAGATGGCGTCAGCGGTACGGCTCTGTATGGCTGGGCGCGGCTCACCAGCCGTCTTAGCCGCTTTCAGGTAACTGGGCTGGAGCATCTGCAGGCGGCGCAGGCGCGGCAACAGCCGTTAATCTTCACGGCCTGGCATGGCATGACAATGATGCTGGTTGGTTTCTTTACCAATCAATATGATTTGAGCCGTATCGTCCTAATTCTGCCCGATGATTGGCGCGGCGGTGCGCTCACCGTATTTGCCAATAGGCTGGGCGTCACGCCCTTCCCAATGAATTTGGCCGGTGATGCCAGCATGGCCACGGCCCGGCGGCTGGCCCAGCTGGTGCGGCAGGTCAAGGCCGGGCGAGATGCCTACATCACCCCAGACGGCCCAGAAGGCCCGTCTTACGTGATAAAACCAGGCATCACCTACATTGCCCAAAAGGCAGACGCTACCATTTTGCCCGTTGGGGCCTACGCCCGGCACGCCTACCGCCTGCCTCGGTGGGACCGTTATGTACTGCCCTATCCATTCAGCAAAATCGCCATTCAGGTTGGGGAACCATTGACTGTAGAGAAGGATGCGGATGTAACGGCCGTTACTGCCCACCTCACGCAGCAGCTGCATCACGTCACGCTGCAAGCCGCTGCCAACTACTATGAAAAACCTTTCCCGTAATTTCTATGACAACAACGCTTAACGACCAAAGTTTACAGTTTCAGGGCAGGATGCTGGCGCTTTATCACCGCCTGTTGGCCCGCACAGTCCGCTGGCAGCTTGAGGGGCGAGCCAACATCTCAAAAGCGAGGGCCAGCAAACGGCCGCTCCTCTGGCTCCTTTGGCATGAACAGGTTTCCCTTTTTGTCACCTACGGGGCTCGGTTTCTGGGCGGCGAGAATTTTACCGTTATCACACTTGGGGGCGATCCACGCGGGGATATCTTAACCTCATTTGCTATGGGGCTGGGGGCCTTACCTTTTGGCGTAGATATGCAGGGCAACCCCATGGCCGCCGGGCGTTCGGTGCTGCGCATAATCGACGCCATGAAGGCGGGCAAGGACACATTTTTAGCCCCAGACGGTCCAGACGGCCCGGCCTTTACACCGAAGGCGGGGGCTTCATTCCTGGCGCGTAAGGCAGAGGCAGCCATTATCCCTTTTGGCGGCTTCACCAGAGCCGGTTATGCACTGCCCCGATGGGACAACTATCTAATCCCTTTTCCGTTTGCTCGACTGAGGCTGGTCTTTGGCCAGCCGATTTTTGTAAACAAGCGAGACAAAGATGAGGTCATAACAGAGCAGATTGCCCAGGCATTAACGGCCGTTTACCAGCAGGCTCGCCGCTAGCCCCCATACACCCATCGCAGTACCTGGGGCGTTATATAGGCTTCTGCCAGGGCTGCCAGCACCAACAGCGGCAGGCCCAGCCCCAAAAAGATGCGCCAAAATTCAGCCCCGCGAATGATAAACATCTCGCTAAGCGAACGATTGGGCAGCGGAGCAAACGTAACGGTTTGCCAGCGCAAGGCGGCCGCGCCAATGAGCAGCAGCACGGGCAGCTCTATAACCGCATGGGGAATAACGGTGCCCAATAAGAATCGAAACGGCTCTTCCCCCGCCATGTAAAATTGCATGGCAATAAAGCTTAAAATGCCCCACGGAAGCATAAAAATTAGAACGCCTAACACCCCCAGCGTAAAAATCCCCAAGAGCGTTTGCAGCAGAATGGCCCGCACGTTTTGGCTCACGATAAAAAATGGCAG
>JBHIWP010000445.1:0-4567 GCA_041987425.1 Promineifilaceae bacterium (SeqCode) | reverse complement strand
CCTTCTTTTATGACAGGCTGCAACCCGGGTAAGCACGGCGTGTTTGACTTTATTCAGCCCTCGGGGGCCAGTTATTCGCTGGTAAATTCCACACGCATCAAAAAGCCCACTATGTGGCAAATATTGTCCAATATGGGCTACAAGGTGGGCGTACTCAACGTGCCTGTTACCTACCCACCCCAGCCGATCAACGGTTTTATGATTACGGGCATTCTCAGCCCTAAGCAGGGCACGATCTGCTATCCCCAAAATTTGATCAGCAAATATCAAGCCCAATTGGGGCCTTACCGCGTCTCGCCCAATGTTCAGTACAAGGCGGGCAACGAAGCAGTCTATATCAAAGACATTTACGACCTGATCCATGCGCACGGCAAATGGGCCGTTCATCTGATGAAACACGAACCGGTGGATGTATTAATGGTCCATTTTATTGCGCTGGACATCATGATGCATGCATTGTGGCGGCTTATGGACAGCAGCCACCCGCGCCACGAACCATCTGCCTATCAGAATGCAATTCTGGGCGGATATCAGCTGGTAGACAGCTATGTGAGGCAGATGCTTGAATTGCTACCAGAAGATGCTCACGTTATTACCATGTCCGATCACGGGTTTGGGCCTTTGCACCGCATTGTGAATCTGAACAATTTCCTGATGAAGAAGGGCTTTCTAAAGCTAAACCGGTCTCCGATGACGATATTGAAGGCGCTGGCGTTTAGACTCGGCCTGTCGCCCGCTGTGGTTTATCGTCTGGTGGAGAAAATTGGCCTGCAAAATGTGGCGACCAAGGTGTCTAAGAATACGCGCAACCAAATGCTAGGCAAGTTCCTCAACTATGACAACGTTGACTGGAACCAGACGGTGGCTTACAGCATGGGGCATGTGGGACAAATCTACCTGAATATGGCCGGGCGCGAGCCACACGGCACTGTGACTCAGGCCAGCTACAAACGCACCCGGCAAGATATTGTTGACGCTTTACAAGATTTGAAGGATGAAAACGGCCGTTCCCTCATCACCGACATCATCTTGCGCGAAGAAACTTACCACGGGCCTTTTACCGAAAATGGTCCAGACATTCACCTTGTCCTGGACGATTACAACATCATTGCCTATCCGCTCTTTGCCACAAACGGCAAGATTATCACCGAGCAAATTCGGGGCGATTCCGGCTGTCACCGCCGTGAAGGCATTATTATTGCCAACGGACCGCAGTTCAAGCAAAACGCCCAGCTGCCGATCAATGCCAATATTATTGACGTGGCGCCCACTATTTTTGCCCTGCTGGGTGAAGCCGTGCCAGAGCAAATGGATGGTGCCGTATTAGTGGATTTCTTCAAAGCGCAGCCAGAAATTACATATTTTGATGCTGAACAAGAGCTGCGTGAATCTAAAGCCCTTAATGAGGCCGAAAACAAGCAAATTGAAGACCGCCTGCGCGACTTGGGCTACCTCTAAAGTAAAAGATTTGCAGTTGAGTAATTTAGTAATTGGGTAATTACTAAATTGCTCAGTTGCTCAATTACCTCACCTATGACACCTTCTGAGATTATAACCCCAGCACGGTCTACAAAAACCAAAAATCGTATCGTTACCCTCATAAAAGTGGGCGTTACGCTGCTGAGCCTGGCCTACGTGTTTACCCAGGTGCCCTTGGGTGAAATAGGCGAAGGCATTCGCCTGGCACGATGGGACTGGCTTTTTGTGGCCGTGGGCCTAAACTTTGCCGGACTAGTGCTGCGCTCGTTTCGTTGGGCATTGTTGCTCAACGGCATTGGCAGTACTGTGCCGCTGCCACAGCTTATTAAGCTGTATTTTGTAGGTGCTTTTTTTAATGGAGTGCTGCCCTCCGGGTTTGGCGGGGATGTGGTGCGCATCATTGAGGTAGCCGAGGACGTGCCGCAAGCAACGGCCGCAGGCACCGTAATCGTAGACCGGCTGACTGGCCTGATGGGGCTGTTTCTGCTTGGACTACTGGTGTTAGGTCTGAACCCGGGCGTATTCCCGGCACAGGTTGTGTGGCAGGTGGGGGCTGTTTGCCTGGCCGGATTGGGCGGCGGCATCATCTTACTGCGGGGCTGGCGCTGGTTTCCCATTTTAGAGAGGCTGTTGAACCGGCTGCCACAAAAGGTGGCACGGCCGTTTCTAAAGCTGGTTGCCACGCTGCAAGCCCTGCCCACAAGCTCCTTGCTGCAGGCACTGTTCATCTCTCTGCTATTCAACTTTTTGCTCATCGGGCAATGGACGGCCGTTGCCCGTGGACTTCAGCTCAACATTAGCTACTGGTACCTGATGGGCGTCGTGCCAGTAATGTCGATTGCCCTTCTGGCACCTTCTTTTAGCGGCCTGGGCGTGCGGGAACTAATTGCTCCCATGCTCTTTGCTGGTGCTGGTTTATCAAACGTCCAGGCCGTTACCCTCTCGCTCATGTTGTTCTTCGTCAAGCGGGCTTCGGAGCTGGTGGGCGCGCCGCTTTATTTGTTTACGTTGTGGCAAAAACGGCCGTAAAAGCGCAGATTAGCGCAGGCAACTTGGCACTAATCTGCGTACTAATGTCAACTTTACAGCTAGCTCTCAATCTCATAGACAAACTCATCCAAAATTTTATTAAACTGCTTCGGTTTATCGAGATGCAGCCAATGGCTGGTGACTTCAACTAGCCTATGCGGCAGGTCTGGGACTATGTTGTGCAAGGCCGTTGGCACCTGATTAATGGGCGTGATCACAGAAAGGCGGGGTCCCATGTAGGCTTGCAGTGCTGGCAGTGGATTGTAGCGAAACAATTCTTGCATAACGCCTGCCACCGTTGCCAGTTCCGTCTGCTTCAAATCAGCTAAAACCTGCGCTTTTGTTTCTTCCGTGGCGCCAGTAACAATCTGGTCCCAATACTCAGCGATGACAAAGCCAGACTCTAGGGAGCGAATTGCAGCTAAAATCCCCTCTACCTGCTCTGCTGGCAGCTGTGTTGAATCGCCAGATGGATCTACTAGCAGCAAGCCTGCAACCTGCTGCGGATAAGCGCCAGCGTAAGCCACCGCCACGCTGCCGGCCATGCTGTGCCCCACTAAAATAAACCGCTCAATATCTAATTCAGCAAGCGTTACGTGCACAGCTTCGGCCATCGACTCGATGGAAAAATTGGCATTTGCCCTAGTCGACTGTCCATGCCCGGGCAAATCAAGCGCAATGGCCCGCCGCGTTTGCCGCACGTGTCGCAGCTGCGCCGCCCATTGCTGCGTGTTCCCCGCCAGCGAGTGCAAAAACACAACTGGCAGCTTCTCGTTCATTTTGCCGCCATCATCAACAAAAAGTCTGGTCATTTCGTTCGTTTTCATTTAATCACCTCGTTTTCTTTGCATTATTTGAATTGACACGTTGTATAATAAAGGCAATGACTGACATCTTCTGTCAGTCATCAAAAAGGAAGTCAAAATTTAATGAGAGCAGACCGATTGTTAGCCCTGATGATGCTGTTGCAAACGCGCGGACAGATGACGGCCGTTTCCCTGGCCAACGAGCTAGGCGTAACACCACGTACGATTTACCGGGATGTTGATGTTTTGAGCGCGGCGGGGGTGCCCATTTATGCCAACGGCGGCCCTGGCGGCGGGTATGCCCTGCTGGACAGCTACCGCACCACGCTAACGGGACTGCACGAAGATGAGGTGAAGGCGCTGTTCATGATGACGCTCCCAGGCCCAATGGCCGAATTGGGTGGTGGGCAATCGCTGCAAACGGCCGTTCTCAAACTCACCAGCGCCCTGCCTAGCCAGCACCAGGCGCAGGCAGAATTTGTGCGGCAGCGGCTGCACCTGGACGCAGCGGCCTGGTTTCAAAGTGATGAATCCGTACCGCTTTTGCCGGTTGTGCAAGCAGCCGTCTGGCAAGACCAGGAACTGCAAATAAAGTATCGTCGTCCAACAAAAAACGTGAGTGAACGCGTGGTAAAGCCCTATGGCCTGGTAGCCAAGGCGGCCGTGTGGTACCTGGTGGCAGATACAGACGATGGCATGAGAGTATATCGCGTATCCCGGCTAGAAACGGCCGTATTGACCGATGTCAGATTCAAGCGAGCAACTAATATTGACCTCGGGGCTTTTTGGCAGGCATGGTCCGCCGACTATGTCGCCAGCCTGCCGCAGCTTGAGGCTGTGCTCAAAATTAAGTCTAGATTCTTGCCCATCCTGTCCAGCATTTGGAATGTGCCCATCAACGTGCAGTCAGAGCCAGATACCAGCGGCTGGCAGAGGGTTGCGGTGATCTTTGAACAGGCAGAGCAAGCCCTGGCAATGGTCCTGGGATTGGGCACAGCAGCGCAGGTGATAGCTCCAGCGTGGCTGCGAGCGCAGGTGCTCGCAGCCGCGAGAGGCATTTTAGAAAATTATCAGGAGTGATTTCGCGTTTTTTCGCACCTTTAATTGCGGCAGCGTTTGGGCCTTGCCTGCTAAAAAGCCAGCAGCTCCTCAATTTTTTGCTGGATGAGCGCCACCGTGGGCACCACGCCATCCATTAGCGCGGTGCTAAATGGCACCGGCACGGAAGGCGCCGTAATCCGCTCCACCGGCGC
>JBHIWP010000444.1:0-4580 GCA_041987425.1 Promineifilaceae bacterium (SeqCode) | reverse complement strand
AAAACGGCCGCAAGGTGGCCGTCACCACCAGGAAAACCAGGGTGAACCCGGCTAGCAAAATGGTTAGGGCGATCTCATTGGGCGTTTTTTGCCGTTTGGCACCTTCCACCAGGCTGATCATGCGGTCTAGAAAGCCCTCGCCGGGGTTGCTGGTAATTTGCACCACCAGCCAGTCTGAAATGACGCGGGTGCCGCCGGTAACGGCACTGCGGTCGCCGCCCGACTCGCGGATGACCGGGGCACTTTCCCCAGTTATAGCGCTTTCATCAATAGCCGCAATGCCCATCACCACTTCACCGTCCGCCGGAATTATGTCGTTCGCTTCGACAAGGACAAAATCTCCCTGGCGCAGCTCGGTGGAGGCGATGCTAATCGTGGGGGCGTGCGGATCGGCCTGTCGCAGCTTTTTGGCCGGCGTATCGGTGCGGTTGCGGCGCAGTGCCTCGGCCTGAGCCTTGCCGCGCCCCTCGGCCAAGGCCTCGGCAAAGTTGGCAAAGAGCACGGTAAACCAGAGCCAGGCGGCAATTGCCCCGGTAAAAGCGGGCGTGTCGGCAACGGCCGTATCACCCAACAGTGACAAGATGAACAGCACCGTTAGCAGCATGCTGGCAACTTCTACAATAAACATCACCGGGTTGCGGACCAGGTGGCGAGGATTGAGTTTGATAATCGCGTCGCTCAAGGCGCGACGATAGAGAGCCTGTTCTGTCGTCATGGAATATCACCTACAAAAGCAATTGTTCGGCGATTGGCCCCAGGGCCAACGCCGGCAGGAAGGCCAGTGCGCCTACCAATAAAACAATAACAATCAACCACCCAACAAAAAGCATTGAATCCGTAGGCACGGTGCCCTCACTTCTGGGCACAACTTGTTTGCGTGCCAGTGCACCGGCAATGGCCAGGATGGGAATCATTAGCCAGTAGCGAGCCATGAACATGACCACGGCACCACTAACGGGATAAAAGGGATGGCTCCCATTAATCCCGGCAAAGGCGCTGCCGTTGTTGTTTCCTTGTGAGCTAAAGGCATACAGTTTTTGACTGAAGCCATGCGGGCCGGGGTTCGTTGCGCCGCTTTGTCCGGCGGCAGTTGCCGCAGCTACGGCCGTTCCCATCAGGACCACCAGCGGTGGAATCAGGATGATCAGTGTGGCCATCTTCATCTCAAACACCTCGATCTTCTTGCCCAGATATTCCGGCGTTCGGCCCACCATCAGCCCGGCGACAAAGACGGCGACGATGGCATAAGCCACCAGTCCATATAGTCCGGAGCCGACTCCGCCAAAGATGACCTCGCCCAGCTGCATTAGCAGCATGGGAACCAGCCCACCCAGTGGCGTAAAGGCATCGTGCATGGCATTAACAGAGCCATTGGAGGCGGCTGTGGTCGCCGTGGCCCACAGCGCCGAACTCACGACACCAAAGCGCACTTCCTTGCCTTCCATATTGCCTTCTGCCTGATTGATGCCCAGTTCAGCCAGGCGCGGGTTGCCCTGTTGTTCGGCGTAAACGGCCGTTCCCACAAAGGCTATAAAGATAATCACCATCACCGCCAGCAGGGCCAGCCCCTGTCGCCGGCTGCCAATCATTTCGCCAAGGGTAAAGCATAGGGCGGCCGGGATTAGCAAGATGGCCAGCATCTGGACCAGGTTGCTCAGCGGCGTGGGGTTTTCTAGTGGATGAGCGGAGTTGACGTTAAAGAAGCCGCCGCCGTTGGTGCCCAGCTGCTTGATAGCAATCTGCGATGCTGCCGGTCCGCTGGCAATGGTTTGGTGGGTCACGCTGGCGCCGTCGCTTGTCGTGGTAGGGTCTAGCAGAACGGCCGTCTCCGCCCCGGCAAATGTCTGAACGACGCCCTGTGAAACAAGGAATAAAGCCAGCACCAGGGATAAGGGAAGCAAAATGTAGAGGACGCTGCGGGTCATGTCCACCCAAAAACTGCCCAGCGTATTCGTCTTTTGGCGGCTGAGGCCACGAATGAGAGCGACCAGAACCGCCATGCCGCTTGCAGCCGAAAGAAAATTCTGCACGGCCAGCCCGAGCATCTGAGACAGGTAGCTCATCGTGGTTTCGCCGCCATAGAATTGCCAGTTGGTATTAGAGGCGAAAGAAACAGCCGTATTCAGCGCCAGCGTTGGCGAAACGGCCGCCATTCCATCTGGATTAAGTGGCAGCCAGGCCTGGCTGCGGAGCAAAAAATAGACGGTTAGCAGGCCGGCTGCGTTGAACAGCAGCAGCGCCAGGGCGTACTGCTGCCAGGTCATTTCCTGGCCTGCGTCTACCCCTGCTAATCGGTAAAAAAGGCGTTCCACCGAACGAAACGGCCGTGCCGCCCGGGGCAAATTACCTTCATAAATACGGGCCATATAAATGCCCACGGGCCAGGCAAGCAGCAGCAAGAGTGCCAGGTAGATTGAAACGTAAATAACTGCATTCATTGTTAAAACCACTCCGGTTTGAGAAGGGCCACGAATAAATAGACGAGCAAGAGCAGCAACAGAACGGCCGTGATTTCATACACCCAGCTCATAATTCTTCTCCTGCCAGCTTGCTACAGGCCGAAACGAAGCCTGCACTGCCCAAGAACAAAGCCGCCACCAACAGCAGCAGCAAAAAATCTGTTAGCATTTGATGCCTCCACGGTTTAAAAATATGTAATTTGACTATACCGAGAAAGATGTCAAGGCGGGGTTTAGAATACTGCTGGATACATACAGAAAGTATCAAGAGAAACCAGCTTCTTTCCGAAAGTGGGGATTTAATATGAGTGTCGTTGCGCTTGTTTTATCGTGTTCCAACGCGTCCGGGTGGCCTGGGGGGTAGGGACAGGATACAGCTCAGATTTTTCTACCGTATGGCTCCGTCTTGATGTTTTCTTGATGCCCCACCCTTTAGTCTAAATCATTTCTTGACCAATAAGCTGATATTCTTCGGTGAAAGGGAACACCCATGTCGAGGGTGTTTTTTGTTGCCTTACTAAAAAGAATTGGAGCGATAGTTAATGGCTATTCCTGACATTAAGAGAACATTGATTGGTAAACCATTTCCCACAAGCAGGGAGGTTCACGAGCGGCTAGATAAAATTCGCGCCCTGGCTGTCTTTGCTTCTGATCCCATCAGCAGCAATGCGTATGCTACCGAAGCAATTATGAGCGTCTTGATCGTGCTGGGCAGCGGCGCCCTGGCGCTGACGTGGCCCATTGCCCTGGGCGTGGCTGCGCTGGTTTTGATGGTGGTTTTCAGCTATATCCAGACGATTTTGCACTACCCGGATGGCGGTGGTGCTTATACCGTTGCCAAAGACAATTTGGGTAAATATCCCTCGCTATTGGCGGGGGCAGCTTTGCTTATCGACTATATTTTGACGGTTTCGGTGTCTGTTTCTGCTGGAGTACGGGCGTTAACTTCGGCCGTACCTGAGGTGTTTGAATTTCGCGTACTGATTGCCCTGGCAGCCATTGCCCTCATCACCTGGATTAACCTGCGCGGCGTGCGCGAAAGCGGCACCATTTTTGCCCTGCCGACCTATGCTTTCGTGGGTGGGGTGCTTTTTACTATTGGCCTGGGCCTTGCCCGTTCTGCGGGTCTGTTTGGGCTGGCTCCGCTGCCTTCTTTCCATGACACCGTTCCTGCTACCACCTCGCTGGTAGGTTTTGCTTACATCTGGCTGCTGCTGCGCGCGTTTGCTGGCGGCTGCACGGCATTAACGGGCATCGAGGCTATCAGCAACGGTGTGAGGGCCTTTCAGCCCCCAGAGGCCAAAAATGCAGCCAAAACAATGGTGGCGATGGGCATCATGGCCATGTCTCTGTTTGTGGGCATTACCTTTCTCTCTACCCGCATGCATTTGATACCGGCCGGACATGGTGAAAGTGTATTGTCGCAAATGACCCGCCAGATTGCCGGTACGGGCTTCCTTTATTATTGGGTGCAGCTCTTTACCGCCCTCATTCTGTTTCTGGCGGCTAACACCGGCTACCAGGACTTTCCCAGATTGAGCTCTTTTCTGGCGCAGGATGGCTTTTTGCCGCGCTGGATGCAGAACCGAGGCGACCGGCTGGTTTTTAGTTCGGGCATTGTGGTGCTGGCAATCGTTTCATCGGCTATTGTGCTCATCTTCCAGGCGGATGAAATTGCTATGCTGCCGCTTTATGCATTGGGGGTCATGATGAGCTTTACCCTGTCACAGGCTGGCATGTCGCAGCTAATGAATAAAATTGGGCAGCTAAAGCCGGGTGAAACGGCCGATACTGGCGATACCACAATTCACTATGAAGCTTCCTGGCGCTGGAAAAAGGGGCTTAATCTAGTCGGTGCCGTTACCACTGGCGTGGTTTTCATCATTTTGGCGGCCACCAAGTTCTTGGATGGCGCCTGGCTTGTTGCCCTGGCTATCCCGCTGCTGGTGATCATTTTCGACAAGATTAACAAACATTACCAGGCGGTGGCTCAGGCGTTAAGCACAAGGGGCTTTTGCGAGGCCGACCTGGTGGATGTGGCCAATGTTGTGATTGTGCCCCTTTCTGACGTGCATCGCGGCACACTGCGCGCATTGCAATACGCCAAACGTATTGCCACTG
>JBHIWP010000443.1:0-4598 GCA_041987425.1 Promineifilaceae bacterium (SeqCode) | reverse complement strand
CGTGCGGCGACCGCGGACAGTAAATGATTTGGTGCGGCTAACGGCCGTTCTCCACCTTAGCGAAACAGAAGCTTCCCAGCTACTTCAATCTGCGGGTCACCCTACGATTGCTGAACTGCGGCGCGACCTGCAGCAGAAGCCAGATGAGACATTGGCTAGATTGCTCTCCCACTGGGAGCAAAGGCCGGAATCAAAACAAGAATCCCCCGCACCGTTTCAGGCGATGGCCCATTTGCCGTATTTTGTGGGCCGTGAGGCAGAGCTTGAGCAGCTGAAAGCGACGCTTTTGGCAGGCGAACACGCTACTATCTATAGCATTCAGGGGATGGGTGGCGTGGGCAAAACGGCGCTGGCGGCTCATCTGGCCTATCAGCTCCGGCGCGTGTTTCCTGATGGGGTGCTGTGGGCGCGGGTCGATACCTCAGACACGATGTCGATTTTGAGCACGTTTGCCAGCGCCTATGACCTGGACGTGCGCCAATATGGGGATTTGGATAGCCGCAGCCGCATTGTGAGGGAGCTGCTGGCCAACAAGCGAGCGCTGATTGTGCTGGATAACGCGCAAAGCAGCGAGCAGGTGAAGCCATTGCTGCCACCAACTGGTTCCTGTGCCGTGCTCGTTACCACGCGAAGGCACGATCTGGCAGTGACGCGCGGCGCGGCGCGTTTGGTACTGGGGCCGTTTGGCGGTGATGGCAAGGAGGCTGTTGCCTTATTTGCTCAGGTTTTGGGTCAGGAGCGGGTAGAAGCGGAACGGCCGTTGTTCCTCACGCTTGCGAACTTACTGGGGCATCTGCCATTGGCTGTAGCCATTGCTGCAGGCCGCCTGGCGTATGAACCGGGCTGGTCTACGGCCGAATTTGTGCAGCGGGTACGGCAGGAGCGACGGCGTCTGGCTGAGCTAGAAAGTGAAGACCAGAGCGTGCGCCTCTCTTTTAACACCAGCTTCCAGCATTTGGAGCCTCAGCAGCAGCAATATTTTGCGGCCTTAAGCGTTTTTGCCGGAGATGATTTTAGCAGTGAAGCGGCGGCCGTAGTGGCTGATTTGTCGCATGATAGAGCACAGGATTATTTGCGAAAGCTGTATGCGCTTTCGCTGGTGCAGGCAGGGCGTGAGACGGCTGGCAAGCAGCCTAATCGCTATCGTCTGCACTTGCTGCTAAGGGACTACGCTGACCAGCAGCTGGGAGAGGATACGGCCGTACAGCGCCGCTTTATTCATTATTTTGTTACGTTTGCCCAACAGCACAGGCACGAGTTTGCTGCCCTGGACCTGGAGCAGAAAAACGTCCTAACGGCGCTGCAGCTTGCAGAGGAATTGGCCCAAACGGCCGAATTTGTCGGCGGGGTGTTGGCATTCTATCTGTTTTGGGAGGCCAAGGGACTTTATGACGTGGCGGCGGATTATTTGCGGCGGATAGAAACGGCCGTTGCCCAACAAGAGGACCCGATGCTTCAGATGAAAATGAGTCATTACCAGGGGCGGTTGGCCCAGCGGCAGGGCGAATACATTGAGGCCGAAGCCCGGTTTGAGGCAGCGCTGGAGCTGGCGCGTTCGCTGGAAGCTGAAGAGGAGTTGAGCCACCTGCTGCGGGCATTGGGTGTGCTTGCTGCCAGACGAGGCGACTATGTATTGGCCGATGCATATTACAAGGAAGGTCTGGAGCTGGCTAAAACGCTGGGGCATGGTGGTATCGTAAGCAATTTTTTGCGCGGTTTAGGTGTGCAGGCGTATGTGCGGGGAGACTTTGCTCGCGCCGAAGCATTTTATGAAGAAGGGCTGGCGCTTATCGAGGTGATGGATGAGGAAGCGCCGGATGCAAAGGGCCAGAGCGGCATGCTGTGGGGCCTGGGGATTTTGGCCCAAGAACAAGGAGACATGCAGCAGGCTCGCAGCTATTTTGAGCAATCTTTGGCTTTGGCCCGGCAGGTGGGGCAGCAGGAGCGAGTGATCTTGCTGCTGCGCACGTTGGCCGACATCGCTGTAGCGCAAGATTTGCCAGAGCAGGCAGCGGCATATTGGCAGGAGGCACTGACATTGGCGCAAGGCATCGGCCACCGCTGGCAGATGGCGCGGGTGCTGAGCGAGTGGGGTGAGCACCAGATTCAGGCCGGAGAAACGGCCGTTGCCCACGAAACGTTCCAGGAACTATTCCGCCTGGCTCGCATCTTGCAAAGCCAGGAGCTGGTGGCGGTGGCTTTGTTTGGCCTGGCGCGGGAAACGGCCACCCGGGGTGACAGTACCATGGCTAAAGAGTACGGCCGAGAAAGCCTGGATACTTTTATTGCGATTGGCCATGGGAAAGTGCAGGAAGTGAAGGATTGGCTGGCGGGGGTAGGGAAGTAACTGGGTAATTGGGTAACTGAGTAATTGACATAATTACCTAATTACTCAATTACATTTTCCTCATCTGGTGGGGGATTGTAGACCACATCATCCAGGTCTAAATTCATGGTACGGGCGATGGCCTGGAGAACGGCCGTTTTGCCCTTGCGCTTGCCAGTTTCAATTTGAGAGAGGTAAGCGGCACTAATCCCTGCCGCTTCGGCCAGCTGCTGCTGCGTCAGGCCACGATACTCGCGCCACACTTTCACTGGATTTTCGCCATCCATGATGGCATAGGGCACATGGGCTGGAATCAGTTCTTCTTCGCCACGTTCAATACGAGCTTTGATTTCGTCAATGTCACGAATGTCTTGCAGCGTTTCCGCATCTTCAACTAGCTGTTCATACAGTTCATAAGGAACGACCGCATATTCAGGGCGACCTTCTTTTAGAATTAATTGCACTTTTTTCATCAGTATGCGCTTCCTCTGGGAGCAATTTTTATGACGAGAATAAGCAATTCACCGTCATGAATCTCATAAATAACGCGCCAATCGCCTACTCTTAAACGAAATTCCTCTCGTTTTTTAAGTTTTGTCACGTTATTGTGACGGCCGTAGGGATCCTGGGAAATAATGAATAGCTTTTCTTGAATGCGCCTAGAGATATCTTTTGGTAGTTTCCGTAGGCTACGCTGCGCCTGCTTCACGTAGGTAACATGATACATCGGAAGATATTAGCATATTGCAAATATTAGATCAACTTTGTGTTTGCAATATGCTAACTTATTGGCTGGAAACTTTGGCGATGCCGGGGATGGTGCGCAGCGTTTCCAGAAGTTCGGGGCAGCTGCGGGTACGGCCGTTCGGGAACTCCATCTTTAAGTTCTGGCCACTTATCACAATTGTGACGCCGTCTTCCCCCTCATATTCGTTCACCTTGCGCAGCGCTCTGCGGCAGGCTTCTTGCCAGTTGCCCACCGGGCGCACTTCTACAATCACCATTTTGTGTATACCGTTAGTCTGGCGCGTGGGTGCGGGACTGACGAGAGGTGCGCTGACCTCTGGGGCGCCGTTGCCGTTGGCTTGCACTTGTGCAGCGGGTGCGGCGCTGGCAGGTTGAGCAGTAGGGGCCGCTTGCGAATCCTCGTCGAAGTTGGGCGGCGGTGGGGGGATATGGCTGGTTGGGGAAACGGCCGTATCTGCTGTGGCCATGTTCGTCTGTGGTGCAGCTACTGGCTCAGCAAAAGCAGGCGGTGGTGCGCTGACGGCACCGTTTCCGTTTCCATTGCCATTGGTGTGTGTGGGAACGGCCGTTTTGGACTTGCGCGTTTTAGGGGCCTGCCGGACTGAGTCTGCGTCCTGGGCGATTTGCAGGTTGGTTTCCACGCGATCGACGATCAGGTTAATGTCTTCCCCTTTGACCTGCACTTTGCCCGTTACCAGCATCACCTGGTCTACCGTTACGCTGTCGCGGCAGGCGAGCCAGGTGCGGGGGAACAGCACCAAATCCATCTTGCCGTCAAGGTCTTCTAGCGTGGCAAAGGCCATAGGGTCGCCCTTCTTGGTGGTGAGCGTGCGCAGCGTGCTGATCATGCCAGCCAGCCGTACCTGCTTGCCGTTCCAGTTGCGGTCAATGTCAGTGATGGTGGCGCTGGTGCGAGATTGCAGCATGGCAAGCGGCCGTTCCAGCGGATGTTCCGACACGTGCACGCCCAGGGCTTCTTTTTCCCATTCCAACAGCTCTTTGTGCTTAACAGGCTGGATGGTTTTGAGGTCGTGCAGCAGGTCAACGGCTACTTTCAGCGCGGGGGTGCTGGCGCCGCCGCCAAACAGGCTCATCTGCCCGGTGGATGCCGCCGCGTGTTCGTTGCTGCTGTAATTGACGATTCTGTCCAGCGCATCTATGAACTGTATTGGCGTGCCCCAGGCGTCGAAGACGCGCGCTTTAGCCATGTATTCAAGCGGCCGTTTGCCCACGCGCTTCAAATCAACCCGCTCGCACAGATCTTGCAGGTTCTTGAACGGCCCGTTGGCTTCGCGTTCCTCAATGATGGTCATGAGGGCGGCGGCCCCGGCATTTTTGATGGCGCCCAGACCAAAGCGGATAAGCGGCCGTTCTTCATCATCGTCAATCGTAAAGTCCAGGCCAGAAACGTTGATGTCCGGCGGGGCTACGTCGATGCCCAGGTTTTTCGCCTCGGCAAAGTAGCGGCGCACCTTGTCCGTGTTGTCGCGCTCCACCGAAAGCATGGCCGTCAAATATTCCACCG
>JBHIWP010000442.1:0-4600 GCA_041987425.1 Promineifilaceae bacterium (SeqCode) | reverse complement strand
GACCATCCTGGTAAATGCCATCCACGTCGCTGTGGTTATAGAACCAATAGTTGCCGGAATCCAGCCCGGCAGCGCGCAAGTCCATATCCACAGCCATGAACAGGCTGAGGGCGGAGGTGGAGTAGGTCACCCTATCCAGCTTGCGCCCCAGTCTGCGGCTTAGATGTTCTCGGCCGATGAGCTGGCCAAACGTCACTTCCGGGTCCGCATTGCTGACGACGTGCTGGGCAGCAATTTCCGTGCCATCCATAAGCCGGACGCCGCGTACCTGCCGGTCCTCATTCAGCAAGATGCGCTCAACGCGGGTTTGCAGGCGCAGCTCACCCCCGGCGCGCTTAAGGGCGCGGGCAAAGGCGCGCGGGATGGCAAAAGCGCCGCCAACGGGGTAGTAACCGCCGTCGAAATAGTGATGGGTCACGCCCGCGTGCAGCGGCGCAGAAACCTGCGAAGGCGGCAGGCCGTGGTCGCCAGATTGGGCGGAAAGGATGGCTCGCAGCACCGGGTCGGTGACAAAATTGTTGATGAGGTCGGCCCCGCTGCGGGTAGCCCAGCGCAAAATGTGGCGGGCGCGCCAGGGCAGGCGCACGGCGTCGCCCAGACCACGCACGTGGCCCAGCAAACGTACTTCATCCATAAGCTGCTGGCACATATTCAGATAGCCGTCGATGCCGCTGGCTTCGTGAGGGAAGCGCGCTTTGAGCCGGGCGGCAAACGCTTCACGCCCTTTGGGGATGTCGAAGCGCTCGTCACCGATGAAAACGTGGTCGAAGCCGTCTGGATTGATTTCACAGAAGGCGATATCGGCGGAGATGCCGAGCCCTTCGTAGATGCGGCGCATGGAGCCGCCGGGGCCTAGCCCGCCGATGTAGTGTACGCCGGGGCTAAATTTGTAGCCCTCTAAAGTGAAGGAATGAGTCCAGCCGCCAGGGACATCGTGCTGTTCCAGGACGAGCACTTTTTTGCCCGCCTGGGCCAGGGGAACGGCCGTACTCATCCCACCAGCCCCCGAGCCAATTACAATCACATCATACGCTTCATTTGCCATTATCCGCTCGCTTCTTGTGGAAAATAAGGCGGATTGTAACACAGTAGCCGCGGATTCTTTCCGCGCCAGACCGATCCATCGGTCAATTTTGCAAAATTGACCTACATGACAATCACCTGCAGGGTGGTTTACAATGACAATGGCTCCAGGTACTGATTTTGATAGGGCAAAAGAGGAGGGTGACATGGCACAGGCAGGCATTCATGGGTTGGTTGGCGTGGCAATAGGCCGCTGGACGCCGGGCCGCGAGGGGCTGGCGTTGGGCATTGTGCTGGGGAGCTTTTTGCCGGATTTTGATAATTTTGCAGTGGGGGTAGCCACGGTGACCGGCGCCTCGACCGAAGGGCTGCACCGCACGCTGACGCACAGTTTGTTTTTTGCGCTGGGGCTGGTGCTTATTTTCCAGGTGGCGGCGATGGTGGCGAAACGGCCGTTCCTCGCCAACCTCGGTCTTGGCCTGGGCATCGGCACGCTGCTGCACCGTGTGCGGGACCTGCTCATCTGGTTCAATGGCGTGCCTGTATTGTGGCCGCTGAATAGTTATGTCAATTTGTGGGCAGGCGTTACGCCGCCGCAATGGTTTAGCGATTTGCTGCTGCCGCTGGAAAATCTCTTTTTCGCCGCCTACTTTTGGGGTCTGGCGCTGCTGGCCCGGCGGCAGGGCACGAATTTGGAGCGATTGAGGGCGTTAAGGGAGTGGACGGCCGTTCAGCTCCTGTTCTTTCTCATTTTTCTGGTGCTGGTATACACGCTGGACAGCGGCTTCCTCACGATTTACGGCGCGGCGTATCTGTTCTCGTTGGGGCTGGCGGCGGTACTCACGGTGCAGATGCGACAGACGATTGAAGTCGCAATCTAAATATGTCATTTCGAGCCGCTTTTTGGCGAGAAATCCCTCTAAACTTCGTAGGCTTCGAGACAATGGATCACCATAGGGATTTCTCCCTTTGGTCGAAATGACAATTGGGAGGCGGTGGTGTAGCCGCGGATTCTCTCCGCGCAGTACAGGCCCATTGGTCAATTTTGCAAAATTGACCTACAGAAGTGCCAGCACTTCGGCGGCGTCTACCTGGCCCCAGTGGTAGCCCATGTCTGCGGACATGGTTTGGGCGCGGGTGGCCTCTTGGCGGGCGGCGGTGGGACTGCCGCTGGCCAGGTGCGCCCAGGCGAGGGCGATGCGAATGTCGGCTTCGTAGATGCGGTAGCCGCCGTCCGTGGCGTAGCCGAGGGCTTCGCGCAGGTCAGAGAAGGCTTGCTGGAGGGGCAATTCGATGGATTGCCCCGGGTTTGCCACCGGCAAACCCCTACCGTGTATTTTTGCCACCCAGCGCCCCCGCGCCAGCAGCGCTTCGATGAGGATGTCGCGACGGGAAATAGAGCGTCCGATGGTGAGAGCGGTGTCGAAATGGTCGTGGGCGGTGGGGTGGTTCCCCTCATCTGCATCCAGCTCCCCTAGGACGTGGTGGCAGCGGCTGGTGTCGTCGGGCCAGCGATTGCGTTCACAGATCGTCAGGTTGGCGGCCGTGACCCGCCGCGCATAGTCTGCCTGCCCCACCCGCCGCAAATGCTCCGCATGCCGGATGCCGCGCAGACTGTAAAGGTACTGTTTGCTGCTGTCATTTTCCCGTTCCCGCGCTTCGGCTTGCTGGAAGGCGGCGCTGGCTTCATCCACCCGCCCGCGCATGTGTTCTGCCCAGGCTTGATAAGCCAGCAAATAGAGCTCAGCCTGCTTATTCTCGGCGCGGCGGGCCAGGGTGAGGGCTTCCTCGGCGGCGGTGGCGCTGGCGGCCAGCCGCCCCAGGTGGGCGTTCAGCTCCGCCAGGTTTTGGTAGCCGATGCTACCTTCGCGCCAGTCTTCGATGCTCAGGCTCATTTGTATGCGGCGTTCGTAGAAGGGAACGGCCGTTACCAGCCGCCCCAAACTCATCAAACATAGCCCCACCGTATTCAATATCCAACTTTTAGTGTTGGCCTGACTAACTAAGGGTGCCTGATTAATGTCCCGGTCTGGGAAAAATTGCTGCAAGATTGCCAAATTAGTTTCATATGCGCCCAATTGATGAATGATGACACGATTTGTTGTTTGATAAACTCGTTGCCAATGAATACTCAAAGCTTCATCATACGCCCCGGCGCGGCAGGCATGGTAAACCACCTCAATCAGCGGGGCCAGGTCGGCCAGCGTGGGGTGGTGGGGCGTGTCGCCAGCCAGCGCCAGGTAGTAATCTTTGAGCTGGTCGTGGGTTTGTTCGGCCTGCCCGCTGTGCGTCAGCAGCGCCAGGTAATGGCTGCGCACCAGGGGGTGGGTGGTGTAGGTGTCGGCCGTTTCATTGTGGCGCAGCAGCCGGTAGCCTACCAGCCGGGCCAGCAGGGCATCAAATTCAGCGTCATCCATGTCGGCCAACACCATCTGTAGGGGCAAGCCGTCGGCTTGCCCACTGGGGCGAATCACCGTTTCGCCCCTGCCAACATCCGGTTCCGGCGGGGCACGAAACACGCGGGCGAAGGCGTCTGGCGCAACGGGTGTGCGGAAGGCGCTGAACAGGGTCATGAAGGCGCGTTCGGCGTCGGTGAGGTGCTCGTCGTAGCGGCGCAGGACGCGATGGACGTGGGCGTAGCGCTGGCGGGCTTCATCGGGCGCGTCCTCCGGTAGGGTCAAGGCGCGCCTTGACCCTACAATGTCGAATTCATGGGCAAAGGCCACGTTCCCAGCGTGCCGCCATTTGAGGTAGCTGCCCAGCAGCGAGAGCGTCAGGGCGTGGCCGTCCCATTGGGTGACCAGCTGGTCCAGGTCGGCGTCTGCTCCGGTCACGCCCAATTCGCGTAGTAAAACACGGCCGTCTTCTGTCGATACAGGGCCAACGTCCCGGTGGGTGTAGCTGGTATAGGCCATTAAATCCAGCAGAGGGGCGCGGCTGGTGATCAGGCAAAAGCTGCTGTGCCCCGGCGCAGCAAACAGCTCCAGGAAGGTTTGCAAATCGGGGCTGGACAGCAGGCCGTAGTCGTCGCCCTCCTGCCGCTGAAGCACCTCCAGCCCGTCGAGAACGAAGAGGTAACGGCCGTTCGCCAACATGGCAGCAATCACCTGCGCCCGGACGCTGCTGGAGCGCATCCGCGTGGGATCAATCTGCCCGCCGCTGATGAAGTCCAGCGCCGTCTCGAAAAATTCATCGACGTTTTGATTGTCGTAGAAGCCCCACCAGAAGATACCTGTAGGGCGATTTGCCAAATCGCTCAACGAATCGACCCAGCGGCGGGCGAGGCTGGATTTGCCTTCGCCGCCGAAGCCGATGAGGCCGGTGACGCGGCGGTCGGGGTCGGTGTAATCGCGGGTGAGGCCTTCCAGCAGTTCGGTACGGCCGACCCACTCTTCCAGCGGCGGCGGGGCGGCGTGGAACTGGGAATCGGGCGGCACGGGCTGAATCTGGCGGGCAGCGGCCTGGAAATCGGCCTGGGGTTGGGGCGCGGCGGCTTTAGGCAGCGGTGCGTCTTGCAGGGCAACCGTCAGCGGCGGGATGGCCAGGACGCGGGCGTTGATGCCCCAGGAAGTGCCCT
>JBHIWP010000441.1:0-4610 GCA_041987425.1 Promineifilaceae bacterium (SeqCode) | reverse complement strand
CTGGAATGTCCTCAGAGGTCGGGTCAGGACATATTTCGATCTTCCCGGTCATGACCGGGTTCAAATCGAGAGTCAACAAGGAAGTCCAGTCCGCAGGGGCTGAAGGATCGAAACGCTTCGGGAAATCCTTCAAAGGTGCCGGCAAGAATGTCGGCACCACCCTCGGGAAGGACATGTCGGGCGCGTTCTCCTCCACCACGGGGGATCTGGGCACCGCGTCTCTGGGCAAGCTGAATCGGGAAGTCTCCACCGCGTCAACGCAACTGTCCAAGGCCCGGCTCAAGCAGCAAGACGAGGCCGGCAAGGTCCGCGAGGAATGTGCCGCTTGATCGGGCGCCCTTTCAACCGGTTCGGCATTTGTGCCAGTGTCGTTCCTACCAGTTCCTCCACATCATAGGGGTGGCAAACCACCTTTATGGCACCAGACTCCAGGCGCGTCATGTCCAGTAAGTTGCCCACCAGCCGGTTTAGGCGCAATGCCTGCTCCCAGGCGGTGTGCACCAGCTCATGCTGCGCGGCGGCCGACAGCAGGTCTGCGTCGTCCCGCAAGCTGCTCAAGGCGCCGGTAATAGTCGCCAGCGGCGTGCGTAAATCGTGGGAGATAGAGTTTAGTAGCGTGGTCTGTAACTTTTCGGTCTCTTCGAGCAGCCGCGCGCGCCGCGCCTGCTCTGCCAGTAAAGTTCTTTCCAGCGCCAGCGCCACCTGGCTGGCAAACGAAGCCAACAGCTGGCGCTGTTCAGCACCAAGGATGCCTTTGTAGGTTGGCCACAGCTGAACCGTCATTACCCCTATTACCTGCCCCGACGTTTGCAGCGGCAGATAATATCCGTCTACGCCTGACAGCGTATCGGTGAAGCGCCCCGCGGGCTGGCCCTGACTATAGACCCAATCAGCCACTGCCTGGCCGCTCGATTCCATCTCAAAATCCTGGGAGCCAGCTTGAACGACCAGTTGATTTCCAGATTCATCTGGCAACAAGATAGCTGCGGGGCAATGGAGGGTGGAATGTACGTGGTTCACTGTAGTCAGGGCGATACGCGTCAGCCCAGAAACATTGGCCAGACGCTGACTGAGCTCGTATAGAGCGGCCGTTTGCGCTTCGCGACGCCGTGCAGCCAAAGCCTGTTCTTGGGCACGGGCCGCTAACGTGCTGATGACCAAACCAACCGCCAGCAATCCCACAAACGTAAGCAGGTACTCAGCGTCGGCTACGACGAAGGTGTAGTAGGGCGGTACAAAAATCACGTCGAAGACGACGACACTCAGCAACGAAGCCAGAATGGCCGGGCGGCGGCCGAACCAGACGGCCGTTAACATCACCGCTACCAGATACAACATCACCAGGTTGGTTGGATTGATAAACGGCCGTAAAGGCAGCCCCAACAGCGTTAGCAGCAGTACCAGCCCGGCGCCCAGCCCATAGGCGCGCCAATCGGTTGTGTGTTTTTCAGTCGGGTGGCGCGCGGTAAGCGGCCGTGGCTTTTCGGCCTTGCCGCTGATCACATAGACGTCCAGGTCCTGGCTGTGCTGCAAGATTTGATCAATGATGGAGCCGCGCCACCATGCCTGCCATCGCGACCGCAGCGGCTTTCCGGCCACAATTTTGGTCACATTGCGGCTCAGGGCGTAGCTGGTGATCGTTTCTGCTACCGAACGGCCGCTCAGCCGGACTGCCTGCGCTCCCAACTCTTCGGCCAGCCGCAGCGTTTGTGCCACCCTTTCTTCGTCTTCAGCGGCCAGGTTGGCTTGATCCTGGGTTTCTACGTAGGCGGCGATCCATTCGGCGTTCAGCCGCCGTGCCAGCCGTCGTGTGGTGCGCACCAATCGCTCACTCAGCGGGCTGGGGCTGATACATACCAGCAGCCGTTCACCAGCGGGCCAGGGGCCAGCAATAGCATGGCTTTGCATGTAAGCGCGCATTTCTTCATCAACGCGCTCGGCGGCGCGGCGCAGCGCCATTTCCCTTAATGCGGTCAGGTTGCCAGGCCGGAAGAATTTACGCAGTGCCCGTTTTGCTTGGGTGGGCACATACACCTTACCAGCTTCCAGCCGGGCCAGCAGTTCATCGATGGGCAGATCAATGAGTTCAATCTCGTGGGCTTCATCCAGGATGTGGTTTGGTATTGTCTCTTGTATCGTAATGCCGGTTACCTGGGCTACGACATCATTAAGACTTTCCAGATGCTGAATATTGACGGTGCTGTAGACGTCTATGCCGCTGTGCAGCATCTCCAGCACGTCTTGATAGCGGCGCGTATGGCGAGACCCCGGCACATTGGTGTGGGCTAGCTCGTCGACCAGCACGAGCTGCGGCCGCCGCGCCAGAACGGCATCGGTGTCCATCTCCGTGAGAGCAATCTCGCGGTAAGTCACCTGTCGGCGGGGAATGAGTTCCATGCCCGCGAGTAGTGCATCGGTCTCCACACGGCCGTGCGTCTCGATATACCCTACGACCACATCGGTTCCTTCCTCAAGACGCTGGCGTGCCGCCTCTAGCATGGCGTAAGTTTTGCCCACACCGGCGGCATATCCCAGGAAGATTTTTAGGTTGCCGCGGTTTTCCTGCGCTTTATCACGCTGGATACGATTAAGGATTTGATCGGGATCTGGTCGCCTATCCATAGCATCAATTATAAATCAGTGACGGTCGCCGAGCATCGTGTTTGAGCTTAATGTATCTAGCGCCAGATTGAGCTGGAGCACGTTGATGCGCGGCTCGCCCAGCCAGCCAAAGAGGCCAGCCTCGGAATGCTCGTGGGCCAGCTGGCCCACAACATCCGTTTCCAATCCCCGCAGCCTCGCCACCCGTTCAACTTGATACTCTGCCGCTGCCAGGCTGATGTGCGGGTCCAGCCCGCTGCCAGAAGCGGTCACCAGATCGGTCGGGATTGGCTGCGTGTTGCCGGGGTCTGCCGCTTGCAAAGCGGCGATCCGCGCCGCTACCTGGTCGGTTAGCAGCGGGTTGCTGGGGGCAACGTTAGAACCGGCCGAGGCGCCGCCGTTATAGGGATAGGGCTGCGTCAGGGACGGCCGTCCCCAAAAGTAGGCAGGGTCTGCAAAAGGCTGGCCGATCAGGTCCGAGCCAATGACTTCGCCGTCTCGTTCAATCAGGCTGCCACTGGCCTGAAGAGGTAAAAAAGTTTGGGCAACGGCCGTTACCAGCAGTGGATACACTACGCCGGTCAGCAGCGAAAATAGCCCCAAAAAAATAAGTGTCGGTCGCAAATTCCGTATAAACATGTTCATCATGCACACTCTCTGCAAATTCATCCGGTGGTCAAAATCTGTCAAAATAGAATTATCTGTCATCCATTAAGCTAGCCCAAAAGCGGCCAGAATCAGGTCAATCAATTTAATGCCCACAAAGGGCGTTACCAGACCGCCTACACCATAGATTAAAAGGTTGTCGCGCAGCAGCCGGGCTGCGGGCAGCGGACGATACGGCACGCCGCGCAGGGCCAGTGGTACCAGCGCAATGATAATGAGGGCGTTAAAAATTACGGCGGAAAGGATGGCGCTCTGGGGGGTTGTCAGGCGCATGAAGTTCAAGGCGTCCAGGGCCGGATAGGTGCTGGCAAATGCCGCCGGAATGATGGCGAAATATTTAGCCACGTCGTTGGCAATACTGAACGTGGTCAGCGCACCGCGCGTCATCAACAGCTGCTTGCCGATCTCCACAATCTCAATCAGCTTGGTGGGGTCGCTGTCCAGGTCTACCATGTTGGCCGCTTCACGGGCGGGCTGCGTGCCGCTGTTCATAGCTACGGCCACGTCCGCCTGGGCCAGAGCGGGGGCGTCGTTGGTACCGTCGCCGGTCATGGCTACCAGCCGTCCTCCTGCCTGGAATTGGCGAATGAGCTTTAGCTTTGCTTCGGGCGTGGCCTCGGCCAGGAAGTCATCAACGCCTGCTTCGGCGGCGATGGCAGTGGCCGTTAGCGGGTTGTCGCCTGTGATCATGACCGTTTTGATGCCCATCGCCCGCAGCTGCCGGAAGCGTTCCTTCATCCCTGGCTTGACGATGTCCTTGAGATGAATCACGCCAATGGCCTGGCCATTATGCGCTACTGCCAGCGGAGTGCCACCGGTGCGGGCGATCGTGTCTACGGCCGTTTGCAAAGCGTCTGGAATGCTGCCACCCTGGTCCTGCACGTAACGCATAATGGTGTCTGGCGCCCCTTTGCGCACGATATCTCCATTCAGATTGATGCCGCTCATGCGGGTCTGCGCCGTGAATGGAAAAAATTCAGCGGTGTTCACCGTGGCGCCATCAGGCCTGAGCCCGAACTCTTTTTCACCAAGCATGATGATACTCCGTCCTTCCGGCGTTTCATCGGCCAGCGAGGCCAGTAGGGTCAGCCGGGCCAGTTCTTGCCTGGGCACGCCGCCGACGGGGACAAAATCGACGGCCTGACGGTTGCCGAGCGTAATCGTGCCTGTTTTATCCAACAGCAACACGTCGACATCTCCGGCTGCTTCGACGGCGCGGCCAGACATGGCCAGCACATTGCGCCGAATCAGTCGATCCATGCCGGCAATGCCAATCGCGCTTAGCAAGCCGCCAATGGTGGTAGGGATCAGGCACACCAGTAAGGCAACGAGGACGGTGATCG
>JBHIWP010000440.1:0-4613 GCA_041987425.1 Promineifilaceae bacterium (SeqCode) | reverse complement strand
GGGCTCATTGACTATGATGAACGAATGGGGATATTGCTGCAGCGCGTGCGCGGCAAGCGTTACGGCCGTTACTATCTGCCAACCATTGCCGGAGTAGGCTTTAGCCGCAATCCTTTCCGCTGGAATCCCAAAATCGAGCGCGAGGCTGGCTTTTTGCGCATCGTTTGGGGCATCGGTACCCGGGCGGTAGATCGCGTCGATAACGACTACCCCCGCATGATCCCGCTTAGCCATCCGCAGCTGCGCCCGGAATCCACCCCGGCAGCCCAGCGCCAGTACGCTCAGTGGTACGTCGATCTGGTGGATCTGGAGAAAAACGAGTTTGTCACCTTGCCGATCAATGACATTTTAAGGCCAGATTACCCGGATTTGCGCTATATTGCGTCGCAAGACAAGGGAGAATATTTACAGCGCGTCCTCTCCGTGGGTGGATTGAACGACGACGACCGCTTCGTGCTGACGTTTGACGCCCTGGTACGTGACCGCAAGTTTGTGACGCTCATGCGCACTGCTCTGGAACGCCTGGAAAATGGGTACAAAACGCCCGTCGATATCGAATTTACGATAGAGGTGCTGCCAGGACGGCCGTATCCCGATTACAAACTTCACCTGCTGCAATGCCGTCCCCTGAGCCAGCGCAAAAGTGAGGACCTTGTCGAGATTCCCACAGATGTTCCTCAAAGACTCATCCTCTTCACCTCGCGTGGGCTTATCCCAAACGGCCGTGCCGAGCAGGTGCGCTATATTGTCTTTGTCAATCCAGAAATCTACCGCCAGATTCCTGACAACGGCACCAAGCTGGAGCTTGGCCGGGTTATCGGGCGGCTAAACAAACTGCTGGAAGGCGAAAGCTTCATTCTAGTGGGACCCGGTCGCTGGGGCAGCACAAATCTGGAGCTTGGCGTGCGCGTTAGCTACGCCGATATCTACAACACCAAGGTGCTCATAGAGCTGGGAGTGGCTCAGGATGGCAAACCACCGGAGCTTTCTTACGGCACTCACTTCTTCCAGGACTTAGTTGAGTCTGGCATTCATTCCCTGCCTATTCCCCTGCACGTGGAAGGAGCCAGTTTCCACTGGCGCTTCTTCCGCCTGGCGCCCAACAGCCTGCCAAAGCTCTCACCCGAAGACGGGAAGTTGGCTCCCTATTTAAAGGTCATCGACATTCCCCAAATTACAAATGGGTATCGCCTGGACGTCCTCATGGATGGCACCAACAATGATGAAGCCATCGGCTATTTGGTCAAAAGCCAGCAGAGCGATCTGCTCGCTGCCAAAGAGCAATCCTCAATTGGCTACCCGTTTACCAAATAAAAGCTAAGTAGCCGTTCAGTTCCATATCGCTATGTTAATTCTGAACGGCTACTTTAAGCCCCTTGGCCAATTTCATATTTTATTTGCAAATGGGCACTAAGAACCAATCCGCTCCCGCTCCGTGCCGTTGTTGTTGAAGATGGCTTTTTGGGCTGGCTCTGCCACCAAGCTGATGAGCGTATCACCAGATTTTGGCACCACCTCTACATCGGCTGCAAAGATTTGCAAACGGCCGTTCTTGGTGATGAGGAAGAGGGAAACGGTCGTACCGGGGTGCTGTGCCTGAAAATCTTTATAGCTAAATTCTTGGGTCAACGGGGTCGATTTAAGCTGCGCGCCCTCGTCAAACAAGGCATGGAGCTGGGCACAGGTCAGCGCCGGTTTAAACAAGATACGGCCGTGCAAATGGCGCGGTACTCGCTGCTCTGCGCTTTGGTCCACAGCATCGCTGGCCTGAAGCTGAAACGCCTCCGACCGGCCCAACTCTTCGCCAAAGTGCAGCACCGCCAGCGCATTGGCCTCATCGTTAGACGTCATTGCCAAAAAACGGCCGATCCCCGCCAGATCAATCGACTCCAAAACAGTCTCGTCCAGCGCCTTGCCATAGTATGACGTCAGGCCAGCCATCCGCGCCGCGGAGTGGTTGCCCCAGTTAGAATCAACCAGCGCCACCCGAAAGCGATGCGCTTGCAGCATTTGCGCCATTTCCCGCACCAGCGGATGCGCCCCCATAAACAGCACGCCCTGTGGCTCATCCTCGGCAATGCCCAGCCAGTTTGCCAGCGGCCCGGCCGTGAGGCCGTAAATTACCACCGTAGAGAGGATGACCAGGAACGTGAGCGAGACCAGCGCCTCCGCGCCTTCGAAGCCTGCTTCTTCCAGACGCAGCGCAAACAGCGAAGCCACCGCCGCGGCCACAATACCGCGCGGCGCCATCCACGACAAAAACGCCTTTTCTTTAAGCGAGAGATCGGCGCGCAAAGTAGAAATGAAAACGGCCGCAGGCCGCACCAGCAGTATCAATATCGCCACAAACAGAGCGCCGCGCCACCACACGATCTGGGCAAAATCGTCCCAAGAGAGCCGCGCCGCCAAAATAATAAACAACCCGGCAATAAGCAAATCACGAATGTTCTTCTTAAACTCCTCAATTTGCTTAATGGGCACTTGCCTCTGGTTTGCCAAAGCAAACCCCATGACGGTAACGGCCAGCAGGCCAGATTCGGGATGCAGCAAATCGCTCAGCACAAAAGCCAGCGTCACAAACATCAGCGAAACGCCATTATGTAGCTGGTCGGGCACCCAGTAGCGCGAGAGTACAAACCACATGGCCCCAGCAGCCAGCAGCCCAACCACCACGCCCACCAGCGCCGTAACCAACACCCCCTGGGCAATGAGCAGGGGAGCCTGCTGCAGCTGTTCAGATAAAATGGCCTCGAATACCAGCACGGCCAGAACCGCGCCAATGGGATCGATAAGAATGCCTTCCCATTTGAGAATAGCCATTGTTTTGCCCTTGGGGCGAATCTGGCGCAGCAGCGGCCCAATGACGGTAGGGCCTGTCACCACAAGCACGGCCGAAAGCAATATCGCCATGGGCCAGTTAAGCTGGAGCAAAAAGCGAGAGGCTAAGGCCGCCAATACCCAGGTGACCGCTACGCCGACGCTGGTGAGACTAAACACCACGCCGCCCACTTCGCGCAGCTCCTTCACCCGCAGGCTCAAGCCGCCTTCATACAAAATATAGCCCACAGCCAGCGAAACGAGGGGAAATAACAGCTCCCCCAACACTTCTTCAGGTGAAAGCAGGCCCGTTACAGGTCCGGCCACCAGGCCGATCATCAACAGCAACAAAATCGAAGGTAGACGCAAGCGCCAGGCCAGCCATTGGGCCAAAACGCCTAACACGACCACCGCCGCGACGCCTATCAATAAATGCTCGTGCACAATAGACTCCTCTGTTGAAAGGGATTGCCAACCCCGCTGCGAACACAGTAGGCAATTATCCTACAGGTGTCGCCGTCTGGGTTGCATCCATTGCTTTCATCACCATGCGGCTAACGGCCGCTTCTTTTTTGTCGTCGGTTGCCACAATGAGGAGCGCACCGCCCCGCTGTACGGCATCTAAATAAAATGGAACATCTGAATCGTCGATGCCCAACTCGGTCAGGCGGCACTCGACCCTGTGTCGTTTAATTGTAGCTGGCAATTCCCCCATGTGCGAGACGTCCAGAGGTGAAACGGCCGAATGAGCCGAATGAAAAGAAAAACGGCCGCTTGCCTCATCGGTTTGCTGCAGCGCTTCAGAATCGATACCCTGCGCCAGCAGCTGCGCTTGCGCCCGGCTGGCGGCGCTTGGGTTGGGGAACAGGCCAACCAGCGGCATGGCTTCGGCCGTATTTTGTACCCCGCCCAGAATGGTGCTCCGAATGCGGCTGGCCTTTGCTTCATGCAAAATGCGCCACGCCCGGGCCGCTCGCTGGCCGCGAGCCTCCACCACCACAAGCACGCCGTCATTGGTCAAAACGTCAGTGTAAAATTGGGCATCCTCGCCCATCAGCCCCAGCTTGATAACCAACCCCAGCAGGGTACCATAGACGGCCCCCGTGGCCGCTGCGCCCAGCGTCGTGGCTACCAGACCGCCAGCCAGCACGGGCCCGAGTATGGGAATAGAGATAGCCGTGGCGCCTACCAGCAGGCCAAACAGACCGCCAACGGCCGTTCCCGCCAAAGCGCCCACGCCCGCCCCCACCAGCGCCTCATCCGCCTCTGCTGGCTCAATCACATCATGACGCATCAAAACGCCAATCTCGTCGCTGGTAAAGCCCGCTGCTTGCAGGTTGGTAACGGCCGTTTCTGCCTGGGCCATTTCTGAAAAAGCACTCATGACCACGTGCATAAGAGTCTCCTTGGCTGAACCGCAAGCCGCGCATGACCAGTTGGCACGTAACGATAGCTTGACGGCAATCTAATTTCGCCCCAAGTATCAAAAAAAACGGCCGAATCGAAATGGGTCAGGATAGAGAAAGCGGGTATAGAGGAAGATAGAAGTGGTAGCGTCCCTGGTAGATGAGCAGGTACGGCCGTATGAAACGGTCAATCTGGCTTAAGCTGCGTCTGCTTCATCGTCCACCTCCTCTTCCAAAAAAGGAAGAAAAGCGGCCGCTTCTTCGCGGTTGGCAACGTCCAGCTTTTTAAGAATGTTGTGCACGTGCGTCTTGACGGTGCCCACCTCCACCACAAGCTGATCGGCAATCTCCTGGTTGGTCATGCCCTCGCCAATGAGGTTGAGCACGTCC
>JBHIWP010000439.1:0-4631 GCA_041987425.1 Promineifilaceae bacterium (SeqCode) | reverse complement strand
ACCATAAACCAGATCATTTTGCTAGACACAGACACCGTTTTGGCCGAGTGGCGCGACGCGCACGCCCGCCCGGCTGGCAGCAGCTTTGTGCTACAAGAAGCCGTGCAGATTGCCGCCCAGGACCCGGGGGTTACGGCCGTTCTAGGCGATATTGGCGCGGGCGATCCGGCCATGATTCCCATGTCTGCCTGGCTGGCCGATGACGCCTGCCGCGTAGATTGGTGCGTGGATTTGACTTTTCATAGCCTCGGCGGAGACGGCCGTATCTTTCACGTCTTTGTCAACATGAGCCAGCAAACCGTCGCCCGAACCTTTTACACGCGCGCCCGACCTCACATAGATGTCGCCAGCCCGGTGGCTCAGCGCGACGCCTACAGCGACGGCTGCCACGAGCAACACGGCTGGAACGTCTGCTGGGAAATGACCGGGCACGATGGCCTGCTGTTTCGTGATGCCACCTACAACCAGGCCCAGGTTTTCACCAGCATAAAAATCCCTCAAATTGAAGCGTGGTACCCAAGCTGGCCCGGCGGCTACCGTGATGAAATCGGCTTTTCGGCAACGGTGCCCCCCTTTGGCGGCACCATTGTTAATGCGCTGGACGACGGCTTTGAAGTGCGCCAGCTGTTTACCGAATTCACCCATTGGCCCAACTGCATCTGCTGCTATCGCTACGAGCAAATCATTCGCTTTTTTGCCGATGGCAGCTTTGAGCCACGCTTTATTTCTTATGGTCCAGGCTGTGACGATCCATCCATTTACCGGCCGTTCTGGCGCATAGATGTGGATTTAGATGGCGCTGAAGATGACCAGGTCTGGCAATGGCAAAATATGGAATGGACGGCCGTTGAAACCGAGCAGGAACTGTTTCCCTTTGTCGATGACCTGGGGCCGGGCGGTTTCAAGCTGGCCACTGGCAGTGGCGACTTGTTCTACCGCTGGGCAATGCTGCCCAGCGACCCGCTTGGCCTGGACGAAGCGCGCTTTTTTATCCTGAAGGAAAATGAAATGGAAGGTGAGCAGCCACTTTCACCAGGCCCAGGCGACACGTTTCAGCCGCCGCGCCAATGGCTGAACGACGAATCCATTTCTGGCGAGGACATTGTGCTGTGGTATGTACCCCTGCTCAAAACCAAGAAAACAGAACCTCTCTGGTGCCTGCCAGACCCCGAACCAGGGCTCAACCAGTGCGAGGCTATTCTGCGGGTGGAGCTAACCGATGAACTGCCCCAGCCTACGGCCGAAGAACTGGCGGTGCTGGCCACCGTCGTCACGCCCACGCCATCTGAGACGGCCGTTACCCCCGCCCCTACGCCTACCCACCGCCCGATTCAGGGTGATTCGGTAGAAGAAATTATTCTTAACGCCGGATGTGGCGCCTGCCACGCTATCGGCTCATTGGGGGAAGCGCGCAAAGTGGGGCCAGATCTGTCGGCCATCGGCTACGAAGCCACAGGGCGCATCCCCGACGTGACTGCGGCCGACTACATTCGCCAGTCTATTCTGGAGCCAAATTACGCCCTGGCCCCAACCTGCCCCAACGGTCCTTGCCTGCCCAACATCATGCCGCAAGATTATGCTGAGCGGCTCACGCCTGGGCAGGTGGAGCTGATTGTCAACTACTTGCTGGCGCTGGATGGTGCGCAGGCTGATGAGGCGGTTACAGTGATTGGCGAGAGCAACACGGCCGTATTTCCCAAAGGTGGCGGCGCCGCCAAAGGCAATAGCAGCGTTGTGGCAGGCATCGACACCTCAACCGCTTCTGTGCAGATTGTCATGATTGGCCTGGTCTTTTTGTTGACGCTGTTTTTGCTGTGGAAACGGCCGTATGATGAGGAGTAACGCCCACAGGAGCCGTAAGGCAATGTGAAAGTTAAGTAGATAACATAAGGAATGTATGATATTCGCGTTGACAAAATATAGCAGAAACGCGATACTGAACGTACGTAAACGAACCCTACCCTTTTTGTTTTATTAAACTCTTTGGTAGTTAGCATCTATTATCGGTTTAAGAATAGCTTATTAGATTAGTTTTAACGGGAGGAACATTGTGTCAGAAGCATTAGATCAACTGGTTGAACGCGCAGTAAACGATAAAGAATTCCGTAAATTGCTGTTTAAAGATTTAGACAAAGCGCTTACTGGTTATGCGGTTTCCGACGAGGAGCGCAGCCTGCTAGAAAATCTGGATGAAGAAAACTTCGATGAATTTGCAGGTGGACTCGGTTCCCGCACCACCAAAGGCTTTATGCCAGGGACGGGATAAATTTTAACTATCGTGGCAAACAATCATGACGCTTAGACGAAATATCTAAGCGTTTTTTGTTTTAGCCCAGGCTATACTCTGCTCTATTTACGGCTGCCAGGCATTCCTCAGCAAGCTTTTGCAGACGGCCGTTCTCACTCTTCAACAAGAAACGCCCCGCCCTTTCCATACACACCAGCCTGTCGCTGAACCGCGCCCGGCTTTTTGCCACCGTAATGCTTTTCTCCAATAGCGCTTCACGCTGTTGCAGATTTTCTTCAAGCTCGGCCAACTCTAAATAAACCAGCGCGTTAAAGTCCGGCGATCCCTCTTTAGCCGAAACCAGGCTGTTCTGAAAATACGATTCAGCCGCCGCCAGCTCGCCCTGTCGAGCATGAACGACACCCAAAAAGTATTCAACAACTGGCTGCCACCAAATTAGCTCTTTCTCACGAATAAAGGCGTGAGCGTCCGTCAATGTGCTGTGAGCCTTGGCTAAGCGCCCAGCAGCAAGCTCCATCTGTCCCCAGCCAATCAGCAATCTGGCTCTTTCCTCAATATAGCTGTCTGGCTGCAGGTCAATAAGCTTTTGCGCCTGTTCATATTGCCCCCTGGCTTTTTTCCACTTTTTAAGCGGCGAAAAATATTCAAATCCCCAAAACAGATGAGCCTCCACCAGCAGACTGGGATAGTTCATTGTTGTCAGGAGGTCAACAGCCAGCTCAAAATCAGCCAAAGCAGACTGAAAATCACCTAGCCTGGAATAAGCGGCGGCTCTGTTTGTCATAGCCAGAGCGTACAGATTTTTGCCACTTTCCTTGCCAATTTGCACCGCCTCGTTGAATGTTTTCACCGCTTCTTTGTAGCGGCCCAGGGTAAACTGAACAAACCCAACGTTGCTCAGCGCAATTCCCACGTTGATCGGCGTACTGAACTCGCGAGAGAGTTCCACACCTTGCTGCATGGCAAGCAGCGAAAGCTCCAGCTCTTTTTGCGAATACCGCGTAAAGCTCATCGCCTCGTAGACGCGAGCCAACAAATAATTATTATTTTCTTTCTGGCAGATTTCCCTGGCTATCTCTAAATACTCCATCGCCACGGCATAATCTTGCTTGGAGCTGGCAGCCCAACCCGCCCAAATGTAAGCGCGCGCCAGCTGGGCTTTCGCCGTTACGCTTTCCAGCTCTTCAATAATTTTTGCCGTAAGCGACTGCACTTCATCAAATGCCCCCTGCCGGTAGCGAATCTCGGCCATCAGATTATAGGCAACGGCCGTTGAACCCAGGTCATCGTTTGTCTCGGCCAAAGCAAGCGCCTTTTCTGCATCCCGGTAGGCGGTTGCCAGATCTCCCAACAAAATGAGAACATTGCCCCGTGAGAGAAAAAGGTGCACGGCCGTTTCCCACAAGCTCTCATCGTCCAGCGCCGCAAGATGGCCTTCGGCCAGGTTGTACAGATCGATTGCTTCACGATTGGCAAAGATGTTGCGCGCTTCATCAGCAGCCAGCAGGGCAAATTCCACCGCTTTGGCATGGTTATCTGCCCGGCTGTGATGATAGGCCAATACAGAATGCAGCGGCTTCAGGTTGTGCTGGTACTTGGTTGCCAGCCAGCTGGCCACGGCCGCATGAAGCTGCTGCCGCCGGGCATAGGGCAAACTTTCGTAGGCTACTTCGTGCGTCATGGCGTGCTGAAACAGATATATCCAATCTGGATCGGCCGTAATAAGCCGCGTCATCTCCGCTTCAGACAGGTCGGCCAGCAGCTGAAGTATCGTTTTCTGCAAAGGCGCATCGGCAATAACCTGCAGCGGCTCGGCAGAAAATTGCCGCCCGATGACTGAAGCCACCTGCAGCAAATCGCGCCCGGCGGGCGGCAAGCGGTCCAGCCGGGCCAGCAGCAAACCGTGGATGGTATCCGGCACGTGCATCCGGGCCAGTTCTGCTTCGTCCACCTGCACACGGCCGTTTATCTGCAACACGCCCGCCCCCATCATCACGTTTAGAGCTTCCTCCAGGAACAGCGGATTCACCGGGCTGTCTCGCCCTTCGCGATCGCGCATGCCCAGGTGCTGCTCCACCGCCTGGGGCAGCTCTGAGGTGCCAACCAGCTGGGCCAGCATTTGCCGCGCCGACGCGGGCGAAAGGTCTACCAGGGGAATAGGAATGCAAGACGGCCGTTCTACGGCATCTATCTTCACGGAATCACGAGAGCGAAACGTAAACGCCAGGAAAATCGCCGCGCCATCCAGATGTCTGCTCAAGTCATCCAGCAGGGTTAGCGTGGCCTGGTCGGCCCATTGCAGCCCTTCCAGCACAATGAGCAGTGGCTGCCGGGCCGCAATGGCTATACAGCAGCGACGCACCAGAGCAAATTTGTGGAGGTG
>JBHIWP010000438.1:0-4644 GCA_041987425.1 Promineifilaceae bacterium (SeqCode) | reverse complement strand
CGTACGAAACAAACCCCACCACCTGCGAATCATCTTCACACACAGGAATCACGTTTGCCGAATTCGCAAGAATGTTTTGCCACTGCGAGATGCGTCGTTCGACCGACAAGGCATCTAAAAAGTCGTCGGGCAGCAAACCCCGATACGCCGCCTGCCACGACTGCACGTGAACGGCCGCAATCTGTGCCGCATCCTCCACTGTCGCCAGCCGAATTGTCATGTTTCCTCTCTCTTAAACGCTGCCCATCGCATATGACTCGTGCAGTAGCTCAATCAACTGGTCGTCAATCTCTTCTGGCTGCTGAATCCGAATAACGTGCCCAAAATCGCGGTAAGTATAGCGCTCAACGCGCTGCAGCAAGAGATGCTCGGCCTGGCGCTTAAGCCAGATCTGTAGAATGAGCCACCGCCTTCGGGTAAAAATAGCCGCAAACCGGGTGCGAACCTGGAAGACGATGCGCGTTTTTTGAGCATAAACTGTGACCGGACCTGCCTGCTCAACTGCCTCAACCAGGGTAGTGAAAATTTGCCTGACGATGGGGTCTTTGCCAGAAAAATGCTCTTCTAAATCATAATAACCGCACGAATGCCAGGTATTGGCTGTCACAAACTGGCGGCCGCACTCGGGGCAGGTCCACATCTTTTGCTTATTCATGCAGCAGCTCAATTGCCTGTTCAATAGCAAGGCCTTGGGCGCGTGCTTGTGCCTGCTCTTTGATCGCCGGGTTTAGGCTGCTTGTCGTTGGCAAAATCAACCGCTGCGCTATTAGCTCAAACCAGCGTGACCGTTTTACCAGGTTTGACTGCTCTGCCCGAATCCAAAAAGCGAGCCCGGCTTCCGGCCGGTTTTGCTGGCAGCACCAGACAGCCAGCGCCGTCAACGTTAGCAGCCGGGGCATTACCGCATCCAGTTTCTGGGTGAGTTCGGCCGTTTCCACCACCAGCTCTTTTGCCCGTCGCCCGCGCTTTAGGGCACTCGCCGCTATCAACTGCTGCGCCAGCGACCAACCCAGATATTCCTGATGGTTTGTCTCGCGGAAAATCGCAACCGCCTCTGCCAGTTTCTCAAAAGCCTCTCTATCCTGTGCCTGCCCCAACGCCGCTGCTCCTAGCAGGCAAAGGGCAAATGCCTTTTGCAGCGGATGGTACATCTGCTCATCATGGCTGTAGGGGATGGCCTGGTGCCCGCGCGTGGCTGCTTCGACGAAACGGCCGTTGTGCAAATGGGCAAACCCTAAAACCGAATACGCTATAGAAATCGCCTGCGGATCACCCTGCTCCAGACTGTAGCGCAGACTTAGTGCCAACGTCTGGCTGGCTGGCTCAAACTGGCCAGACAGCAGATAGGCATATCCTAAATCAGCATGATGCCAGGGAAGATCTACTTTGTAATTGGCCGCCTCAGCCAAAGCAATACACCTCTGAAACAGCTCAACAGCACGGTCATAATTGCCCTGTGCCGTGTACACCAAACCCAACACCTGCTCGGCCAACATCTGGCCAATCTGGTTGCCCACCTGCTGCTGCACAGCCCGGCTCTGCTCTGCCAGTTGAATCGCTTTGGCATATTGACCTGTGTAATAGGCAATGCCACTAAGGATAAAAAGACACTCCCCTTCACCTACCCGATTCTGCCGCCGCCGAAACAGCCTCAGTGCTTGATCGTGACCCTTTTCGGCTTCGGGGAAATTGCTGTCATCTGAAAATAGCAACCCGCCGTATATCTTTAAAGACAACGCCTCAACAGCTTCACTTTTAGGCGTTGTCGGCAGCCGATCTAAAATAGCCAAACTATTCAAGACCAGTTCGCGTCCTTTTTCTGTTTCCCCCAGTACCCGGGCAAACGTGCATAAGTGTGATTGAATCAACGCCTGCAGGAGGGCATTTTCAGTCTGGGACAAGGCTGGCAGCGCCTTTTGCATTTGGTCATATCCTTCAGGGAAAAGGCCTGCGCCAATTAAATAATATGTGTAACTGGTTGCCATTTTTTCTAGCAGGGCCTGGTTGTTTTTGATGGCCCACTGCCAGGCCAGACGAACATTTTCGTGTTCGGCCGTCATGAAGGCCATCACAGCGCGCCGCTCGGGACCATAAAATTGTTTGGCACGTTGGTCCAAAGCATCCGCCATGTAGATTGCCAGTCGCTCCTGGCTCTCAGCTAACTTCTCTGGGTGCTGGGCCAACTGTTCGGCGGCAAACTGAATGAGCAGTGGATGGCGACGGTAACGCGCGGGTTTGTCGCCGTGCGCCGCATCCAGACGAATGAAGGATTTGTCCATCAGGCCGGTAAGCGTCGCCAGCGAAGCCCCGCCAATTTCCTGTGCAGCCTCCCGGCTAAAGCCACCGCGACAAACGGACAGGCGGCTGAATACATCTTTTTCGTGCGGCGTGAGCTGTTCCCACGAGTAGGCAAACACGGCGCGCACGCTGCGATGGCGCTCAGGCAGATCGCGCATATTGGTGGCCAAAAAGTCAATGCCGCGCTCTATTTCGCCCACAATTTCGGCCACTGTCAGGACGCGACACCAGGTGGCGGCCAGCTCCAATGCCAAGGGCAGCCCGGCTACAAGTTGACATAATTTGGAGACGGTCGTTTCCTGCCCTTCTAGCGTAAACTCTGCCTGCAGGCGGCTGGCACGGCTGGCAAATAGCTGCACAGCCGGGTAATCGGTGAGCGGTGGAAGGTTGTCGGTATTCAGTTTACTGCTTACTGAATAGTGATTACTGGATTCTGGATACGGCAAGCCAGCAAGCGCCAGCAGCCGCTCTGCCTGTAGATTCAACCGCTCACGAGACGTAACCAGCAGCTTTAGTTCCGCCGCCTGCTGGACCAATTCTGCTAGCAAACCCAGACTTCTCTCACTGAGCAGATGTTCAAAGTTGTCCAAAATCAGGAACATCTCTTTGCCCGCCAGGTAGCTAATGAGTTGGTGGGCAGGGTCGATGCTTCCGGCAAAGGTGAGACCGATGGTTTCGGCGACGGCCGTTATCAATTCTGTATCGTCTGCCAGAGGCACCAACGAAACGTACCACACCCCATCGGCAAATGCCCCCACCTGCCCTCGTGCCACCTCCTGTGCCAGCCGCGTCTTGCCCATTCCCCCTGGCCCCATGATTGTAAGCAAACGGCCGTCTGGCTCTGCCAGCCAGCTTTCTATCTGCCCCCGTTCGGCTTCTCGCCCGATGAAGGTGGTAATAGGTGCGGGGAGATTGTGTTTTTGTGACCAGGTAACCGGGTGAAGCGGTGACTGGATGACCTGCCCAGCAAGCTTCACCTTGTCACCTTGCCACCTTGTCACCCTGTCCTCTCTTATCGCTTTATACAGATCAGACGTCTCCTCATCCGGCTCTACGCCTAGCTCGTCGGCAAGCACGGCGGCGCACTGCTCGTACTGGGCCAGGGCAGCGGGACGCTGATTGTTCAGGGCGTACAGGTGCATGAGCTGACGATGGGTCTCTTCCTGCAGCGGGTCAAGTGCCAAAAGCTGCTGGGCATAGCGAATACCTTCGCTGAACTGATTCCGCTGCTGGTGAAAGGTGATGAGGTCTGTCAGGGCATCGAGCATCATTTGCCGCAGGCGCTCCTGCTCAAGCAGCACCCAGGCTTCAAACTCGGGCACGCCGCGAATATTGAACCCGGCCAGGAAGTCGCCTTTGTAATGGGCAACGGCCGTTTGCAGCTGCGCCGCCACGGAGCGGGTGAGGTTTGCCCCCTGCTGCCGCGCCTGCGCCTGTTCAATGGCCTGCACAAACTGATCCGAGTCCAGCCGGTAGTCCATCTCGCTGTTGAAGGCCACGGTATGCCGGTCGGCCACAATGTAGTCTGCCAGCTGCTTGCGTAGGCTGGTGAGAATGACACTGAGGTTAGCCAGGGCGCGGCTCTGGTCGTTTTCGGGCCAAAAGAGGGTGGCCAGCGTTTCACGGGGGTGGGGGCGTGGATTGCAGACCAGGTAGACCAGCAGCGCATCGGCCTTGCGCGAGGCGAATCCGGTTACGGCCGTTTCCTTCTGCGCAATATTAAGTCCCCCAAGCAGTGAAATGGTCAATTCAGGCTGATTCATTTGGCAGTAAAGGAAAAATAAAGAGTTTCTAAAGGGTAACTTGCTACGCTGATTCTGTCTTGATTTTCTGCAGCAAGTAGGTACGGCAAAGACAAAATTATTATAACAGAACCACACAATAATAGGAGATTTAGTAATGACAGCACAATTAGTTCAAACACAGCAGGTTTCAGGTAAGCAATTGCTGGGCGATACAGCGGCCACGCGTCGACTGGGCGGCTATACCGCCATTGCTGGATCGGTCACTATGGTCATCGGGGCAATTCTGTGGGGCACATCGGGCACCGATCTTTGGACGGCGCTGGACAGTGGCGACATGGTCGGGTACCTGGCAGGCATTGCAGGTGTAAAGGCGCAGCTTGTGGCCAACCTTACCCTATGGATTGTGGGCGTACTGATTACGGGCGTGGCGGGCAAAATGATGGCCACTTCCAGTGAGAAGCGCCCCGTCTTGGCCCAGGTGGGTTTGGTGTGCTTTCAAGTATCCGTGCCCCTGGTGGTCGTGTCTTACATTGCCATGCTGGCAGTGGTCGTGCAGCTTGGGGGGGCGGTGAATGAAACGGCCGTGGCTATTGCTGAGGTC
>JBHIWP010000437.1:0-4672 GCA_041987425.1 Promineifilaceae bacterium (SeqCode) | reverse complement strand
ACGTGAGGGGAGATGGGGATACGGCCGTTGCTGCGCCCGCCGAACTGGCGCATGTTGTTGTGCCCACCTCTGGCGGCCCCAACACCGCTCATGCCCTAAAGTTTTTACTGCCGCTAACGCACAAAATGAAGGTGTCGGCCGTTTACGTGGCCCCGGAATATTTGGAAAATGAAGAGGCACTGGGCCGCATCCGGCTGCGCCAGCTTATGCAGTTTGTCGATGCAAACAACCGCATCGATACAAAAGTTATCACCGCCCACTCCGTTATTGAAGGTATTACTGAGCTGGCAAAAGATTGTGATCTGGTCATTATTGGTGCCAGCCAGGAAAGCTCCATCGACAGGCTTTTATTTGGCGATGTGCCCGGGGCTGTGGTGCGCCAGACGCGCAAGCCCATTGTCATTGTGCGCCAGCCGCGCAGCCGCCTGGGTAGCTGGGGGAATAAAGCCTCCTGGCAGCTGCGAAGATATTTGCCCCGCATGGATCTTAAAGATCGGGTAGAAGCGTACACGCGTATTCGCCGTAGCGCCCGGCCAGACCTCGATTTTTACATGCTGATCTCTCTATCAACCATTATCGCAGCCCTGGGGCTTATTCTCAGCAGCCCTGCGGTGGTTATTGGCGCTATGTTGGTTGCCCCCCTGATGTCGCCGATGGTGGGCACCGGGCTGGCTATTGTGCTGGGCGACACGCGCTTTATTCGGCTCTCGCTAGGGGCCGTTGGCCGAGGCGTGGTGTTAGCCATTACCGTGGGGGCGCTGGCTGGTCTGTTAAGCATCAATTCGCCCGCTACGCCAGAGCTGCTGGCCCGTACGGAGCCAACGCTTATTGATCTGGCAATTGCCCTTTTCTCTGGGTTGGCCGGAGGGTATGCCTTAGCCAGGTCGGATGCAGCCGGCGCGCTGCCGGGCGTTGCTATTGCCGCCGCTTTGGTGCCGCCGCTGGCCACCGTTGGCATCTCGCTAACGGCGGGACGCTTTGGGCACGCTCTGGGGGCGATGCTGCTTTTCACGGCCAACTTTGTTTCCATTAGCTCCGCCACGGCGTTGATGTTTCTTATCCTGGGTTTTCGCCCTACGGCCGCGCAAAAATCGCGCCGTACGGTTCAGGCGCGCAGCGGCCGTGTGGCCCTCATTTCGTTGGGTGTAGTCACGGCGCTTATTTTGAGCTTTACCTATCAACTGGCCCAGGAGCAGGCGCGCGTGTCCCGCGTCAACGAGGTGGTTGAAGAGAAGCTGGCGGAGATCGCCAACGCCAGCTTAAACGAACCGCCAGAATTAACGTTCGAGGGGCAGCTCCTAACGCTGGACGTAACAGCACGCTCCACATCTCCCCTGCCGCACCGCGTAGTTGAGGAGCTGCAGTCGTCCATTGGGGCGACGTTAAAGGATGAAGGCATTTTGGAAAGCGTGGCGCTAACCCTGACGGTAATTGAGGTGACGGAGCTGGACCCCGAAATACCACCAACGCTCACGCCAACCCCGACGCCAACATTAACTTTTACTCCCGGTCCAACGCCAACGTCGACTGCTACGCCCACGGCCACGCCTACCGCCACGGCTACAGCGACTGAAACGGTCACGCCTACGATCTTGCCCAGCGCAACGCCTACAGCGACGCCAACGGCCACGCTTACGCCTACCCCCTCGGCTACGCCCACGGCCACGCCCAGAACGGCCGTTGTCACCTACCCCTACGGCACTAAACTGCGCGCTGAGCCCAGCCTGAGTGCAGAAATTCTAGACGTATTGCCAGAGGGGGCCGTTGTCATATTGCTGGATGGTGTGGAGGCTTTTGATGGGTTTGTCTGGCAGGAGGTTATGCTAGATGGGCAGGTTGGCTGGATGTCCGCTGAGTTTTTGTTAGTGCCGTAGCGCCGGGAATGCGTCCCGGCCACGCTTCTGGCGCAAAGTTTCGGATAGTCAAGGTTGTTTTTGTGCCAAAGTTCTGTATAATTTCCTCCGCCTTCTGGCAGTCATTTTGCCAGTGGCAGATGGCCCTGTAGCTCAATTGGCAGAGCAACTGACTCTTAATCAGTAGGTTGAAGGTTCGAGTCCTTCCAGGGTCACTTCTTGAAGTCCGCTCTTTGTGAGCGGCTTTTTGCTTTCTGTAAAGAGGCAAATGTCGAGGAGCATGAATGTTATTGTCTGACCCCATTAGCCTGCCCGTAAGCCATCCTGGTGGAGAGTATGAAGTGTTGGTAGGCACAAGCCTGCTGGCAAACCTGGCGCACCATGCGGGCATTCGCGGGCCTATAGCCCTAATCACCGACAGCAACGTAGGTCCGCTGCACGCCAGCCGCTGCGGCAGCGTCACTTGCGTGGTGACCGTTCCGGCCGGGGAACAGCACAAGACGTTGGCAACGGTGCAATCTCTTTACGATGAACTGTTGGCCGCTGGCATTGACCGGCAAGCAACGGTCGTAGCGCTTGGCGGCGGCGTGGTGGGGGATGTGGCCGGGTATGTGGCCGCTACCTATATGCGCGGCGTCGATTTTGTGCAATGCCCCACCACCTTGCTGGCGATGGTTGATGCCAGCGTGGGTGGCAAGACGGGCGTTGATTTACCGCAGGGCAAGAATCTTGTTGGGGCATTTAAGCAGCCCACGGCCGTTTTGGCGGACATCGCTACTTTGCAGACTTTACCTCCAGCGGAATTTGCGGCGGGCATGGCGGAGGTCGTGAAGCATGGGTTGATTGGTAGCCCTGATCTGTTTGAAAAATTAGAGTCTGGTGATTGGAGACTGACTAATCAATCTCCACTCGCTAATCTCCAATCTCTGGTAGTAGCCGCTATCCAGGTGAAGCGCGACGTGGTGCAGAAAGACCCCTTCGAGCAGGGGCAGCGAGCCACCCTGAATCTAGGCCACACCTTTGGGCATGCCGTGGAGCAGGTGAGCGGTTATCGGGTGCGGCACGGGGAAGCAGTGGCGATGGGATTGGTCGCTGCCGCAAATCTATCTGCACGGCTGGGATACTGCGACCCTGAGCTGCAAAGCCGCATTGAGGCAGTGCTGGAGGCGCACAATTTGCCGATTCGAATTCCGGCGGAGTTTGGACCACAGGCTATTTATGAGGCAATGTTTAGCGATAAGAAGAAGGCAGCAGGCAGGCTGCGCTATATTTTGCTGCGCGATGTGGGAAATGTGTTTATTGAGGGGAACGTAGAGGAGGCGGCCGTACTGGCCACGTTAACGGCCGTGCAGGCTGCCTAATTTCCCTCTTTACATTAGGACCTTTTTTGATATAATTTTCGCCCTGACGACAATTGCCGCTGTTTACAGCGGTTTTTGCCGTCTTAAGCGAGTGTGGCTTCTTTTTTCAAGCATAAGCAATACTCAAAAAAATTCTCGCGGATGAGAAACATCCGTTTAGGGGTAATATAAATGACACTAATGAAACCTCACCTGTTGACAAGAGAAGGTTTGAGCAAATTAACCAGCGAGTTGGAACAATTGCGCACCCAGGGTCGGGAAAAAGTGGCTGATCGGCTCCATCGAGCTTTTCAGGACGGCCAGGACGATGATTTTGTGGAAAATGCGGAGCTGGAAGCGGCTCGGAATGAGCAGGCATTTTTAGAGGGCCGCATTCAGGAGCTGGAAGATATCCTGAAAAATTATCAGATCATCGACGATAATGGTGGGCCACACGATACCGTGCGCGTGGGCGATTGGATAACCGTTTCGGAAGAAGGGTTTGATGACGAAGAGCGGTATCATCTTGTTGGTGCTGCTGAGGCGGACCCGGCCAACGGCCGTATCTCCAATGAAAGCCCGCTGGGTGTAGCGCTCTTGGGCAAGAAAGTTGGTGAGGTGGTGCGTGTCAATGCACCAAATGGGGTTTTGGAATTTCGTGTTGTTAAGATTGGGTAGCTCCTTAAGGCGTTACCCGGCAACATTGCTTTGTTTTTGAGGCCCGTGGATAACACGGGCTTTTTTTTGACTTAGAGAATAATCCGCAGATGATGCAGATCTGCGCAGCTTTTTTCTTCGCACCCTGCGCCTCTGAATTTAATTATCTGCGTTCTGCTTTTATGGGAGAAGGGCATGTCTTGGGAACCAACGCCGCTAGAAGAAAAACGACTGGAAAAAATTGAGCAGCTGCGCGAGGCAGGCATAGAGCCGTATCCGCTTCGTGTAGAGCGCACGCACACCAGCAGCAAAGCGATAGCTGCCTTTGAGGCCAGCGAAGCGGAGCAGGGGAATGACGCCTCGGAGATAGAGGCCACGCTGTGCGGCCGTATCGTGAGCCAGCGGGACATGGGCAAGACGGTATTCGCCCACATCGAGGATGGCGACGGCCGTATCCAGCTTTTCGTGCGGCGCGACGCCATCGGTGAAGATTCCCATCAAATCTTCCGCAAGTTACTCGATTTGGGCGATTTTGTGCAGGCGACCGGCGTGCTTTTTCGCACCCGCACTGGCGAAGTCAGCTTACGCGTCAGTGAGTGGAAGCTGCTGGCTAAAGCCGTCAGTCCGCTGCCCATTGTGAAGGAGCAGGAGATCGACGGCCAGCTCGTACGGCACAACGCCTTTAGCGATGTAGAAGAGCGCTATCGTCAGCGTTACGCCGATCTGGCGGTGAATCCAGACGTGCGCGAGGTATTCAAAACTCGGGCAAAAGTGATTTCGGCGCTGCGCCGCTACTTTGAGGATCATGATTTTCTCGAGGTA
>JBHIWP010000436.1:0-4705 GCA_041987425.1 Promineifilaceae bacterium (SeqCode) | reverse complement strand
TTCCCAGCATATTTTCAAAAGGCAGACGCACGTTGTCGAAGTGCAAAGCCACCGTATCGCTGGCGCGGATGCCCAGCTTGTGCTCCTGCTTGGCAATGGATACACCAGGCGTGTTGCCCTCTACGACAAACGACTTGATGCCCGCCCGGCCAGCGTCCGGATCAATGGTGGCCCACACCACGCACAGGCCATCAGACTCTTCCAGGGCCAGCTTGCCGTTGGTGATGAGGATTTTTTCACCGTTCAGAATCCACTCGTTACTGTCCGGATCCAGAACGGCCGTGGTGCGCATGGAGCTGTTGTCGGAACCGGCTCCCGGCTCAGTGATGGCCATTGCCCCCCACTTTGGATCGCCTTCAGTGAATTTTTTGAGGAACCGAATCTGCTGTTCTGGCGTACCTGCCGCCTCCACCGCCGAACCACCTAACATTGGGTGCGGCAGGCAAAGATATTGCCCGGCATCGCCCCAGCTTAGCTGTTCCACCATCATAATAAAGGCCAGCATAGAAAAGCTTGGCCCTTTGGGTGCCGAACTGCCGTTGACGCCGTTGGCTCCATTGCCGTTGAGTCGTTTTTCAACGTTATTTAGCGCCTGCTTCATCATTTGCTGGGTAAAAGGCCAGGTCATGTTCACAAATGCTTCCGGGCGTTGGTGCTCATGTTCATCCAGGTCACGCGAATACGGCCGCATTGCCTGCTCGGCCACTATTTTGGTCATCTGTAGCTGGTTTAAAATTGCTTCAGGAATCTCGAAACTGATCATTTTTGTATGCTCCGTCGTTACGAAGTAATTAGGTAATTGTGTAACTGGGTAACTTAATTGCCCGATTACCAAATTACCCAATTACACAATAGCCAACCCATCAAAGGAAACAAACCCCCGCGCGTTGCGCAGCCAAAGCTCCACAGGATACTCGCGGATATAGCCATAGCCGCCCAGCACCTGCAGAGCGCGGTCTGCTACCTGCAGCACAATATCATCCACCCGCTGCTTCATCAGCGTCACGTCGCGGGTGGCATCGTTGCCCTGGTCTAGCTGCCAGGCAGCTTCCCACACCAGCAAGCGGGCTTCATCCACGTCTGTAGCCATATCGGCCAGCATAAAGGCGATGGACTGGCGGTAAGCAATTGGCTCGCCAAACTGCACCCGCTGCTTGGCATAATCCAGCGCATATTCGTACCCGGCTCGAGCCACGCCCACGGCCGCAGCGCCCAGCGCCACGCGACTGTGGTTCAACATCTGGCTAAAGTTGATGCCCGACTCGCCGCCCAGCTTGTTTTCTGCCGGAATGCGGCAGTCGGCCAGGGTAATCGTAAACATCGGCAGCCCGTTCAGACCCATCAGCTTCGCTTTGCCATCTACAGAAAAGCCAGCGACATTGGCAGGCACAAAAAATGCCTGCGTTTGGTCATTTTCGTTGGCGTACACCAGGATTTGCTGGGCATTGTCAGCCAGCGGCACGGCCGTTTTCGTCCCATTCAGCACGTACTCATCGCCATCGCGAACGGCCGTTGTCTTAAGCCGGTATGGGTCAAATCTGACGAGTGGCTCAGTTAGCGCAGCGGTCATGGCTGGCATTTTCTCACCGCAAAACTGGGGCAGAAGTGCCTCTTTTTGTGCCTCGGTGCCTGCCAGCATCACTGGAACAGCCACCAGGTTGGGCACCATGATGCTCAGTGCGATAGCCAGATCGCCCCAGGCAAGCGCCTCGCTGGCCAATACGCCCGTGAGAGCGGTGTATTCGCCAAAGCCACCGTACGCCTCCGGCAAGCCAGTGGGCAAGATGCCCAGTTCCCAGCCCGCCTGCACCACCTCTGGGGGAATACGGCCGTCTTCCTCCGCATCCCGAAACACCTTGCGCATCCGCTCGCTGGCATAGCGCCCTATGGCATCGGTTAGCATTTTCTGTTCTTCATCTAAGCGAAAATCTAGCATCTTTTTTGCTCCCTTTTGGGCCAGTTTGGGAGTGAAAAGTGATAAGCGAAAAGCAAAAAGTGTTCATCTTTTCACTCGTGCCTCTTTACTTTTTCAGCTCACCAAATCAGGCTAATTAGCTCTCACAATTGCGTCTGTCATTTTTGCCAGCCGCACAATTGGTTTTACATCGTGCACCCGCACCATATCGGCTCCGCGAGCAATGCCGATGGCTACGGTAGCGGCCGTGCCTTCCAGCCGCTCGTCCGGCGGCAAGTCCAGCGTGTAGCCAATAAACGATTTGCGCGAGGTTCCCAGCAAAATGGGAAACCCCATCGTCTTAAACGCATCAAGTTGATTCACAATTTCCAAATTCTGTGTCACGGTCTTGCCAAAACCAACACCGGGGTCAAGAACAATATTTTCTTCTTTGACCCCAGCGCTTAGTGCCAGCTCGATACTTTCGCCCAGTTCGTGCTTGATATCAGCGATCAAATCGTCATACTTTACGCCGATGTAGCGACCGCCCAGTCGTTCTTCCTGCGCCACATCTTTGGGCTTGCTGCGGTTGTGCATCAGAATGACGGGACAGTTGGCCTGGGCCACCACCTTGGCCATATTCGCATCCATCCGCAACGCCCAAACGTCGTTTACCCAACTGGCTCCGGCGCCAAGCGCCGCTTCGGCCACGCTGGCACGATACGTATCAATGGAGATGGGCAGGGAAACGGCCGTTCGCACCGCCTGAATCACGGGAATCACTCTAGCTAACTCTTCAGCTTCAGTAACGGGGGTACTGCCCGGGCGGGTACTTTCGCCGCCGATGTCGATAATGTCAGCACCATCCGAGGCAAACTGCCTGGCCTGGGCAACGGCCGTTTCCAGCACATCCTCTCGCGCCAGCACACCATCTCCGGAAAAACTATCCGGGGTAATGTTCAAAATGCCCATCACGTACGTTTTTTTGCCCCACTCGAACATAGCTTTCTTAACGGTAAAAAGTGAAAAGTAAAAAGTTTGCCTTTACTTATCACTTTTTACTTTTCACTTATCACTTCCTTACGCAATCCATTCAGCTGCACATCCGTCACAAAGCCAGCCAGCTTTTCCGGTGAACCGGTGCCAATATCCACGCCCAGCTCAAAAAGAGCTGCAAAGCCCATCGTGGTCGCGCTCATCATGCGGGCGGCAAGCGCTGGATCTATCGGACGCATGACGCCTGCCTCTATCAGCGCCCGCAGACGCCGCTCCAACGTGGCAATGATGTGATTGAGCGCTTCTTCCACGTAATATTTGTGCACGTCTGCGTTCAGCCGAGACTCATACAAAAAGAGCATGAACAGGCGTCGTTCACGGCCGCGCCGGAAGCGGTTTGCTGCTAGCTGAACCAGCATGTCTTCAAATGTTTCCCCCTGCACCGACTCAATGTCTGCAATTACTTCATCGGCATAAGCCTTCACCACACCAATTAGCAGTTCGCGCTTGGTGGCAAAATAGTTAAACAGCGTCCCTTCAGAAACGTCGGCCACTTCGGCAATCTCTTTGGTTGTTGCCTTTTCATAGCCCTTGTGGCTAAAAACCTGAGCAGCAGCCTCCAAAAGCTGTGCCTTACGGGCGGCAATACGACGTTCGCGGCGGGTCGTGGCTTCACTTTGTATCATATGTTTGTTGCCTTCTGAGTCAGCACTCAAAAAATGAGTGCCGACTTTTTTTCGTACGAAAAAAAGAGAAATGCTTGTTTTACTGCTCTAACTCCAAAGAAGGAGCCGGGGCAAAGACGTGAATGCCTTCATCACTTACTGCCATTAAGTGATCAGCTGAAACAGCCCCCACTTTTGCAGATAAAACTGCTGCCCCTGAATCCATAAATTCATCAGCATGAAGTCGTGGTGTTAATCCATATTTCTTTCCCGTTTCTAATATTTTTTCCGAATCCTCTAAATTAAAATATCCATTTTCACAAAATACATCGCAAAATTCAGCCAAGTTTTCCTCTGCCACTGCTGGAATCATCTCGTCACAAATTAGTTGAACATAACTAGATTTGTCATTCTTGAATTCCGGTGGAAAATCATGAGCACCCATAAAAGTTGGGATAATATCCAAGGGACTTAACTCATTTAAACGCTTAATAACTCTCAGCGATTTTAATTCATCCTCAACTGTGAGTCCATACCCTGATTTTGCTTCAATAGTTGTAGTACCATGAACCAGAAAAAAATTAACTCTTTCTAAACACTCTTCAAATAATTGATCTTCACTGGCATTGCGAACCCCATTTATGGAGGAAATAATACCTCCACCCCTATCCGCTATTTCTTCATACGATTTACCAGACACACGCATTCCAAATTCATTGGCACGGTTTCCAGAAAAAATGGGGTGAGTATGTGAATCTACAAAACCCGGGGTAATGAGTGCACCATCAGCATCAATCTCCTCTTCTGCCTCACCAACAGTTTTTGAAATTTGAATAATAGTTGAATCTTCCACAAGGATTTCAACATTGGGCAGAGTAAGCAGTTTATCCTCTTCTGGAGACCAAGTTACAATGGAGCCAATATTGGTGATTTTAGTTTTCATAAAATTGTTAAGGATTTACGTAATTTTTAAGTCTATTAATTCACCATTGGAAGTTTAAGCTTACGCTCTTTAGCAATTTGAATTGCTTTTTCATAACCCGCATCTGCATGACGGGCTACTCCTAGTCCAGGGTCATTGGTTAGTACTCTATTCAATCTTTCTTTCATCTCAGGTGTGCCATCAGCAATAATTACAACACCGGCATGA
>JBHIWP010000435.1:0-4725 GCA_041987425.1 Promineifilaceae bacterium (SeqCode) | reverse complement strand
GCATTGGACTGAACAACGTGTGGGATAGTCTGTTTGCGGCCCTGACGCTGGCAGGCTTGTGGTATGGCTGGCGAAGCGGGCGTCGGCTGCCATTTGTGCTGTCCGGTCTTGCTCTGGGCCTGGGGCAATATTTCTATGTGTCGATACGCGTGCTGCCGCTCCTGGTACTTCTATGGATAGCTGGCATGTGGTGGCGGCACCCGCGAGAGTGTCAAAAGCGTTTTCCTGATTTGTTTGCTAGTGGGTATACGGCCGTGATCACTATTTTTCCGCTGGCCGCCTACTTTGCCCGCCACTGGGACGAGTTTCAGGCTCCGTTCAATCGCGTCACTATTTTGGGCGAGCGCCTGACCAGCATGGCGATGGCCGAAGGGAATTTTCAGGCGTGGATTGTGCTCAGGCAGATGTGGCAGGCGGCGTTGGGGTTCACGCACCTTCCGCTGCGGCTGCTCTATGATCCGGGCGTGCCGCTGCTGCTGCCACTGGCAGCGGGGCTGTTTCTTGCTGGCCTGGCCTGGGCGCTGCTGCGTTTCGACGGCCGTTATAGCTTGCTGCTGCTGCCGTTACTATCTGTAGCCCTGCTGAGTGGCTTTAGCCAGGATCCCCCGGCTTCGCAGCGTTTTATTTTGGCTATGCCCAGCGTGGCGATATTTGTCGCCTTGCCGCTTGGGCTTGTTGGGCAATGGCTGCGGCAGCTTTGGCCAGAGAGCAAAGTGTGGGTCAGGTTGGGAACGGCCGTGCTGCTGCTATGGCTCATCTTAATTGACATAACGTTTTACTTTGGCGATCTCTATGAATCGTATGCCCTTGGCGGATTTAATACTATTGTGGCTACAGACATCGCCATGACGTTGCAGGCCGAGCCTGTGCCCCCTGATGTTTACTTTTTGGGATTCCCCCGCATGGGCTACTATAGCCTCAACACCATTCCCTATCTGGCCCCGGATGTACAGGCAATAGAAATACTTGAACCGTTAAAGACCGAACCTGCCTGGCCCGTTACAAGAATCACCTGGATCTTATTTCTACCGGAGCGTATTGATGAGCTGGTTTTTGTGCAGCAAGCCTATCCAAATGGCGTTTATGAAGAAATACGAGATGAGCAGCATCGGTTTTTATATGCAGTTTATCGCGTGGAGCCAAACTGATCTGGTCTTCCCTTAGCTATGTGATAGATCAAAACCATCCGGGCGACGCAGCTCCGTGCCAAACATGTAGCTGCTTTTAGCAGTCCACAGTTCTTCTCCATTGTCATTGGCTAGATGATCGAAGAAGCCTTGAACGCGGCTGTCTAGCAGGTCAATCTGGTGTAGCAGAATGGCTTCTAATGTTTTAGGAATGACTGGCGAGCCCCACTCATGCGTACCGTGATGCGAGGCAATGAGGTGAACCAGATGCCGCAGATCGTCTTCAGGGAAACCACCGATTTCGGCTGCGGCTTTTTCAACCAAAACGACGGCGCGCGTAATGTGGCCTACCAGACGGCCGTCTTCTGAAAAGCTAAACGACTTGCTGATGTCATACTCAATTGCCTTGCCCATGTCGTGCAGCAAGGTTCCTGCCAGCAGCAAATCGCGATTGACGTAAGGGTAATGTTGGGCCAGAAAGTTGGCCAGCGTTGCCATGCTAAGCGTGTGCTCCAGCAGGCCGCCAATGTAGGCGTGGTGCATGTTGCGTGCGGCTGGCGCATGGGCGTACTCGCGTAAGAAATCTTCATTCAGCAAGATGTGGGCCACCAGCTGGCGCCACGGTTCGCCCAGGCTATTGATTTGCTCTTTTAGGTCGGTCACCATCTCTTCCTGCGTGCGGCGACTGGAAGGCAGCAACTCAGCCAGAGACGGTTCTAAATTTTGATTCATGTCTGTAACGGTGATTTGCTGTGCATCCTTGTAGCGCACAACGCGCCCCGTTACCAGCACGGCGCTGCCGGTTTGCGTCCAATTTTCGGCATAGCTAGGAATGTCCCAAAAGACAAAGGCGATCTGGCCGGTTTTATCACGAAAGCTGCCAAGCAGATAGGGACGGCCGTCTTTCGTCTCGCGTAAAATGGAATCCTGAATCAGGAACGGCTCGTTTTCCAACTCATCCCCAACGTTAATATCAGCAACAAAAAATGATTTCACAAAACCCTCTCAATAGCTATTTTCTGTAAGCAGGCGATTGTAAGGGGATTTTGGTTTTCTGGCTACCTATTCTAAAATGAAGGAATCTTATGGGCAGAACAAGGAATCTACCGAGATGAAAAAAATAATTGTTGGCATATCGGGGGCGAGCGGTGTTATTTATGGCATTCGTTTGTTGGAACTGCTGCGGGCTGTTCCCGATGTAGAGACGCACCTGATCATGAGCACGGCCGCGGCTACAACGATTGGCCTGGAAACGGACTTTACGGCAGACGAGGTCATGAAGCTGGCCGATGTGGCTTACCGCTTCCGCGATATTGCTGCGGCCGTTTCCTCCGGCTCCTTCAAAACCTGGGGCATGATTGTTATCCCTTGCTCTATGAAAACGTTGGCGGGCATTGCCAACTCCTTTAGCGATAATTTGCTGCTGCGGGCGGCCGATGTGGTGCTCAAGGACCGGCGGCGGCTGATCATTGTTCCCCGGGAAACACCGCTGCATCTGGGCCATCTGCGCCTGATGGTGCAGGCCACGGAGCTTGGCGCAATTCTGGCACCGCCAATGCCTGCCTTCTACCACCGTCCAGCTTCCATAGACGACATCATCAATCAAACGGTCAACCGCCTGCTGGACCTGCTGGATATTGAGCTGCCCGTGGACTTGTTTCAGCGTTGGCAAGGTGGAGCACACGCTAATGAGTCGTGATCCCCGGCAGCTGGCGCTCGACTATCTGGCAAGCCATCAGGTAATGACGCTGGCTACTCACGGCTCGTTAGGCATTTGGGCTGCGGCCGTTTTCTACGTCAACGACGACTTTAACCTGTTCTTTCTTTCCGCAGGGCATACTCGCCACGCGCAAAACATGACGGCCGTTCCTCAGGTAGCCGCCACCATTCAGGAAGATTATCGAGATTGGCAAGATATTCAGGGCATCCAGCTAGAGGGTCAGGTGTCGCTGTTGGACAATGTTTCCCGGGAAACGGCCGTTGCCCGCTATAAGCAAAAATACCCGTTCCTGGCCAACGCAGACGAAAAAATGCAGGCGGCCCTATCACGGGTAAACTGGTATCTACTTCAGCCTGAGCGGCTTTATTTTATTGACAATGGGTTGGGGCTAGGCCATCGAGATGAAATTGCTCTGTAGGTTTTACATGCCCAGGCGCTCAAAATTTTTGATCAATGTTTTGAGATAGCGGGCAAACTGCGGCTCATAGTATAGCGCTATGGCTGCTTCCTCTTCATCGAACTCATCTGCCATTTCCAAAATCCCCTTCACGTAGGCAGCGTCGCAGCGCATGATAGCGTCTTGCAGCAGCTTTTGACCCTTCAATTCTAACAGTACAGGGGCCGTGGAAAGTGATTTTGCCTTTAGCGTGTGGATCACCTGAGCGCGGCGGGCCAGCAGCAGCACGGCATTGATAGCGTTCTTCGAAATCTTCTTGCCCTGACTTTTATACTCTTCGTGCATACTGTCTATTAGTTCGCGCCAGCGAATCTGCTCAGATGAGGACAGATGGCGAACCATATCTTTAAGGATGGTGAAGCGTGTTTCTCGTTTGACCACGCGCAAGCGCTGCTTCTTTAATTCGCGCCGGTAGCGGATGTGCAGCGGTGTCGGCGGTTTGTCTTTTTTCTGCGGCCGAGTAACGTAAATCGTTGTTTCCACCTGTTCCACCTGCACCAGGTGAGGATACTTTTCTAGAAATTTGCGAAAGCTGCCTTCGGCATGGGGGCTTTTGTCAAACACCCCTCTGCTGGCATCAGACATGTGCTGCTTTAGTACGCTGGCCCGAACGCGCTGCTCGCTGCTTAGCAGTTGATGCAAAGAGTTGCCCAACAGCTCTTCGATTTGCGCTTCGGTCATCTGAGGGGCCGGTACAATGTCCTCATAATAGACGTATTGATCACAAAGGCTGGCAAAGCTCTGGCTGGTGGTATGACGTACGCCCAGACCAATCACCTGTTTGCCGCGCTTGCGCAGGGCCTGCACCAGTGGCGTAAAGTCACGATCCCCGGTCATGAGGACATAGGTTCTGTACTGATGTCCGTCGATGAGGGTTTCCATGGTATCGACCACAATTTGCATATCGGCCAGATTTTTGCTGAAGTTATTGAGCCGAATGGCGGATTGGGTTACAAAACCGGCGGTTGCTAACTCGCGCATAAGCTGCTGATCTTGCCGCCAATCCCCATAAGAGTGGCGCAGCACAATACGGCCGTTTGTCAGCCTTTTTATATGTTCCAGCACGAGTTTTATATCAAACGATAAATTAATCTGTTTGGCCCCAATAACCAGATTATCTAAATCGAGCAGTATAGCAACATCATTTCCGGAAGAAGATGAATTGGAGGAGTTGTCTTGCTTATTTGATTGGGTGGACATGCGCTAATTTTATCTTTGCACTTTACCGATCTAAGCCAAATCGATGTAAAAGAAACGTATTCTACTCCATTCACTTATTCCCGCAATTGTTTCCCGTGAAACATCGAGCCAGTAGTAAACGGCCGTCTCTATATTATTATATGAGGGAATCTCACGCCATGACTTGCGGCCGTTTTACTATTTGCTCAATACATGTTACCATAATGTGATAATACTATGTC
>JBHIWP010000434.1:0-4831 GCA_041987425.1 Promineifilaceae bacterium (SeqCode) | reverse complement strand
GCAAACCGACGAGCGCTTTTATGCAAACGTGGACGAAAACCTGGAGTTCGTCACTCGCTCTATGCTGGCCGTGCCGTTGGTGACGGGGCAAGGCGTCATCGGTGCCCTGGAAGTAATCAATAAAAAAGATGATGCCGACTACACCAGCCAGGACGTGGCCCTGATGGAAGCGCTGGCTTCCCAATCGGCCGTTGCCATTCTGAACGTTCATCTTTTTAACCAGTCGGATCTGGTGGCGGAAATCATGCACGAGATAAAAACGCCACTCATGGCTATTTCTGCCGCCAGCGAGCTGCTGTCGCGACCTGAAATTCCCCAGGAGAAACACGGTGAATTGGTGGGGATGATTAAGAAGGAATCCAAGCGACTCTCGAAAATGACGAGGGATTTTCTGGATTTTGCCCGCCTGGAGTCTGGCCGAATGCAGCTGCGGCGAGAAATTTTGAACGTGCCCCGGCTTATTGAAGAGGTGGTTAACATTTCGCTGGCACAGGCCGAGGCCCGCAACATCGAGATTGTAGTTCAGCTGTCCCCAGAGTTACCTACACTAGACGGCAAAACGGCCGTTATTGGAGATGCAGATCGCTTAAAGCAAGTGCTGCTCAATCTTGTCAGTAATGCAACAAAATATAACGTGGAAAACGGCCGTATCAACATCAAAGCCAGCTCCCCGGCAGACGTACTGCAAATTGACGTTACGGATACAGGGCCCGGCATCAGTGCCGAAGACCTGGACCATTTGTTTGAGCGGTTTTATCGCATTCCGGGCAGCGAAGGTGCAGAAGGAAGCGGGCTGGGGCTATCCGTGGCCAAGAAAATAGTGGAGGAGCACAACGGCCGTATCGAAGTAGCCAGTACGCTGGGTGAAGGCACGACGTTTACAATCTGCTTGCCATTAACGGCCGTCTCGTAACCAAGCTATCAAGCTATCTCTGTCTCAAATTAAAGAGCCGGATGCTAAGCATCCGGCCCCGAAAAAATCTGTGACGGCTCCCCCTCCATCAAGATTTCTAATTTTTAGAATTTACTTCTTAAACTGTAGCCATATTAGGCGCGGCGTAAAAAGTTTACCAGAAGGCTGCCCAGGAAGAGAACAATAAAGATATAAAACAGGATCTCGGCAATCCCGGCAGCGGCTCCTGCAATACCACCAAACCCAAACAATGCTGCTACCAAAGCTACTACTAAGAAAATAATCGCATACCGTAACATAATCTGCTCCTTTATTTCTTTACTGCCAGGCAATCAATTTATTACTATTGCTCTGATGCCTGACAGCTAATTTGCCATGGTTGATGCTTCAAGTATAAAATTTAGGCTGAAAATATTAAGATATCCAGGTACAGAATAAAGGTACATTACGGGTATATGTGCTTATTTTCATAAGAACAGCCTAACTTTTGGGCTTCACTCTGAGAAGGTAACGTAAGAAATAAAGCATTATCCCTATCTATGAGGTATGAGGTCGGAAGAATAGGCTGCGAAAGAAAATCTAGACTGTATTAAATTCAAAGGTTACTAACTACATGCAAAAAGAACACGTTATTATCATTGGATCGGGCCCAGCCGGGCTAACGGCCGCACTCTACACAGGACGTGCCCAATTAAATCCCCTGGTTATTGCCGGCACCCAAATTGGCGGGCAAATTGCCATCACTGCTGAAGTAGAAAACTACCCCGGATTTTGGTCCGAAGAAAAAACACCAACCGGCCCTGAACTAGTTGAAGTGATGCAAAAACAGGCCGAGCATTTTGGCGCTCGTTTTGAATATGATGAAGTGGTTGAAGTCGATTTTACCAAAGGCGCACCCTTCTATGTGAAGACATATGGCAATGAGTATCAGGCCGATAGCGTTATTGTAACTGCGGGGGCTTCACCCAGGCACCTCGGCGTTCCCGGCGAAGAAGAGTACATTGGCCGCGGTGTCAGTTACTGTGGTACCTGTGATGGCTTCTTCTTCCGAGGCAAGGATGTCGTTGTCGTAGGCGGTGGTGACAGCGCTATAGAGGAAGGCATTTTCCTAACCAAGTTTGCCAACAAGGTAGAAGTCATTCATCGACGTGACGAGCTGCGTGCAGGCGCAACGTTACAAAAACGCGCCTTTGCCAACAAGAAAATCTCTTTTATTTGGGACACCGTTGTAGAAGAAATTCATGGCAATGGGGTGGTACAGGGTGTACAGACCAAAAATTTGAAGACAGGCGATGCGCAAAAGTTGGAAACAGATGGCGTCTTTATCTTCATCGGCCATTTCCCCAACAGTAAGTTCCTGGTAGGGCAGCTGGCTATGGACGAAGAAGGATATATCATTACTGACGAGCGCTACCGCACCAGCGTGCCAGGCGTTTACGCTGCCGGGGAGATTCAGGATTCACGCTTCCGTCAGATTGCTACATCTGTAGGGCAAGGAACCGGCGCCGCTATGGAGCTGGAAAAGTGGCTGGCAGAGCAAGAGTAACCACAACTAACCAAACCAAATTCTAACCACCACGAATGAATGTTTTGTAATTGAGTAATCGGGACATTACCTGATTACTCAATTTTTCTTTATAATCAAGCAAAACGACAGCTTTTAGCTATAGATCAGTTCGCTAGCATCGGTAAATTTGCTAGAAAATTGCGAACTGTGTGTGATTTGCAAATAGGGATTTTCAATGGACCGTTTGAAAAATTGGATTACGCATCACCCAAATTTGTCTGCCTGGTTTGTGTTGGCCCTGGGCATGGTAATTTTGTTGGTGTATGAAGCGCGGGATGTGGGCCTGCAAGGCAGCCAATGGTTTTGGTTGATTGTCGTTACTGTTCTTGTAGCTGGTGCCTGCATCTGGATTATTAGCTGGGGGGATGAGGATGACGATCTGGTCGACGCCTCCACGTCCGGCCAGGAATAGCTATGCACCCATCGCCTTACACCCCACCTCCGCCGGTGGTTTCGTTAGAAAAAGTTGAAACGATGCGTGATGGAATTGCTCACCTTTTTGTGGTGGGTGATACCACGCTAGATGAACCTCACAAGGGCTTTGTGCGCTATCGCGGCCGTTTCCGGGTAGACTCGGCCGACTGTTTTGATGAGATACGGACGATTTTTGAGGCCCAAGGATTTACGCCGCTGCTCCGTGAAGAGGAAAACGGCCGTATCGCCCTCATTGCCATTCCCCAGGTGTTCAATCCGCCCCCTTCCGACTGGCGCATAAACCTCACTTTATTCGTCGCCACAGTATTGGCAACTTTGCTCACCGGCTCCTTTTACGAGGCAGAATCAATGGACCAGGCGCTTCAAATTTGGCGCGGTTGGCCCTTTAGCCTGAGCATCATGCTGATTTTGGGAGCACACGAATTGGGCCACTACTTTGCCGCTCGCTACCACAAAGTTGCGGTCACCTTGCCCTACTTCATTCCCCTTCCTGTCATTTCCCCCATGGGAACTTTGGGGGCAGTTATCCGAATGAAGGCGCCTATTAAAAACAAGCGAGCCCTTTTTGATATCGGTATTGCTGGGCCTTTGGCGGGATTAATCTTTGCGGTACCGATTTTGCTGTACGGCCTGTCAACTTCTTCTCTGGGACCTCCAGTCTCCGGTGCCTATCTTGAAGGCAATTCCATTTTTTACTACCTGGCGAAATATGCTTTTTTTGGACAATTCTTGCCTTCTGAATCGATGGACGTTTACCTGAACCAGATAGCCTGGGCAGGATGGGTTGGGCTGCTGGTAACCGCCCTTAACCTGATGCCCGTCGGGCAGCTAGACGGTGGTCACATCGTTTACTCTCTCATTGGTTCCCGAGCACAAAAGCTGTTTATGCCTGTTGTGGCTATTTTGGGCGCGCTGACGCTGCTCTCTTTCTTCATCGATAACTCCTTTACCTGGGTTCTTTGGATTGTGCTGCTCTTTTTCTTTGGCCGCGTCCATGCCGAACCTTTGGATGATGTAACCGCGCTGGACGACCGCCGCCGCTGGCTGGGAATTGCCACGATGATCATCTTTGTCCTCATCTTTGTGCCCATTCCACTCCGAGTTTTGGGCTAGGCTTGATACACCTCGAATTTGGCAGGGCTGAGAGAGTTGGTTATAATTCCGTTCGCTTTTGGCGCCATAGCTCAGTTGGTCAGAGCGGGGGACTCATAAGCCCTAGGTCAGTGGTTCAAATCCACTTGGCGCCACAGATAAAACACAAAGGCCGCTCCGAATTGGGGCGGTTTTTTCTTTTAGGCCGAATCTATTTCTAAAAGCTTTTTGTTCTCCACATAAAGGCGGGAGATGTGGAATTGGAGATTGGTAACAGGCGAACCGGGTGGTGGCTGAAATGGCTGGCGGTTTTGCTGGGCGTTGGCGCAGTGCTGCTATGGGATTGGGCGGGCGAGCCAGGACGGCCGTCTGCACTCCTGCCAATGACCAGCCCTATTCTGGCTGAAGATGTGGTGCAAGGCAGGCTAAATGCGGTGCCCCCCGCGCCTGCTGGTGACGTGCGCCTGACCTATCGCTTTGCAGCTCAGCACAACGGCCTGCGACAGTTAGATCTGTTGCTGGCGCGCAATGGAGAGCCTGATCCAGAAGAAAACGGCCGTTTCACCCTCACCCTCACCGATGCCCAGGGCCAGCGGGGTCAGCCCGCGGGCGCCCGTGAGGGGGGGCGAGAGGTGGCGGCCACGGACCTCACTGGGGCCCCGCGAAGAGCGCCGCGCGCACCAGGGCGTCCATGGAGGCCACGGCCTCGACACCGCCGGGCAGGCTCAAGGCGAGGGACGCCAACTGGAGAACCCCGTCGAGACGCGCCACGAGGGCGTCGGTGGCCTGCTGTCGAGCGCTGCGGTCGAGGAGCCACCACATGA
>JBHIWP010000433.1:0-4864 GCA_041987425.1 Promineifilaceae bacterium (SeqCode) | reverse complement strand
AGTGACCTTCAAACGATACTGTCACTACAATTGTGTCACGGTTAACCGATGAAGATAGTTTTTGGTAAGAGCCCCTCCAACGCTCTTGCAAAGTTATATTGCCATTATCAGACTTCCATCTGCTGGAAGTACGGCCGTCTTCCTCAATAAACGCCTGGCAAGTCGATAACTCCTCAGCCTCCCACACCAACGAGAAATCTAGCTCTTGCACCTGGCTGGGAATGTCTCCCGTCTGATCCTGAAAAAGTGTCAGCGACCTACCGCCCTCATAATTCACCAGCAGTTGTGGCGCAGCTGTTTCTAAACAGGTTACCCCCTCAACCGTAGACAAGGTTTTCGTTCCATTGCCAAAAATATCTGGAAAAAACACCACGACGGCTGCAGCCACAAGCAGCAGCAACAGCACAGCAAATAACCTCTTACTACGTAAGCCAGGAACCCACCATAGCTGACGCTTATTCTTTTTCCGGGCCACAGCTTTCTGCCGAAGCGCAACGACCGTTTCCTCTCCCTCCACACTTTCCAACAAATTAAAAGCCTCATCCCAACGCTCCGCCTCAGCCGCCGTCCTGGCCTGCTGCACGGTCTCGTCGATCCTGTCAGCCAGCTCGTCCAGCAGCTGGCTGACGTCCCTAAAATCAGGTTCCAATCGATCAATTTTCTCCAGCAGGCTGCGGGCTACCACCCATTCCTGCCGCTGCATGGCAGCTCTGCCCTCGTCGTAATGTCGCTCAATCGATATCTTTTGTTGTACGTAATCCAGCAGATCATCTGTTTCTGGGGTGGAGGGAATTTGCCGTAGGAAAAAGGCTGCATCTTCCCAGCGATTTTCATCAATTGCCATTTGCCCCCGATGAAAAATGCCGGATTCCGTTTTGCGCTTTTCCGTCCGCTCTAATGAAGCACGCACGGCCGAATCGTAGGGCCGTAAAGCCCGCGCCTGCTTATAAGCCGCTATCGCTTCATCCCAACGTTTTGCCTTATAACAGTCATCCCCCTGCTGCTTCCATACTTCAAAGGCGTGGGCTTCGCGCGCCTGATTCAAGCGGCTCACCATCTCCCCAGCAGTGGCAAAGCGATCTTCTGGCCTTTTGGCCGTAGCTTTGGCCAGGATAGCCTCAAACTGAGGCGGCAAAACCGGATTGATAGCCGTAATTGAAGGCAGCAACTCATTCTCGGCAGCCTGACGCAGCTGCTTAATGGTGCCATCCGGAAATGGCTGTTGGCCCGTCAACAGCTCAAACAACAATATGCCAAATTGATACACATCCGTTCGGGGCGTTGGCGCTGCACCGCGCCACTGCTCCGGCGCCAGGTACGGCAAATATCCCAGCGGAGCCTCCTCTTCCAGCACTGCCTCCGTCAACTCTGCCACGCACGTCATGCGAAAGTCCGACAGGTGCCAGTTTCCGGCTGCATCCAGCAGCACGTTGCCCGGGTTAATCTCGCCGTGCGTTTTACTTGCCTGATGAATCGCGTCTAATCCCTGGGCCAGCCGCTCTGCCAGTTGGCAAACCTTATCAACTGGAAACCCCGCCTCTTTCTCCTTGGCAGAAGCCACTTCTTTTCTAATCCGCTCGCGCAAGGAGGCACCCTCCATAAAACGCATGGCTACATATGGTTTGCCCTCATGTTGGTCTATGTCGTAAACTGGCACAACAGTTTCGTGCTCTATGCTGGCGATGAGCTGTTTTTCCTGCTCAAAACGCTGCTGAAAAGTCAGGTTCCGAATCAAGGTGTGCTTCATAATTTTAAGAGCCACATCCCGATCTTTAAACGGATCGTGCGCCAAGTAGACCACTGCCAGACGGCCGTGCTGCAGCTCCTCTTTTATTTCATACCGATTTTTTATTTTTTCTGGCCGAAGCAGCCTGGCTACCGCTTCCGCCAGTTCCAACGGCGTCTCGTAACGGTCCAATGGATTCTTAGCCATGGCTTTTTCCAGAATAGGCTGAATCTTTTGCGGAAGCCTGGGATTGATCTCCCTGGCATTGGGAATGGTGCTATTGATGTGGCGGTCTTGCAGAACAAACATGTCGGCATCGGGAAACGGCCGTTGCCCCGTAAGCATCTCAAAAAGCGTCACGCCCAGCTGATAAATATCCGTATGAGTGCCCACCTTATCTTCCAGCCACTGCTCTGGCGCCATGTAAAATGGCGACCCGCCATAGGTTGAGGGCACGCGACTGGTTTCAATCTTGGGCGCAAAAGCCGCCAGGCCAAAGTCAGACAAAAAAGTAGTTCCATCGCTGTCCAATAAAATGTTGGCTGGCTTAATGTCTCGATGCACAATCTCACGGTCATGGGCTTTGGTTAAAGCCGCTGCCAGGCGGTTCAAAATCAGACTGGCTTCTTCTAGCGATATCGGACCGTCCCGCTCAATGCGAAAATTAAGCACGTCAGGCATCAGCCGCATCACCAAAAAGAGCTGCCCCGTGGTTTCATCCTCGCCAAAATCATAGACAGGCAAAATGGCCCGGTGCTCCAAATTGGCAATAATGTTTGCCTCGCGCCGGAAGCGCTGCTTAAAACGCGTATCTTCTGAAAAATTTTTACGGATGATCTTTAAAGCAACTGGTCGATCAATTACCGGGTCATGGGCCTCGTAAACCTCAGCCATTCCTCCTTGACCCAATACGGCATTGATTTCGTATCGGCCAAATCTCGATAATGTCATGCGTGGAGCCCTCTGAAATCGTCTTGCATAAAGATTTGCATGATTTGCTCAGACGCAATCATCAATGACGGCCCATAGACGCCTGGCGGCAGGTATTTACTTTTGCCAATACAGCTTGAATTTGCTTCCGATAAAAGCGCAACTGGGGGCATTATACAGAAATCTTGCCGGTAAAGTAAAGTCACAATTGCGGAAGCCTCATGGTTGTCACAGCTTTTTCTAACATCTTGCCCAAATTCTGCTCTCTCGGGTAAGATCGGTCCATGCTATTTCAACAACATCTTGTCGTGATGCGCGGCGGGGGAGACCTGGCAACCGGCATCGCTTATCGTCTGCACCAGGCAGGGTTCCCCCTCATTGTGCTAGAGCTGGCTCGGCCGCTGGTCGTTCGCAGAAAAGTGGCGCTGGCAACGGCCGTTCTCGAAGGCCACATTCAGGTAGAGTCGCTTCAGGCTCAATTGGCCCATTCCTTAGACGATGCTCTCAGACTGGCTAACTCCGGGAAGATCCCCGTTCTTGTTGCCCCAGAGTTACCTGTATTCAGTAATCAGTTATCAGTAATCAGTGACCGACCACCGATTACCGATCACCAAATTCCGATCCTCGTCGATGCCCGTATGGCCAAGCGCAATATAGACACTCGCCTCGATCAGGCCGAACTGGTCATTGCTCTGGGGCCCGGCTTCACCGCCGGGGTAGACTGCCACGCCGCTATCGAAACAATGCGAGGCCACACCCTGGGGCGCGTGATTTGGCAAGGCTCGGCCATACCAAACACGGGTACGCCCGGCATTGTGGCTGGCAAAGGAGCCGAGCGCGTGCTGCGCGCCCCTGCTGCTGGTCTGGTTGAGTGGAGCGCGGAGATTGGAGATTTTGTGTCGGCAGGCGAAATAATTGGCACAGTGGCAGATGTGCCAATTATTGCCCCGTTTGCCGGTGTGCTGCGTGGCCTCATTGCTCCGGACAGCCAGGTCCCCGCCGGGCTTAAAATTGGCGACCTGGACGCCCGAGCCGATGCTTCAGCCTGCTTCACCATTTCCGATAAGGCGTTGGCTATCGGCGGCGGCGTGCTGGAAGCCATCCTGACCCATCTCAACCAAAAGACATGAGCCAAAATCTTTCCCTTCCTACCGCGTTTAACCTGCGTCCTCAGGGCGAAATTGTGGCTTTTGTCGGCGGGGGCGGCAAAACCAGCCTGCTTTTTGCCCTGGGCGAGGCGCTGCCCGGACGCCGCATTCTTACGACAACGACGCGCATCTTTGCCGCGCAAATGGCGTGGGCAAAGGAAGTTATTGTCTACACCGCAGAGGATGCGGAGACGAAGCTAGAGCAAGCTTTGCAGCGGTCGGGGAGCTGCCTGGTGGTGGGTGCAGTTGAAGGGGAAAAAGCCATGGGGGTGCCGCCAGAGCTGCCCGGAGCCTGGCTGGCAGATCCAGGCATAGACTTTGTGCTGGTGGAGGCGGATGGTTCTCGCATGCGCCCCATTAAAGCGCCCGCTGCCCATGAGCCGGTGATTCCCCCGGCCGCCACGTTGGTTGTACCGGTCGTCGGGATCGATGCGCTGGACGGCCGTTTCTCCCAAATTATGCACCGGCCCCAGGTGGCAGAAGCGCTGCTTCAGCATTCGGTGGCGGGTGAACAGCTGTCGGTAAATGATGTGGCGCAGTTGATAACGCACCCGCAGGGCGGATTGAAAGGCGTGCCGGACGGTGCCCGGGTGGCACCCTTCATCAACAAAGTAGAAACGGCTGCCCAACTTGCAGCCGCGCGGCAAATTGCCCAACGCGTGTTGCACACGCCGCGCATTGAACGGGTGATTGTGGGCGCAGTTAAAACGGAACAACCGGTGCGCGAGGTGCACCAGCGGGTAACGGCCGTTATTTTAGCCGCAGGCCAGAGCCAGCGCATGGGCCAGACCAAGCAGCTCCTGCCCTGGGGCGACACGTCGGTCCTGGGCCAGGCCATCCGCAATTTGCAGCAGACGGCCGTACACAATCTGCTGGTCATCACCGGCCATAAAGCGGATCGCGTGGCCCGAATTGCCCGGGAAGCAGGCGTGCAGACGCTGCACAACCCAATTTATGCGGCCGGGGAAACCTCCGCAAGCAAGCCGGCCAAAACATCCGGATCGACATACACCGTTAAGAAAGGCGACACTTTGTCCGAAATTGCGGTGAAAACTGGCGT
>JBHIWP010000432.1:0-4881 GCA_041987425.1 Promineifilaceae bacterium (SeqCode) | reverse complement strand
AACCGGCTGCCACGGTTGTGCCTAGCGGATCAGCAAACGGCCGTACAAACCATTGGGAGGCATAAGCGCTTAGATCTGCGTTGGGCCGGATCCGGGCCACGAATTGCAGCTCGCCACTGCCGCTGGCAGCACGCGCCGCCAGGGCCGGGCCATTTGGCGAAATATCGCCAGTCAAAGCAGCATCAATATCGGCCAGCAGATTCGGGTGAATTTTGGCTCTGGCGTTGGCAACGGCCGTTGGCGTACTGTCACTTGCCGAGGCTGCCGAAGCAATCATAACCAGCGCCAGGCTAAGCAAAATCAGCGCAAAGCTGCTTTTGCGTGTCTTAATAAACCTAAACATAATTTCCTCCTACAGAATGTATTTAGCCTTGATGGCTCAGAGGCGAGCGGGAAAATTCATAAGAATACAAAGTACCCTTATCTGTCGACCTGATTTGCAATAAAAAAACCTGTCCCTTTATTGCATTGCAGAAGGAGCAGGTTTAGTGAAAGTGGTTAAACGCAAGGCAGCAAACAGCCAGCCTAAAAGGCTTGCGGAGCGATGTGGAAAGTATTGGGTGATAAAACACACTGCCTGTTTAGTCACTTAACTATTCAATTAAACACTACAATAATGAAGCTTACACAAAGACAGATTTATTATAGCAAACTTGTGGGAAATTTCGCAGAAAAATATACCCAGTCACATTTCTTGTGCTTGCCTAAGGGGTAAATCGCTGTTCCAACAGCTCACGAACTTCGATTGGGCGCAGAAATTGGCCCAGGTAAATGTCATCCAGCCACAGCTCAAAATGAAGATGGGCATCGGCCGTTTCACTATTTACCGAAGCTGGCGAGCCGCTGTTGCCCACCAACCCGATTTGCTGCCCGGCGCTTACGGCCGTTCCCACCTCAAGCCCGGCCGCAATTTCGCTCAGGTGCGCGTAGCGGGCCACAAAACCATCCTCCTGCAAAATCCAGATTTGCCGCCCGCGATAAAAATCAAGATTGTCTGGCGCCGTGTAGCCCAGCTCTAAATTTTCCGCCCGCCGCCGGTTAAACGTTATTTCGGCTGGCGTTTCATAATCTGCCGTTGCCCGGATAACCGTACCGGCAGCAGCCGCGTAAACCGGCGTGCCGCTGGCCCAATAGAAGTCGGTTCCCTCGTGCACGCCCAACCGGTAATGGCGCGGCGCGCCCGGCATCTGTAAATCGCGCGGCGTCAGGTCCAGATAGTCACCCGAAATGGGCCAGGCGTAAGAAAATTCTGTGTGCCATACGGCCGTATCGTGCGGCTGCGGCCCAGATAGAATTGGCCCACCTTCTACAAATCGGCTACTCCCTGGCTCTTGCCAAAAGTACAGGCTCTCTCGCCCGGCAAACAGTAGCCAGTCGCCGCGCCGGTTGCTGGCAACCGTTGTTACGGCAGGCAGCTGAAACAAGGCCTGAAGCGCCCCTGTTTGCGGCTGCAGGCTGAGCAGACGGCTGCCCGCCATATCCAGCACGTATACGGCCGTTTCCGTAGCCACAATTTGCCGGGGCTGAAACAGCACAACGTCCGGAGCAAACTCAGGCAAACGCTGGGTTTCCTCAAACAAAGCAACCGCCGCCGTGCCGTCCTCATTACGCCACAGCACATAGACTTTGTGGCCCAGGCCGCTTACGTCTATGGGCAGCGTATTTTCGGGCAATGACCAGGCCCGCTGACGGCCGTCTGGGAAAAAATATTGGGCGTATCCGTAGCTGGTTTCCAAACGCAGGCGCATCTGGCTGCTAGCGGCATCGTGCCCCAGCGCCACAAAATAGTGGCTGGACGTCTCACCAATCGGCCGCTCGAAGCGCTCCACCTGCCATGCGGCCGTTGCCAGATTGAGAGCGTAGATGTCCCCTACTCGATCCAGCACCAAAAGGCGTTCGCCAACCAGGGCCAAATCCAGGGGCTCCTGCACCAACAAATCATCTACATAGTCACCGGGCTGCAACAAGAGCTCCGGCGGTGCGCCATGCAGCAAATCAAGCGCCAGCACCCGCCCGCCGTCCAGCAAGTATGCAGTTGTTTCATTCACAGCCATAGCAATGGGGTGCCAAAAGCTGCCGGGATCATACCGCCACACGCTGCTATTTTGGGGCAGAACATGGTGAAAGCGCGCATTTTGGGAAACGGCCGTTGCCTGCATTTGTACGTCCACAGGATTTTGCCAGCCTGGCAGGTCCGGCGGTGACACAGGTGGCACCACGGTGGGGGGCAAAGTTGGCAGTGCAGTGGGCGTAACAAGAGAAACGGCCGTGGCGGAAGCAGTTGGGGTGACGGTTGGCACAGGTGTTGGTGGCGGGGGCGGCATTACCTGGAGCGGGGGCGCGGCACAGGCCAGCGGGCTGGCCACCAGCAGCAAGGCCAACAGCCGGAAACAGAAACGAATCATGCGAAGACGCTCCGCAAAAAGGTACTTTCTTTAGGCCCTAGCCCCAAACAGCAAAACTTTCTTCTCATGCACGTAATTTCCATTTCCTTAGCCCAATTTTAACCCTGACACGCTTTCAGGAACAAATCAGGCGGCCAGCACGTCCTCGACATAGCGACTTTTGAAGTTACAGGAAGGTTGAGTAAAAGTGAAAAGAGAGGAAATATGATGAAAAAAAGACAAATTTGGATCTGGCTGACTATCCTTGCGACACTCTTACTTGCTGGCTGCATCGCTGCAAATGAGCCTGAGCCTACACAATCGGAAAACACAGGAGCCGATAACGGAGAAACTTCGCCAACAGCTTCCGCCTCGGAAACGGCCGTTCCCCTGCCTATCGTCACCAAAGCCAACCGCGCTATTCGCCTGACGCCTGACGCAACCGTTCAGATTGAAGGCGTGCCCACCCTCGAAGAACCGGCCAGCCTCGATGAGATACCGGAAGAAATCATGACGGCCGTTTACCAGGATCTCCTTACTACTGCAAACATCTCCCAAGAGGAAATAAAGGTCTCTCAGGCTGAAGCCGTCGTTTGGAGCGATGGGTCATTAGGCTGTCCCCAACCTGGCGTTTCATACACGCAAGCGACTGTGCCCGGTTACTGGATTGTGCTGGAGGCAAACGGCCGTAGCTACAGCTACCACGCCACCGAAAATGGCTACTTTGTCCTTTGCCAAAACGGCCTGCCTTCCTCACCACCCATCCTTGGAACCCCAACCTCGTAAGGACAGCGCGAGCACATTGAAACTTTAACCAAAACAATAAAGCGGCACCGCACAGAGCGATGCCGCTTTATAAATTTGCATCTTTAAGACGTAAGTTTGGTGAATGAACCGTCACCAAACTTACGGTCTATGATTACGGTGCTGAGAACAACATTGCCTCTGTCGCTTGCGTTGCGCCGCCTCGAGCGCCAGCGCCGCGATCGCCATTGGTCACAAGCATCACGCCCAGCTCTGGCGTATTGCCTGGGAAGGCACCAAAGTCAATAACTGTCATCATGCCTGTCGACTTACCGGCAATATCTTCGGGGACACCGAAGTAACGCTCTCCGAGAGGCGTTATGGTCAAGCCGTCAATCAAGTCGCCAGGACCGCCATAATAGAAGTCCTGGGCAAAGAAAGAGACATCGACATTGGTAGCCAGCATATCCGTGCCCGTCAGACCAACCTGCTCACCGCAGATGTAGAGAACGGTGTTGCCGGTGTTCATCGAGTGCTCAGCAAAGAAGAAGGCTGACGCGCTGCCTGTTGCCAAATCTAAGGCCCAGGCTACCTGACGGCCGTCTGAGATCGTGCCAAAACCACTCAGGTCGCGGTTCAGCACAACATAGTCATCGACCCCATCTTGATTTGTGTCAAGACTCACCTGGTGGCTAACCGGAAGCAAATGCTGCTGCCGTTCCCAGGTGTTGATGGCAAAGGCCCAGATAAAGGATTCTTCCGCCGAGCAGAATCCTGCCGGAACCGGGAAGGTGTTCACGCCAACCGCCCGGATGTCTGGCGTTGGTGCCTGGCCGCCAAACGGCCCTTCAGGAACGTTTGGACTGGTGGCAAGCAAGGAATAGGCATCGTTTTGAGCCGTACCTACGCCGGTGTTTGTCAGATTAACGTTTGCCTCGCCAGCATTGTTAAAGTTAAGGATGGGTGGTCCCACCAGGTTGGCAGCCTGCCGTGGCAGCACGTGCCAGGGCATATGAATGGGATGCGAGCCGTCATCTAAGATCAGATAGCCATCATATTCATTTAAGGTCAGCCCAGATGGATCGGCGCCCATACTGCCAGAATTCATGTAGTTACCACGCAGCAAGTTGCCATCAATTGTCAGTCTGACATTGAAGGTCCGGTCCTGTCCGCCGGGAACCGTAACCGACGGTGGCGCACTTACGGTCACAGCTCCGTTATCGATGTCATCCTGATAGCGGAACGTGGGATTAATGTCGTAGCGAATCGTGTGTGCCGAGTAGTTGCGCACCCGAACCGTTTTGTTCATGACAACCGTGTTTCTAGCCACATCAACAAAACCGAAGCTCAATGCCCCAGCAGCGCCGTTCGCATCCCAGGCCGCAGCGGGTGCATCAACAGCCCGATCAATGCGCACTTCGCCACCGCCAATGCGGGTAATGGGCGCTAACCCTGTGAAGGGATCGGTGTCAATATTGGTGTCGCCATTATTCATCAATACCGCTTTAGCCTCCAGCGGGCCAAGGTGCGGTGAAGCTTGCAGCAAAAGGGCTGCCGAGCCAGCTACCATCGGTGCTGCGCCAGAGGTGCCGCCAAATGGTCCGGTGCCAGTGCCAGTACCGGCATTAGCCGACACAGATGCGCCCGGCGCGCCGATTTCTGGCTTAATCAGGTTCGTAGCCTCGTGCTGCGGGCCGCGCGATGACGAGCCAACCATTTGCCCAACCAAAGGCAGCTGGTTGTCTGGATCAAC
>JBHIWP010000431.1:0-4958 GCA_041987425.1 Promineifilaceae bacterium (SeqCode) | reverse complement strand
CCATTCATCTCCCCAGGGATACCTGCGCCCATCACTACCTCTTGCTGCTTTTTCCCACTCTTCTCCAGTCGGTAATTGGCAAGATGCCCAATCTGCATACGCTTGGGCATCTTGCCAATTCAAGTTCGATACAGGATGATCCAATTCTTTGTCTCTTGGTGACTTATTTAACCAACCTTTCCAATGACTAGGTGCTTTATGCCCAGTTTCGGCAACAAAACGAGCATATTCAGCGTTGGTTACCGGGGTTTTGGCTATCCAAAACTCCGGTAAGTAGAGCTTCTTTTTGTAAATACTTCTATTATATAAAAATTCACCAGCAGGGATCCGTATCATTTCTTTCCCACTAATATACTGCGTCCGAACATCTGGAGGATTAGGGAAGAAAATCTTCGTTGTCTCTCCAGGATATTCAAAGTGAGCTTTGTCTGGCGTATGCTCCCAAAATACTTCGTTAAAGCAGGCAAAGAATAATATAGGACGTTCTCGTTGTAAAACAGTGAGAAGTTTTTCTAACTCGGCATTTCGTTCACACCAGCCAATCAGCTCCATCACCTTGCGCTTTTTGCCCCAGCCGTCAGAAAAGTCATCGTAAACAGCCCGGAATTCCACAGCACACAGGATGCGTAGTTCCTCATCGGTAAAATGTTTGGTAATAAATTGGTTGAGCTGGCTTCGGTCGTAAATTATGGGCATCGAGTATTCTACACTTTGCATCTGTTTGGTTGCTTGTTTGGGCAATTATACAAAAATCATTGCAGTGGTGTAGGGGTATGCCTAATGAAACCCCATTTCCCTCCCCTAATCCCCTCGCAATGAGAAAGAGTTGAAGAGGAGGAAACAGACGTTGCAATACAACATCTCTACGCCTACAATTTTGTTCCTATGGAAGATATATTGTTGGATTTAACAGCCGTTCTCCCCCTCATCCACGACAATCAAACCATCGCCCTGGGCGGCATGACCATTTACCGGCGTCCCGTCGCCTTTGTGCGCGCCCTGCTGCAGCAACAGTCACGTCCGAAAAATTTGACTCTGCTGGCATTCACGGCCGGGTTGGCCAGCGACATGCTCGTTGGCGGAGGCTGTATAACTAAAACGCGTACCTGCTATTTTGGATTGGAGTCATTTGGCCTGGCCCCCATGTTTACCAAAGCGGTGGAAAACGGCCGTCTCACCGTCATCGAAGAAAGCGAGGCGAGCCTGGCCTGTGGCCTGCGTGCGGCCGTAGGCAAGCTGGGCTTCATGCCCAGCCGCGCCTGGCAAGGCACCGACATGTTCCGCGTGCGGCCCGACGTCAATACCGTGATCGATCCGTACAGCGGCGAGACGCTCACCGCCTTCCCTGCAATTGAGGTAGACATAGCCATCATCCACGTCCTGAAGGCAGACCGCTCGGGCAACGCCATTTTGGGCGGCAATCCAACTATTGATGAAATGCTAACGCACGTTGCTAAAACCGTCATTTTAACGGCAGAGGAAGTCGTGGATCGGCTGCCGGGGCCGGTAGATATCGTGGGGCTGCCGGTAACGGCCGTTTGTCACGTACCGCGCGGTGCCTGGCCCACTTCCTGCTATCCGGCCTATCCGCTCGATGGCGAGGAAATCTTGCGCTACATCGACGCCTGCAACAACGGGAGTTTTGAAGATTATGTTAATTGCTCAGTTACTTAATTGCCCAATTTCCTGGGTGAAAAGTAAGTGAGTAATGGGGTAATTGGGTAATTATGCACGCCATTGATGAACTAATTTGCGTTTGCATCAGCCGCCAGATTGAGGATGGCGAGCTGGTGGCCCAGGGCATGGCAACGCCACTGGTGGCGGCTGGCTACCTGCTGGCTAAGCTCACCCACGCACCGAACCTCACCTTCATCTCGGCCATTGGCCAGACCTTTTGCCAGGAGTGGGCGCCTTTGGGCCTGGCTACGGTAGAACAGCTATGGCTGGCCAACGGGCTTGCAAGCATCAACTTCATCAGCGGAACCTGTGACTTTTTACCGCGCTACCAGCCTAAAGAGTTTTTTCGGCCAGGGCAGGTAGACCCATTTGGCAATTTCAACAACGTATTTATGGGCGGCAGCTACGAGAATCCCCGGCTGCGGCTGCCCGGCTCCGCAGGCATTCCAGACGTGACGGTTTACGAGGAAAACGTCTGCCTGTACGTGCCCCGGCATGGGCGGCACACGTTTGTGCCGCAGCTCGATTTCCGCAGCGGCCTGGGCCACGACGCAGGCCGCAGGCAGGGGTGCGGGCCGCGCTATCTGGTCAGTGATTTGGGCCAGTTTGATTTTGGCGGCGAAAACGGTCGTCTCCGTCTCACTACCTATCACCCCGGCATCACGCCCAAACGCATCCAGGCAAAAACCGGCTTCCCCCTGGAAACAGCCCCTGATCTGTGTGAAACAACGCCCCCTACGGCCGAAGAACTCCATCTCCTACGCGAAAAAATCGACCCGCTGGGCATCCGCACGCTGGAAACGCTGCGCGGCGCGCACCGCAAGGCAAAACTCCGCCAAATCCTCGTCACCGAAAAAAGCTTAGCTTAAATTTTTACCGCAAAGGACGCAGAGAGCGCAAAGAAAGAAAAAGAAAAACTTTGCGTCCTTTGCGCCCTTTGCGGTTAATGTTCTTTGCGCTGGCAGAACGGGCGCGAGCGATGTAACATTGCCGCCATGAGCAACCTGAATCCAAACATCCCCACATCTGAACTCGCCGGATTGATGACCACTGCTGGCGGAAAGCTAAACGAATATCAGCTTAAACTGCTGACTCCGCAGTTACTGCTGCGCACCTTTTTGGACGATCCAAAATCGGTCGCCTACCAGATCTTGCAGCAGCTCCAGCAGCAGCGCGGCTTTGACTTAGATGACCTGCTCCGCCGCGTAGAAATGATGGCTCACACCAATAAGGGTCGCAACGCCAAGTTTTACTTTACAGACGACTTTGGCAAGGACATTGCGCTGGACGAGGAAATGCTGGTGGTGATTGACGAAGGGTTGACGATGGCCCAGGCACGAGAAGAGCTAAAAGCCGGGTCCGGTCACGTGCTGGCGGCAATGGCGCAGCATCCCGTCACCACATCGGCCGTTTTGCAGCGGGTGGGTGTAAATCCAACGGCCGTACTCACCCTGCTCAACGACGTGGGCCAGGACGGCACGCCCATCATCCACGACTTTGTCTCCGAGGCCAAAGAAGGGCATGCCACCGTGGTCTACGAGCGGCAAGAGCTGCTGCGCGACCTCATCAGCCTGATTTCCCTGGCGCAAAATCGGCACGTCATTTTGGTAGGGCCAGAAGGCGCGGGCAAGCGTACGCTAGGCCAAAGTCTGGCTCAGGCTATTGCTGAGGGCAATGGCGTGACCACCCTGCGTTCACTGGTGCAAATTAGCGAAACGGCCCTACTGGAAAATCCGCTGGCGGCGGTGCGCGCCGGCATGCGCCGGGCCAGCGGCGGCGTGCTGCTGGTGCCCAACATCCAGCGCTTCTTCGCCGACCGGCTGCGCGCCCCCTTCCCCGACCAGGTGAACCGGGAGCTGCAAAAAGCGTTCCTGAGCAATGAGCAGATCGTCATTGGCACCACCACGCCAGGAGATTATGAGCTGCTCAGCCAGAACAGCCTCATCCGGCAAAACAGCCAGCGTCTCAACGTGCCGCCAGCCACAGTGAAAGAAACCATCTCCATGCTGCATGCTCATCAGGAACGGCTAAAGAGCGAGTATGAGGTGGAAATTAATTTAGACGCGCTGGAAACGGCCGCACAAATTGCCAACCAGTACATCAAAACAACCGCGCTGCCCGCCGCCGCCGTGCAGTTAACCGAACGAAGCTGCGCCCTGGTGCGCATCGCCTCCTCCAGCCCGGAGGTGGTTTATCCCGGCATTGCCGCCGACAGTCGGCTCGATCCGGAAGACGTGATGGAAGCCGCAGCGCAAATCACCAATATTCCGGTGAGCAAATTGAACGCAGACGAGCGGGGCAAGTACGCCAACATGGTGGAGCATTTGCACGCGCGGATCATCGGGCAGGAAACGGCCGTTTTGGCCGTCAGCCGCGCCGTGAAAACCGCCCGAGTTGGCCTGCGCGATCCCAAACGGCCGATTGGTTCCTTCCTCTTTTTGGGACCCAGCGGCGTGGGCAAGTCGGAGCTGGCCAAGGCGCTGGCCGAATTCATGTTTGGGTCGGAAGATGCCATGCTCACCCTGGACATGAGCGAATACCAGGAGGAAGCCAGCGTCAACAAGCTGATCGGCGCGCCGCCCGGCTACGTGGGCTTTCAGGGCGGCGGCCAGTTAACCAACTTTGTGCGCGAACGGCCGTACACCGTCGTGCTGTTTGATGAAGTGGAAAAGGCCCACCAGCGCGTCTTCGACGTGCTGCTACAGGTGATGGAAGAAGGCCGCCTGACCGATAGCCAGGGGCGGCAGGCAACCTTTAGCGAAGCCGTCGTCATTATGACCAGCAACCTGGGCGCGCGCCACATGCTCGTGCCGTACATTGGCGAAACCGAGAAGAACTTGGTGATGGATGAAGTCTATCGCTTTTTTCGCCCCGAATTCCTCAACCGGCTGGATGAAATCATATTGTTCCACCAGCTTACCGGCGATCAGCTGGGGCTCATCCTCGACCTGCTGCTGAAGAAAGAGTTTAAGCTGGCGGCCAGCCAGAACATTACCCTGACGCTCACCGACGCGGCCAAGCAGTGGCTGCTGGCACAAAACGACCAGCCGGAGTTCGGCGCGCGGCCGCTGCGGCGCATCATCGCTCGCCATCTGCGCGAGCCGCTGGCCAACTTTTTGTTGAGTCAGTCAGGAGCATCTGGGGGGGAAACGGCCGTTACTGTCGATGCCGCCAACGACGAACTTGTTTTCAAGATGAACTAAGCTCACCGCGGAGAACGCGGAGGACAAAGAGAACAAAAAATCTCAGTGCTCTCCGCACTCTGCGTGACAAAGATCAAG
>JBHIWP010000430.1:0-4975 GCA_041987425.1 Promineifilaceae bacterium (SeqCode) | reverse complement strand
GGCCGGAGAGCCTTCGCCCACGTAATGAAACTGGTCGCGCGTCTCGTGCAGGTCGCCGCCGTCGCGCAGGGCTCCCAGCAGTGGCGTTACGTCGCCAAAGCCGCCGAATGCTTCCCCCTGCTTAAACGGGAGTTCAAACGCAGCACACAGCAGGTGGCGCACCATGATGCGTAAGTTATCTGGGTTGGTAAGGGCGTGTTCCGGCGAACGGCCGAAAATGTAGCGCGGATGGGTGCAGATGTACTGGTCCAGCGGGCTGTTGTTGGCTACCATAATCGCCACGGACTGGTCGTTGCGCCGTCCGGCGCGGCCCGCCTGCTGCCAGATGGAGGCTATTGAACCAGGGTAGCCAGTGATGACGGCCGCATCAAGCTGACCAATGTCGATGCCCAGCTCCAGCGCGTTGGTGGCCACCACGCCGCGAATCTGCCCGGTGCGCAGGCCATGTTCGATCTGGCGGCGTTCTAATGGCAGGTAGCCGCCGCGATAGCCGGTGACGGAGAGCGCTTCGCCGCCTTGATACACCACATCATCGCGCAGGTAGGCCAGCAGCAGTTCCACCGTCTGGCGGGCCCGGGCAAAGACGATAGTCTGGATGTCGGACGCGAGGAAGGTGCTGGCGGCATCCCGCGCAGCCAAAACGGAGCTGCCGCGCAGCCCCAGCGTCTCGTCGATGATGGGTGGGTTGTAGAGGATGAACTGCTTTTCGCCGCTGGGCGCGCCGTTTTGCGTTTCGTCGATGAGGGTGAACGGCCGTTCCACCAGCCGCTCCGCATGTTCTTTTGGATTTGCAATGGTGGCCGAGCAGCAAATAAAGTGCGGGTCACTGCCATAGAATTCACAAAGACGCTGCAGGCGGCGCAGCACGTTGGCTACGTGGCTGCCAAAGATACCGCGATAGGCGTGAATCTCGTCCAGCACCACAAATTCCAGGTTGCTGAGCAGGCTGCGCCAGCCGGTGTGGTAGGGCAAAATACCGCTATGCAGCATGTCTGGGTTAGTGATCAGGATGCCGTCGCTGCGCCGAATCTGGGTGCGCTGGCTGCGCGGCGTGTCGCCATCGTAGCTATAAGCTTCAAACGGCAGGTTTCCCGCCCCGATGAGCGCCTGGGTTTCGGCAAGCTGGTCCTGGGCCAGCGCCTTGGTGGGGAAAAGGTAGAGCGCACGGGCTTTCGGCCGTTCCAGCAGCCGTTGAAAAACTGGAACTGTGTAACAGAGTGATTTGCCGGAGGCAGTGGTGGTGGCGACAATGACATTTTGCTTTTGGGCAACGGCCGTTACTGCTGCTGACTGGTGCGTGAAAAGCTGAGAGATCCCGCGCTGCTGCAAAGCGGTAACGAGGGGCTGTGGCAAAACATGCGGTAACGTGCTGGCTGGGCGGGCCGGAATACGTTCCCAGGCCACGACATTACTCATAAAATCGCGATTCATGCGCAAAGACGCAATTAATTCTGCAATGGTCATTGGCCTGATTATAGCTTGTTTCTTTGTGCTGACTTTTAGTTAGAAGAAGTTATCCAAACAGTTATCTTTCTTAGTTTATATTATTAGTATGTTGTAGTAGGGCCTGAGGAAATGTGGGTAATCTGTTATCTTCCCCATATGCGGGCTTACTTTACCAGCAACCCCCATATCTAACGATATGTTTCGCTGTGGGCCGTGCTTAGCTTTGGGGATAACTGTGTATAATCACTAAGCGCTGTATTGCCGACTAATATTTGCTCAGATATCCAATACGTGTATATGCGCCGTTACCAAGGTAACCCCCCATATATGGGTGAACGGCGTTTTTTGCAACATTTATGACAACTGAAGTTTTCCACATCTAAGATCAGTTTTCCACAGTTAACGGCCGTTTATCCACAGGATTGCGTGATATTAGTACTCCTACCTCGGACTCTCTCTAACTTTCGAAAGTCCATATATGGGTAACTTTATAGCGTCCCTTGAATATTTGGGGCCCATGCAAAGTACGGATATTTGACCTTGGGAGAACAAAAGTGGCTTGAATTGGAGCTGGTGGAAGGCGCCTTTTACCCTTCTAAAAGTTGAAAAAGTTAAAAAATGTATCTTCGATCCGTTGCAAATGGTTGTCAAATCCTATAAGTTATGGCAAATTCCTTAAATAGTACCGGTGACTTTTGCCAGGATAGACGGGGACTGCTATCCTTGACAATCGGCTGGCGTATTGACTAGAATTTATCCATCCTGAGCATAACTCTCTCAAGTATGACACCACCAAATGGTTCATTGATGAGAAATCTTGGAGGCCCAACATGAACGTCATCAAAGTTTCTGCTCGCTCAAGAACTGCTGCTGTCGCTGGTGCAATTGCCGGCGTGATGCGGGAAGTGAGTCGGGCAGAGGTGCAGGCTATTGGTGCCGGCGCCGTCAATCAGGCCCTGAAGGCGATTGTTATTGCCAAAGGTTACCTGGCTGAAGAGGGGGTTGATATCGTTTGTGACCCATCATTTGTGGAAGTTTCCATTGATGAGCAGGAACGAACGGCTATCCGCATTGTAGTAGAGCCGCGTAATCAAGCGTAGAAGAAGCGTTGTTTGATTACACAAGGCTTGATGTTGGGAGACATCAAGCCTTTTTTGTTTTCCACTTAGCGACTGCCCCGCTGGCCGGTGGCTCTTAATTCTGAGGAAGAAATGTCCCTGCGAAAGGCATCGGCCGGGATTGATCTGAAGAGCGGCCTAAATTGCTCAGGGACTTCGAGCTGCTCCCCATCACGAAAAACGCCATTTTTATCTTGCCTGCCCGCCACAAGGAATGTGCAGCCATTTGCCGCAATTTCTTCAAGAGCGGTATAGAGCTTTGACTTACTATTTTGGTAATAGCGTGGATGCAGGACTCTTTCGGCCGTATCAAAGCCAATAATAAAAACCGTGCGAGGAAAGAGGCGTGACTTTTCCAGGTAAGTGGGCGCATTCGTAACGTAGATGGGCCATCGGCCGGCAAACTGGGCAATGCGCTGAACAATAGATTGGGGTGAAATAGACGGTTTGTCTACGTTCTGGGCCGAGATTTCAAAAGCCACTGGATGCCCCAGCAGTTTAGCCGAAACTTGCAGTAGCTCCAGGTGACCATCGTGCAAGGGGTTGAATGAACCGGAAAGAATGGCCTGGGGATTTGTGTTCTTGCAGCGGATACGGCCGTCTGCCGTGACGCCAAAATAATCCAGTTTGCCACTGTCGATCTGCTGAGCTGCCTGGCCGAAATGGTGAGTGGAAACGGTAAGTTTATCTTCATCCGTTAGCTCAATTGGCAACGAATTCTCTAGGGAAATTGCCTCGGCCAATCCGTTGAGAATGACGCGGCTCACCAGGTTCTCCTCACCGGCGCGGTCACGATACCCCTTTTGCAGGTGAAGTCCATACTCCACCAGCCGGTCTGGCTGCCATATTGCAATGTATGCTCTATGCTCTCCACGCTTCGGCCGGTCGGTAACAATTGTGGCCGTACAGGCAAGACCAATGACAGGATGCGCATTGGCATCTAGCCAGCGGGCGCGGGTAAACGCCCGCCCGGCCAGCAAACGGGCCGTTCGCTCCGTAACGTATTTGGCTGGCGTTTGGCCCAGGAATTCGTCGAAGGCGGCCTGGCTGTAAGGCACCAGCGCTTCCAGCAACGTGCGGGTGGCTCCGGCGACGCCTAGCAAATTGGAGAGGGCTTCGGTTCCCGCACCGGCAGCTACCAAAACAATGCGCTCGGGGGCATCGTGGATTGCTTGTACGAGCTGTTTTATCTCGGCTTCCATAACAAGGGGATTTTATCATTGGCGAAGGTAAATACAATCGGAGATTGCAACCAGGGGCGACTAAAGAAAATGAATCTACTAATGAACAATTGTTCATCTTGGTGTTCGGCTCATTTTACCAGGGGTGACACGCTGCTTTGCCAAAAAGGAACGTCTGTTGATAATTGGATACGTTGTGACAAACGAAACTATTTCTTCTACGCTAATCTATCTGTGGGCGGCCATTTTGCTGGTGCTGATTCTGTGGCTGATGGTGCGCCGCTGGCGGCAACAAATAGAATCAGAGGTGGCCGGTGGTGAAACGGCCGTTCTCGCCAGACAGTTTTCTCCTTTGACCCTAGAAGCGCATAAACGAATCATTGCAGTCATGCTGCCCGGGGGGCTACTGCTTATTGTCCTGGGGCAGCTTAGCCTTAGCCAGCTAGAGCCGCCAGCGCGTTGGCCGATGTTTGGCCTGATGGCTTTGGGGGGCGCGCTGTTCTTGTGGGCGGGCAGCCGGGTGCGCCGCGAAGGATTGGCAGCGGATTGGCTGTCGCAGGCGTTGCATAGGCTTGGGCATTGGCTGGGGGTACGTGGTTGGCAGGCTTTCTTGCTGGGCCTGGCTCTGGCCCTCACAGTGCTGGCGCGGCTGGCGGCAGGGGATCTTGCCCTGGCCCGGCGTTGGGACGTGTCTGTGGGGGCCTGGCTGCTGGCGTTGGGGTGCGCCTTACTGGGAGGCGTACCTTTGGAGGAGTGGCGCGGCTGGCTGCGCCGGGGCCTGGGGCTGGCGCGCTGGGAATGGTGGCTGCTGTTGGGGCTGTTTGTGGGGGCGTGGCTGCTGCGGGGAACGGCCGTCATGCAGTTCCCTAATACATTTTCTGGCGATGAAGGCTCCGCCGGTTTGCACGCCGCGCTGTTTTTGCAGGGCAAAGCAGATAACTGGTTCACCATCGGTTGGTTTTCCTTTCCATCTCTTTATTATGCGCTGCAGGCTGTTTTTATAGACCTGTTTGGGCAGACGGTGGCGGCGCTGCGTTACCTGTCAGCTTTGGGCGGAGCCCTGGCGGTGTTCGGTACCTATTTTTTGGCGCGCGTGATGTTTGGTCGTAGTACGGCCGTGGCTGCCGCCATGATAATGATTGGCTCCCATTACCACATCCATTGTCTCGGTGTTGTGGGTTATCTCGTTCCATGACTATTTTACGTTTCTGTATATGTTCCCGAATTTGG
>JBHIWP010000429.1:0-4986 GCA_041987425.1 Promineifilaceae bacterium (SeqCode) | reverse complement strand
AAGCGACTACACGTCTGGCCGCGACGCCAAGCGGCAGGCTTATTTTGCCGGGCACGGCTACGCCTGCGTGCGCGTTGATATGCGCGGCAGCGGCGACTCTGACGGCATTCTCTATGATGAATATCTGCTTCAGGAGCACGATGATGCCCTGGAGGTCATTGCCTGGATTGCTGAACAGCCCTGGTGTGACGGCAACATTGGCATGCACGGCATCTCCTGGGGCGGCTTCAACAGCCTGCAGGTGGCGGCACGCCAGCCGCCAAATCTCAAGGCCATTATCGCCATCGGGGCCACGGACGACCGCTACCATGACGACGTGCACTACATGGGCGGCTGTCTGCTAACTTCGCAGGCGCTGCCCTGGGCCTCGCTGATGTTTGCCTATAACCCTTCGCCGCCAGACCCGCGCTGGGTGGGCGAACGGTGGCGCGAGATGTGGCTGGAGCGGCTGGAGCAGTCGCCGCCGTTTATTGAGGAATGGCTAAGCCACCAAACCAAAGACGCTTTCTGGAAACACGGCTCAGTAAGTGAAAATTACGCAGATATCCAAATTCCGGTTTACATGGTGGGCGGCTGGGCCGACAGTTACAACAACTCTATTCCCCGCCTGATGGCCGGGCTAAACGTGCCGCGCAAGGCGCTCATCGGGCCGTGGTCCCACGCCTTCCCTGAACAGTGCGATACGCCCGGCCCGCCGATTGGCTTTTTGCAGGAAAGCTTGCGCTGGTGGGACCAGTGGCTCAAGGGGATCGACACCGGCGTCATGGCCGAGCCGATGATCCGCTGTTGGCTGCAGGATGGGGTGCCACCGGCGCCAAACTACAAGAACCGCCCAGGGCGCTGGATTGCGGAGCCTTCCTGGCCCTCGCCCTACGTGCAAAACAAAATCTACTACTTAAATGAATTCAGGCTGGATGCCGAGCCGGAACAAGCAAAGGAAATCAGCCTGGTGGGTCTGCAAAATCACGGACTGGACGGCGGTGGCTGGGGCGGGCACGGTTCGCCAGGGGAATCTGCCGGAGACCAGCGCGGAGCCGATGGTGAGAGCCTCGCCTTTACCAGCCAGCCCCTGGCCGAGCCGATGAATCTACTGGGCTACACCGAGGTCCAGCTGGCCTTGAAAGTGGACCAGCCGCTGGCATTGGTAGCGGTGCGGCTGTGCGATGTGGCCCCGGACGGCCGTTCCACTCTTGTCACCTGGGGACTGCTCAACCTTACCCACCACCGCAGCCACGAAACCCCCGAAGAGCTCACGCCCGGTCAGGTTTACCACGTCACCGTGCGCCTGAACCTGATGGCCTACCGGCTGCCCGCCGGGCACCGCTGGCGCGTGGGCATCTCGCCCACTTACCTGCGCCACGCCTGGCCCTCCCCCAAGCCTGTGACGCTAACGCTGCTGCTGGGCGAGGGATGCCGCCTGCTCTTGCCGGATCGGCCGTTTCAACCCAGTGACGACACGCTGCCCGAACTCCCCCCTGCCGAAATCGCCCCGCCAGAACCCATCGAGCAGCTGCGCCCTGACCTCCGCCGCCAAACCATTACGCGAGAAGCAACGACTGGCAAAACTACCTTTACGCTGCATCAGGATTCCGGCCGTATCCGCTACAAAAACCACGGCCTGGAGCTGGATGACGTGAGCACCCATACCCTCACCGTGCACGACGGCGAACCGCTTTCTTTAGAGCAAACCGTGGCTTATCGCCTGGAGTACAAGCGGGAAGATTGGCAGGTCGTCTTGAAAACGGAGAGTAAATTGACGGCCGATGCCACCCATTTTTTTGTCACGAACGTGCTGGAAGCCTATGAAGGCACGGGGCGCATCTTCCACAAGGCGTGGTCCAAAAAGCTGCCCCGCAACGGCGTTTAAACGAAGGTCTGCCGGAGTGTTTTTAGGGGAGCTGTTGCAGCGCTTCCTGGCTCATCTGCCGCAAACGGCCGTCTGGTGCCTGTAGCAGCGTTTGGGCGGCCCGACGCAGCACCAGCAGCCTGTCTGCATGGCGTGCCCGCTGGCGGGCGGCCTGCATGGCCGTCTCCAAATAGTGCCAGCAGCGCTCATCGCCCATCTCCTGAGCCGTCAGGCCCAGCTGCAGCAAAATGAGTGGGAGTTCATCTGGACAGCCGCCTGCCTCCACTGCCTGCAACCCTTCGCGGAAGCTTTGGTGCGCCTGGGAAACGGCCGTTTCCCGCCCTGCGTCGTCGGCACGAGCCAGCAGCAACATCCCCCAGGCATGCAAAGCCGCAGGCTGCCACCAGAGCAGCCGCCGGGCCTTTACGGCTGCCAGCGTTCGCTTTAGCAACGTTTCTGCCTCCGCCGATCGCTGGTTGTGCAGCGCCACGCTGCCCAATCCCAACCATAGCTGCACGGCTGTCTCGCCCAAAGCTTCACTTTCTTTAGGCTGAGCCGCAAGCAGCTTACGCATTTGCGGCAGCCGTTGCTGAGCCTGCTGCCACTGTTCTAAGGCACCTTCATAGCTAGCGCTCCACAGCAAATGCAGCTTGAGCTGCCCGGGCACGTCATCCATGCTGCCAAATAAAGTGCTGGCTCTTTGCATAGATGCCAGGGCAGATTTATATTGCCCCAGGTAGATTTGCACCTCAGCGTGTTGCAGCAGACCATGCGCCAGATGATTGACGCCAGCCAGCCGCAGGTGAGTAACGGCCGTCTCCGCCCCCGCTAATGCCAGCTCCGCCTTACCTAAACGCAGCTGAATTCGAGAAATCACCACTTCTTTTTGCCCCAACAGCGCCGGATCCGTTGCTTCATGGAATAGGTCTTCTGCCTCTTGAATAAGATTCAGAACGGCCGTCTCTGGCCTCTGCTGGCTGTGCAGCTCTGCCCTGGCGAGCAGGGTCTCCGCCGCTTTATCGGGCATATGACTGCATTGAAAAAGGGTGTGCGCCTGAGTCAGCTTCTCTTCTGCATCCGTGAACTCAGCCGTTGCCAGCAGCGACCGGCCCCAAAGCAAATACGCCTGCCCTTGCTCCGCAGGCGGCAAATCTGGCAGCAATGAGTTCACTACTTTGCCTGCCAGCACCGCCACTTCGGCAAAATGAGCCTGCCGCAGCCGAATCTCGGCTATCAGATTGTAGATGGGCAGGGTTTGTGCCATGCCGTTTTGGGCCAAACAGTGCTGCAAAGCTTCGTTAGCCAGCTCCCAGGCCCGGTCAAATTGCCCTAAACGAAGCAACACTCTGCTGCGCGCGATGGCAATGGCTACGGCCGTTTCCCACAGCGTCTCCTCGGCCAGTGCGTCTAAATGATAGGTTGACTGCTTATAAAACTCGGCCGCACCGCGATAATTGTAGGCAACTTCGGCATCCTGTGCGGCCAGCAGCGCATATTTCAAGCCATCCCGATGCTGCTCGGTTTGGCTAAAGTGGTAGGCCAGAATGGGATACTGCGTGGGCAACAGATCGCCTGATTGGCGAATTATGAGGTCAGCGATGGTTGCGTGAAGCGCCTGACGCCGGGCATAGGTGAGGCTCTGATATACGACCTGATGCACCAAATTGTGCTGGAACAGATAGGTGGGCACCATACCTGCAGGACCCAATCCTGCCGAAAGCTGCTGCACCAGATCTGTGCTCACCAGCGTGCTTAGTAGTTCAACGGCCGTTTCTCGGCCCATCCCCGGAGAGATCGCCACTAGCGTTGCCAGGTCAAACTCGCGCCCAATGACGGATGCATATTGCAGCAGGCCACGTTCTGCCGCCGGAAGCTGGTCTAGCCGCGCCAGCAGCAGCGTGTAGATTGTGTCAGACACCTGCATTTGAGCCAGCCGCACCTCATCTACTCGCAAACGGCCGTCGCCCATCTTATTTGGCTCTACCGCCACAACGTCCATCGAAACCAGGAGATGAAGCGTCTCCTCCAAGAAGAGAGGATTTACCGCAGATTCGCGCCCCAGCCGGTCGCGCAGCCCCAGGCGCTGCTCCAGCACCAGGGGCAGCTGGTCGGGGCCTAGCCGGGCGCGAATGAGCTGCCGGGCCTGGTGGGGGGTAAAGTCGTTCAGGGCGAGCTGGCTGCTGGCTGCCCGCGCCAGGCCACCAAAATTAAACTCGGCCCCGGTGCGGTAGGTTACCAGAATCATCAAGGGCAGCTCCTGACTATACTGTGCCAGCGCGTCCAGCAGGTCCAAAGATGCTGGATCAGCCAGGTGAATATCTTCCAGCACGATGAGATACGGCCGTTCTGCCACCGCCGCCGCCACGCTTTTTTGCACCAGCTTAAAGAGCCGCATTTGCCGCACAACAGCTGGCAAGTTAACTAGCAGCGCCGTGGAGCGCAGCGGTACGCCCAGCAGCTCGCGCCATAGATCCAACCCGTTGGTCACATCTGGCGTTAGCTCGCCTACGCGGCTATGCACCTGATGCGCTTGCTCCACGGGCGACATTTCAGGAACCAGTTCAAAAAAGTCCCGCCAGACCGAAACCCAGGGCGCGTAAGGCACATCGGACGTGTGCTGCTGGCATATTCCCACCAATACTCTGCCGCCAGCCTCTAGCCAGTAGCGCACACCCGCCGCCAAAAAGGGCATCTGACCACTGCCGTATGAGCCATGCACAGCGAGCAGGCCGCCCTGACCTGCCAGAGCCGCTGCCATACGTTCACGTAGCTGCTTGAGTTCTGCTTCTCGCCCGGCGGGCGGCTGCTGCCACTGCTGGAACCGCGCCTGCGCCTGCGTAACGGCCGTTTGTTCTCCCATAACCTGAAAAATTGTCACCGGCTCGCGATGCCCCTTTAGCTGTATGGGGGGGAGTGGCCTGGAAATAATGTGGAGCTGAACGCGAGCGGCCGTTTCTGAATCGATCAAAATGCCATCTGGTGGACACATCTGGGTCAGGCGCGCCGACAGGTTGACCATCCGCCCCACAACCGTGTATTCACGCCGATTTAAAGAACCTACCGCGCCGGCAAAGACGCGCCCTGCCGTCAGGCCAATTCGCTGGCTGCAAATAAAGTCTGGCCGCTTCTGCTGCATTGCC
>JBHIWP010000428.1:0-4999 GCA_041987425.1 Promineifilaceae bacterium (SeqCode) | reverse complement strand
CTAAAAACGATATTTTCACCCTGACGCTTTACGATACGCAAGGGCGGGTTGTAAGGTCAATACCTAATATTACCACCAGTGAAGTAATAATCTACAAAGGTAAATTGACCCGTGGATTATACTTCTTTCAATTATGTAACAACGAACAAAGGTGCTTAAGTGGTAGGTTGTTGATAAGCGATGAATAGAAAAGAAAAATACTAAGCACAACAAAAAATAAACGTTTTTACAACCTTACAAATTTGCATCATCCGCATTCCCTTCGATAATTAGATCGTGAAACTGCCACCGTGTGCTGTTCATGCGTGAGAGTATAAAACCGACCGGGTAAAGATGCACAACTGGGTAATTGTGTAATTGCGTAATTTACATTTCTAATTAGTTAATTACCAAATAACCCAATTACCAATAATTGGGAGAATACGTTGGACAAAAATTCCATCCTGCAACGTGCGGAAAATGTAACTTTTGAAGTCGTAGCGGACGAAGCCATCTTGATAGACATTAACACTGGCACCTACTTTTCCCTGAATGAAGTAGGCACTGAATTCTGGCAGATGCTCGACGGGGAACATACCATTGAGCAACACGCTACCACCATCGCCAATAAATATGATGTGGAATCGAGCATGGTAGTGGCGGATTTGCTGGAGCTGGCCCAAGAGATGGCCAAAGATAAGCTTCTGATCATCGAGTAAGCGGTAAGTTAAGGACAGAATGCCTGCTTTGCTCGCTCGCCTACGCCATCTGTGGCTCGGGCTGTACCTGCTGCCCGGCCTGGTGCTGCACGCGCACCAGCGGCAGCTGCTGGCCGAGATGCGGGCACTAGGGCAACAGCTGCCCACCCTTCTAAAGCAGCCAGTTCCCCAGGCGATGGCCCGGCTAGAAGCGATAACAACAAAACGGCCGTTTCCCCTACCATCGACAAATAAAACCCGCCAACTGGCCGATCTGGCGGCGCTATTGGACCGCCGCTCGCCGCTAGGACTGTGCCTGCGCCGCTCGCTGCTGCGCTACCGCTACCTGCATGCGCTCAACGTGCCCGTTACGGTGCTGTTTGGTGCAAAATTCGCCCCGGCAGAAACACCTGACCAAAAGAAAGTAACCGGCCACGCCTGGCTAACGTTAGGGGATCGGCCGTATCATGAGGACGACGAAAATTGGCAGGGCTATACCGTGATGCTGCGCTGGCCAGAGAAAAGGGTTGGAGATTTGAGATTGGATTAATCTGCACCACGAGGAACGTAAACGGTTATCGGCCGTACCATCGGACCGCTCAGTGTGGGAGGCGATTGTTCCAAAGTCAACGTTTCTGCTGCTTCGTAGTGGACCAACAGTAATTCTAAAAATGCAGGCTCGGTTTCAAAAAAGTCACTTTCATCGGAAATTATTTGGGCAAAGTGCTGCTGCTCGATGAGGGATACCAAATCGGCCGGAAGCGGATCGCCGCCCCGCTTCCGTGCATGCCACAGGGTTTGCAGGTGTACATACGGCCGTTTCCCAGCCCGCACCGCATAGCTGGGATGCAACAGCAGCCAAATCTCACCCGGTTCCTGCTCAACGTGCGCCAACAGCACATCCCCCGCCGCGCGCATTTCGGCCGTCGGTCCATACTGCTGCGGCAGCGCCCCGTTCAGCGGAAACGTCACCAGCCCAAACTGCACCACAATCAGTAGCGACCAAAGCACCGGCCACATTTCTTTATAAACAGATTTACCAGATCGAACAAATTGCTTTTCAATCTGCTTAATCTGCGAATCCTTTGATAGATGTCCCCAGCTTAGTGCCGGAACCAGGCACAGAAAGGCGTAGCCAATAAGCATGTTGTTCAGGTTGCCACCCACCGTGCTGCGACCGGCGACTGAGATGAATACAGCCGTTCCCACAAAAAGGAGCCATGGGCTAGTGGTGATTAGAGCTTGGAGACTGGAGATTTTTTCCTTCCAATCTCCGATACTCAGTCTCTTAAAAAATACAAACGTCGGCCGAAAACTCAACAACAGCCACAACCCGACCAACACCCCCATCCCCGCACCCAGCTCCCAAACAAAAATGTTCCGCAGCCGCCCAAAGTCCAGCGGGCTGGCATAGGCAATCGTCACCACGTAATAGCTAAACCAGCCGCCGCTCAAATTCTCCAAAACCAAAATCGGCACAAGGGCTACAATTACAAATGGTATAAAAACAAGAAATAGGGCGCGGATTAACGCAGAGGACGCAGATTTTTTGTTTTTCTCAGTGCGCTCCGCGCTCTCCGCGGTAATAAAATAGACCAGCGCAACCACCGCCAGCAATAACCCATTCTGCTTAGTCAAAAACGCCAGCCCCAACAACACCGCCCCCAAAACAATCCAAACCTCTGTGCCCCTCTGCGCCTTCTCTGCGTTACTCTGTTTTCCTCTTCGCCCATAGACCAATACCACCAACCCCAGCAAACTCAAAAAAGCAAACAGCGCATCCACCCGTGCCAGATCAAACCAGCCGCCAACCAGGCGATAACCGGCCCAAAAAAGCGCGCTGCCCGCGAACGCGGCCGTTTTTACCCGACTCTCTCGCCAACCCACATAAAAAATCAGCACGGCCGTTCCCAACGTGCTCAAAAACGAAATCAGCCGCAGGGGCCAGAATCCAAATCCAGTCAGGCGCATAAGAAGGCCTCCCAGCCAGGTAAATAATGGCATGTACACCTGCGGCACAAATTCCGCATTGGGCGGCACAAAAACGGGCAAGTCCTGCGCCAGGCGCCAGGCCTGCATCACCATAGCCTCCTCCACCAGATCCAGCGCATACGGATAAAATGTCCGCGCCAGCCCCAGCCGCAAATAGGCCACGCTGGCCGCCAATGAGATGAAGAGGAGGACGGCCGTTGCCAAACTTTCAACATCCAGGCGCGGCGGCACAGCGAAAAAGTCTATCCGATCAGCAAAATCTTTGAGCTTTCCTTGCTTCAACCCCTCATCATCTTTGCCCATAGCGGCCAAATTGTATACCATCCGCCCCAGCACAAAAATTACCCAATTACTAAATTACTAAATTACCCAATTACCCAATTACCCAATTCTCATGTGCGGCATTACCGGCATCCTCTCCCCCCAAATTGAACGCCAGCGGCTAGAAAAGGCCAGCCATCTGCTGCGCCACCGCGGACCAGACGACGCGGGCATCTTTATAGCCGACGGCATTGGCCTGGCGGCGCGGCGGCTGAGCATCATCGATCTGGAGCACGGCCACCAGCCGCTGAGCAACGAAGACGGCACCATCTGGATCGCCTACAACGGCGAGGTAATGAACGCCCCCGCCTTGCGAGACCAGCTAGAAGCCGCCGGACACCAGTTCCGCACCCGCAGCGACACCGAAACCATCGTCCACGCCTACGAGCAGTGGGGAACGGACGCTTTTGAAAAGCTGCGCGGCATGTTTGCCTTTGCCCTGTGGGACGGCCGTTCCCAAAAGCTCATCCTCGTCCGGGATCGTTTCGGCATCAAGCCGCTTTACTATGCGCCATCTGGCAATGCAATGGCCTTTGCCTCTGAAATACGGCCGTTGTTCCACCTGCTACCCACTTTGCCAAGGCGCACCAACCGGCAGGCGCTCACCGCGCTGTTCCGTCACGGGTTTGTTCCAACCCCGCACACTATGTTCGATAGCGTATATAAGCTCCCCGCCGCCCACATGCTGATCGCAAGCAAGGGGCAAATGACCATACGGCCGTACTGGCAGCTCAGCTTTCCTGAAGATGGCGACTATCTCAACATCAGTGAGAATGAGGCGGCGCAGGAATTCATGGCTCACCTGCGCGATGCCGTCGCCGCCTGGCGCATGAGTGACGTGCCCGTGGGTTCCCTGCTGAGCGGCGGCATTGATTCCAGCGCCCTGGCCGCGCTGCTCACCGAGGTCAGCGGGCAGTCCATCCATACCTTCAATATCGCCTTCAGTGCTGCCAGCCACGATGAATCCGTCTACGCCCAGGCCGTCGCCCAACGCCTCGACAGCCAGCACCACACGCTGCACTTTGGCCCCGAAGCTTTTGACCTGCTGCCGCAAGTTGTGCGCCAGCTAGAAGAGCCGCAATGTTCGGCCACCAGCATCCCAATATTTCTGCTCTACAAAGCGTGCCGCGACGCACGCTTCAAGGTGATACTAACCGGCGAAGGCGCAGACGAACTGCTGGGCGGCTACCACTGGTTTGACGGCGATCGGCGAATACGGCCGTTTCTTACCATCCCCCAACCCATCCGTCAACTGCTCAGCCACCTTCCCCTGCCCGGTTCCGCTGCCGGAAAGCGTGTCCTGGCCCACGGCACCCACGATCCACGCCAGCGCTTCGCCCTCTGGCACCAGGTCACACAGCCAGCCCTTCTTCAAAAGCTTTTTAACCGCGGAGTGTGCGGAGGACACGAAGAAAAAGAAAAAATCTCTGTGTTCTCCGCGCCCTCTGCGGTTAATTCTTACCATCCGCTGAATCAGTTTTTGGCATTAGAAGCCCAGACGCGCCTGGTGGACTTTATCAATTTTGAAGTTGATCGGATGAGCATGGCAAATTCCGTAGAGGCGCGGCCCCCGTTTTTAGACCACAAGCTGTGGGAATTTTGTGCTCAGCTGCCGCCAGAGTTGAAGCTAAACGGCCGTATGAACAAAGTGCTGCTACGGAAAGGAATGCAAGAAATGCTGCCAACGGCCGTCGTTCAACGCAGCAAGCAGGGGCTTGCCACCCCCCACGCCGCCTGGTGGCGCAGCGAAACGCTGCCCGCCTGGGCAGAAGAATGCCTGGCGCACGATTCGCTACGCAAAACTGGCTATTTTGAGGCAGCAATCTGTCAGCGATTGAGAGAGACGCACCAAAACGGCCGTGCCGACCACAGCCGCATCCTCACCGGCATCCTCACCACACAGCTTTGGCACCAGGAACTGGGGATAAGCGAATAGGACTGTAATTGAGTAATTGGGCAATTCAGTAATTACCCAGTTACCCAATTACCCAACTACCCCATGAAAGTTC
>JBHIWP010000427.1:0-5000 GCA_041987425.1 Promineifilaceae bacterium (SeqCode) | reverse complement strand
GGCGGCGCTGAGGCAGGTTCAGCAAGAACGACGGGTGGAACGGTTGGTGAAAGAAACGGTACAGCAGGTGGGCACTCTAGAAAACGGCCGTCTCAAGCAGCTAATGCCCGCCGTTCCCAGGCAAAAACGGCCGTTTTGGCACAGTTTCGCGCCGCGCCAGCTGGCGACAGCAGCCTTGCTCTTTATCTTGATGCTGGGCGGCTGGCAATGGTTTAACGGCGAGCAGTCCGGGGGCTGGCATGCTGCCCCAACAGTGGTAGCCGCCACTGCCACCATGACCTACACGCCCGCCGCCACGGAAACACAGCACGTGCCAACAGAAACGGCCGTTACCTACCACACACGACCAGATGCTATTCTAACCCCGTCGCCACCCACACCGGTTGCGGCCGTACCAATAAACACAAATTAAGGTTGACCTTAGGACCGATAATCCTGTAAAACGAAAATTGCTGGAAATTTTATGACTGATCTGACAACACCTGAAGCTAAAACCGACTTTTTAACGCGGCCATTGCTAGCCACTCTGCACATCGACTGGGAAAAAGCCGCCTATCTGCTCATTCTATTGGCGGCCATCATTACCCGCTTCTGGGGATTAGGCGACCGGGTAATGAGCCACGATGAAAGCCTGCACACGCAGTTTTCCTACCAATACTTCATTGGCGATGGCTTTTCGCACACGCCCTTGATGCACGGCCCGTTCTTATTCCATCTGACTCCCATTTTTTACTGGCTGTTTGGCGACAGCGATTTTTCCGCCCGGGCACCAGTGGCAATTTTCGGCATTATTTTGGTGGCAATGCCCTACTTCTTGCGCCCGTGGCTGGGAAAAGTGGGTGCGCTGGCCGCCAGCTTTTTCTTCTTAATTTCGCCCTACCTCACTTACTACGCGCGCTATATTCGCCACGACACTTACGTGATCGTCTGGGCAATGATCATCTTCATCGCTATCTGGCACTATTTCCGGCAGAAAGAAGAGAAATACTTGTGGTGGTTTGCCGCCGGAAACGCTCTGATGTTCTCCACAAAAGAGGTGTCATTTATCTACGTGGCTATTTTTGGCAGCTTTTTGATCTTGCGCCTGCTGCCACAAATCTGGATGGCGCCCTGGTTACGCAATAATTTGCATAAGCTCACCTCGCCCGTGCTGCTGGTGCTGCTTGGACTACTCATGGTGGGCGGGGGCCTATTGGGCCAACAGCTCGCCGCAACACCAGAACCTCTGGCTACCCCGGAAGATAGCGGCGTCTTCGCCGCAGATCCGGAAACGGACGCACTGGTCACGCCCGAAGCGAGCGAATCTGGCGTACTGGAAAGTCGGCTGGGCTGGGTGCAGGTTGCCGGGGTGTTGACTTTATCTGCTGGCCTGTTTTGGGTAGCGGATCGTTTTCGGCCGTTCTTAAAGAATTACGGCGAATTTGATCTCATTGTGCTGTTTACCACGCTCATTCTGCCCATGGTATCCCCCTTCCTTGTGACATTGGCCGGTGGGAATCCACGCGATTACTCGTTTAATGCCTGCGTATTAGAAGGGCAAGAGGCCATGTCGGCCATCCAACTATTCTTTGCCCGCGCGGCCAACGGTACCTGTCGTGCAGCCTTTTTTGACTCTTCGCTATTTTTAACCATTTCCTTTGTGGCTCTCACGCTTATCGTAGCCATCTTGGTGGGCCTGTGGTGGGATCAGCGCCGCTGGCTCATTGCGGCCACGATATTCTCCTCAATCTTTGTTGTGCTTTATACGTCTGTCTTCACCAATATTAGCGGTGGTTTGATCAGCGGCACGGTGGGCCAGTTAGGCTACTGGCTGGAGCAACAAGGTGTGGCGCGGGGGAATCAGCCACCGTTTTATTATTTCTTCGTAGTGCCTTTTTACGAATTTTTGCCGCTTATTTTTTCGCTCCTGGCCATACGGCTTTGGCTAATTAAGCAGCGCATCAATCAGGTGACGGGATACTGGTTTACGGCCGTACTGCTGGCACTGCTTGGCTACAGCCTGGGCAACTGGATATTTAACCTGGGCAACGTGGCGCAAGGCCTGGCCACAACACGCCTTCCCGGCCTGGTAGTAGCTTTGGTAATCCTGGGCCTGGCTATCCTGGTCTGGATTTTTATCCGGCGGGACCAGATTTTGAGAGCGCACGGATTAGAAAAGAGTTTGATGAGCCTGCTGGCGCAGGACATCATGTGTGAGTTCGTGGCTTTTGCCACGTGGTGGCTGGCACTTACCTGGGTCACATACAGCGTTGCCGGGGAGAAAATGCCCTGGCTCAGCACCCATTTTGTCATTCCAATGGGCCTGCTGGCAGGCTGGTACGTCAATGAACGATTTAAGGATTTTCAGTGGCGCGAGCTGTTTTCCCGCCAGACGCTGCTCTTCATTGGGCTGACCCTTGGGCTGATTTTTGCCATTTTTGTCGCGCTGGGTCCGGTGCTTTTGGGTCGGGTTCAGTTAGGCAATATGCAGCTCAACAACCTGAATCAGTTAGGGCGCGTGCTGGGCGGAATTTTCATGGCTGCTGTTGTATTTTGGTTCTGGCAGCAGGTGAAGGAGCGGGTAAACGGCCGTCTCCACCGACCGCTTGTGGTGCTGGCAATAGGGGGCTTGCTGAGCCTGCTTACGATTCGTTTTATGTACTTGTCCAGCTTCCCAAATGCAGACTACGCCCGCGAGTTTATGGTGTATGCGCACGGTGCGCCTGCCGCCAAAAGCATGGTGCTGAACCAGATAGAAACCCTTTCTATGCGCCTGCACGGGGACAAAAGCATCAAGGTCGCCTTCGGCGGCAGCGGCGTTTCCTGGCCCTTCACCTGGTACATGCGCGAATATCCCAATCGCGTCTACTTTGGCGAATCGCCATCTGCCAACCTCAACGAATCGCCAATTGTGCTGGTTGGGCGCAGCAATTGGGATGAAGTAGACCGAATCCTGGGCACCAATTACAGCTATCGCACCTACACTTACCTGTGGTGGCCTATGGAGGAGTATCGCAACATCGGCTGGGCCGCTATTTTGGGCGATCCCAACCGCCCCGAGGGCATGGAGCGACGGGGGTTGCTGAACCCCGCCGTACGTGAGTCCCTCTGGGACATCTTTTTCTACCGCGACTTTACCAAGTACAGCCAGACGTTTGGCGGCACGCTGACCGACGGCCAGTGGCCGCTGCGGGATGATTTGCGCCTCTATGTGCGCAACGACATGCTGGCAGACTTATGGGACTTTGGCCTGGAGGCAGTGGGTGCACCCGGCCTGGAAAATCCGTATGAAGAGGGTGAACTTTCTATCTCGCCAACGCTGGTGATTAACCCCAGTGGCGTCCCGGGCTCTGCTGAAGGCCAGCTTTTTGCCCCCCGCAACGTGGCTGTGAGCGAAGACGGCCGTATCTACGTTTTGGACTCTGGCAATCAGCGTGTGCAAATCTTTGATGCCGCCGGGCAGTACGTGGATAGCTTTGGTAGCCCTGGCGGGGGCAATGGCCAGTTCAGCCCGGAAGGGCAAGGCCCGTGGGGCCTGGCCGTCGACAGTGAGTTTGTCTACGTAGCCGATACCTGGAACCATCGCATACAGAAGTTTACGCTGGACGGACAGTTTGTCGGCAGCTACGGCACCTTTGGCAACACGCTCGATGACCCGGCCGGGCAGGGGCTTGGGCTGTTCTTTGGCCCGCGCGAGATAGCCTTTACCGCTGAAGGACGAGGATTGGTGACGGATACCGGCCACCATCGCGTGCAAATTATGGACCAAAGCGGCAATTTTATCGGTCAGCTTGGTGCGGGAAATGACCAGTTTGGCGTGGGGCTGGGGCAGTTCTATGAGCCTGTGGGCATTGCCGTCAGCCGAGATGGCTTTGTCTATGTAGCAGACACATGGAACGGCCGTATCCAGCAGTTCACCTCAGATTTGATTCCGGTGAATGAGTGGCTGCTAGCCACCGGCTGGCCAGCCAACAACTCTGTCAATAACAAGCCTTATGTGGCCGTAGACAGCGGCGGCCGCGTCTACGTTACGGACCCAGAAGCGGCCCGCGTACTGATTTTTGGCTCGGATGGCAGCTACCTGGGACGGTTTGGGCAGTTTGGTACGGATGCCAACAGCCTGAATTTGATCAACGGCATTTTCATCGATGGGCAAGACAACATCTACATTGCCGATGCGGGCAATAATCGTGTGCTGAAATACGCGCCGATTTTCCCGCCGGTGCTGCCTGTTGAGGAGCCTGTGGAAGAACCGGTTGAGGAAGAAAACATTGAAGAGCCTGAAGAGGAGCCCAGCGACGAGCCGGATGAGGAAGAGGAACCTACCGAGGAGAACGAAGAAGATGAGCCGGAACCAACCGACGCGCCAACTGAAATTGCGCCCACGGAAGCTGTTCCACCAACTGAACCGGCAAGCGATAACAATTAGACGGCCGTTGGACTAAAATTCCAGACCTGCCAGAGCAACATTCTGGCAGGTCTTTTTTGTTCAGAGCCAGTGTGTGGATAGAAACAAGGAGCTACAAATGGATTTCACAGGGAAAGTGGTTTTAGTTACGGGCGGCTCGCGGGGCATTGGCCGGGCGATTTGTCAGCAGTTTGCCCAGCACGGGGCGCAGGTGGTGGTTCATTTCAACAGCAACCGGGCCGCGGCGGAAGAAACGACCGCCTCCCTCCAGGGCAGCAATCACCACATCGCCCAGGCAGAAATGGCGGATGCGGCTTCGCTAGAGGCGCTGGTAAAAGAGGTTGTGGCAAAATACGGCCGTATCGACATCCTGGTCAATAACGCGGGCGTATATAAAGATCACCCCCTGGCGGAGGTATCGTTTGCCGATTGGCAGGCGGCGTGGCAGCAAACCCTGGCGGTCAACCTCATCGGGGTAGCAAACCTGACCTATTTGGTGGGGCAGCAGATGATTAAGCAGGGATACGGCCGTATCGTCAACGTTTCTTCACGTGGAGCATTTCGCGGCGAACCAACTGCTCCGGGCTACGGGGCCAGCAAGGCTGGCCTAAAC
>JBHIWP010000426.1:0-5007 GCA_041987425.1 Promineifilaceae bacterium (SeqCode) | reverse complement strand
CCCTGAGCAATCAGCTCGCGCGCGGCGGCCACCGCTTCGCTGACGTTCGCCACCGGATGCTCGCAGAGTATTTCCAGCTCCAGCAGATTCGGCGCGATAATGTCGCTGGCAGGCAGCGCATGGCGCACGTGAAACTCGGCCACCCCCGGCGCGACGATGCAGCCCTTTTCAGGATGGCCCATCACTGGATCGCAAAAATACTTTGCCGCCGGATTGGCCGCTTTCATGGCGCAGTATCCCCCCATCGTCGGGGTAATAAACAAACGCCCGGCTGAAGACCCCATCGTCACCAAATGGCCCTGCCCTGCCTTTTGCATCAGCGGCAGCACCGCCCGGGTGGCGTAGACCGTGCCTAAATAGCCTACGTCCATCATTTTCTCTACATCAGCGATTGGCATCTCCTGGGCCTGCTCCCAGCGCACATACACCGCGTTATTGACCAGAATATCGATACGGCCGTTTTGCTGGTAAACTTCCTGCACCCACGCCTCTACAGACGCCTGGTCAGACACATCACACAGGGCAAAATTGAGACGGCTAGCCCAGGGCAAGGCGCTCGCTTCTGCCTCTGCGTGGGTCAATTGCGCCTTAGAAATATCACAGATGTGCACTTGCGCCCCATGATCAGCCAGCGCCAAAGCAATGGCCCAACCAATCCCCTGCGCCCCTCCTGTTACCAGCGCAACCTGCCCCTCTAAAAATTCACTCATCACGTTTCATTTCCTCACTGCGGGCGACAGTCTGGCTACCATGAAAATTTGTAGCGAACGCCTTGTGGAGTGGTCTGCTCCTGCCAGCCAAACTGCTTCAGGTTCACGTCGGCCCGGTGGCCAAAGGTGGAAAGCTTTTCAGCCAACGGTGGCTGAGCATATCGCGCTGCTTCAGAGAACAGCGCCGCTGGAGAAAGGCCAACTTTTTGGGCGCAATGATGGTAAACAGCCAGGCTCACGTCCAGATTGCGCCTGGCGGGAATAACGTAGTTGGCAATAACGGCGCCAATCAAGCCGCTCAGCAACCATTCCTGGCTGTCCTGCCGCACGGCCAGCGTCGCTGCGCGATGACCATAGATGCCAAAGTGGGAGCGATGCGCCTGACCCAGACTGCGTTGAAACTGCTCTTGCTCCACGGCCGTTCCCCGCGTAAATCGTTCTACAATGCCCCGCATGCGTTCATCAGTAGCAGAGGGAATTGGCTCCGCATAATAGACCACCACCTTCAGGCCAGACAAATAATGAACCGTATCATCAGTAAATGTGCGAAAGGCATTGCCATTGTTCATCTTCTCGCTCCAAACTTACCGCGGACTCCAAAAGGGCATTGTTCCTTCAGCCAAAAATTGCTTCTGCCCTGTCACCACATTGACGACAAAAATTTGGTTACGGCCGTTTTCTATCATCGACAGCACCAGAGAACTGCTGTCTGGGGACCAAAGCCGGTGGCTTAACGCATATTGATCGAAAAAGGGCAAAAATTGGGTGACAAACGTAAACGTGGGTACAAAACGAAACAGAAGCCGCCCTTCATCGGTGGTTACATCATAAACCAGCAGCCGCAGCATAGGCAAATTTTGCTGCCGGGCAAATTTGCCAGCAGCGTCCTTATCGACCCGGGCGTTAATATCACCTTCGCCGCTGCGGGCAATGCTTAAGGCAGCCAGATAACGGCCGTCTGGCGACCAGAAGAAAGCAGCAATGGGCTCATCACTCAACAGCCGCACGTCACCCGTGGCGGCGTCCATCAGCCGCAGCGGCCCAACAAAGCTGTTGCTGCCCGGCTCTGTGGCATTGGTAAAGGCCAGATGGTTGGCGGTGGGGCTCCAGGCCAGCGCTACCTGCCCGGCATGGCGCTGCTGCTCAGAAGCATCGGATTGCGTATCAATGATAACCAGGCGGCTGCTGCCACCGGTAATTTCCTCGGCATAAGCCAGGTAACGGCCGTCTGCCGAGATGCCCGGCGCCTGGAAGAAGCCCGGCTCGGCAATGGCGTCTCCTGCGCCGTCCCCCTCCGCCGCGATAAACTCCAGGCGTGACCCTTCGCCAGAAAAGCCGCTGTGAATCAGCAACCTCTCGCTATCGGCCGTCCACTGCCAGTAAAGCGGGCCGCCAATCGTTAGCAGGCGGCTGTCGGCCGAGCCGTCTGCCTGCACCAGATGCAGCCCCATTCCTTCTGGATGACTGGCCAAAAAGCCAACCTGGCTGCTGTCTGGCGACCAGTAAAGGTAAAAAGGGCCTTCTTCTCGGTCGGCATAGAGTGGCTTGGGAGACACCTCAGTTGGGCCGTCGGCCAGCACAAACAGGCCAGCGCCAGCCCGGTCTACGCCAATAGACGCAATGAAACGGCCGTCTGGCGACCAGGCAGGGAATTGAAACCGCTGTTGGGCACTGGTGAGCTGTCGCTCATCGCTACCGTCTGGCCCCATGACAACAATCTGGCCCGTCCCATCAATATAGGCAATGCGGTTAATACTTTCTGCGTTGGTGCTGATGGGCAGTGACAGGGCAGTTGGCTCAATGTCTGGCTCCGGTTCGGATTCTGTTTCGGCCAACGTAGCTTCGGGGGGAACGGCCGTTGCCTCTGCAATTGGGTCGGGATCTGGCTGCACCGGGCGGGGCTGTTCGCGGTAGAAAAAGAACCAGATTGCACCGCTGGCAGACATGCCCAAAAGTGCCAGCACCACCACAATCGTCAGGATAATGCGGCAGCCGCTCGGTTTGGTGTCGGGTTCAGGCATTGCAACAAAAGGCTCGCTGCCGGGCTCATATTCAGACATACAGTTCTCTCACGTTTCCAACGGCCGAAATCCGCCACCGCGCACATCTTCCGCTGGCGTTAAAATAACAAACGCCTGCGGATCGGCTTGATACACCAGCCGCTTGAGCTGTGCTTTTTGCCGCGCCTCCAAAGCACACATCAACACCCCGTGCTCCTGGCCAGTATACATTCCCTTGGCATTGATCAGCGTCACGCCACGCCCAAGCTCCTTCAACAGCAGCTTACTCACCGCCTCAATTTGGTCAGAAATTATGTAGGCAAGCTGCTTGCGGGAATCAAGTCGGGCAAATCTAGGAATATCCGTCTCGAAGGTCTCCCACACAATCTGCCGCACGCGGTGCAAAAAGTTGCCCCAACGAGAAGAGGCATCAGACAAAACTTCTCCCTGCGTCTCGCGCAAACTGGCCGTAAAGATGCCCAGCGCAATCAAAGCGCCGTTAAACACAAAACCCATTGCTATGACAAACGTACCGGGCAGCGGCCCCATAGCTGCCCGGTCCACAAATTCTGCCAGGCTGGTAACGTCAACCGGGTGCATATATACTTTGCCCACCCAGCTGGCTGCCAAAATCAAGAAGATGGGCGCGTAGTTGCGTCTATAGCGCCTGCCCAGCGCTTCTAACAGGCCAATAGGAAAACGTGGATTTTTCAGGCTGTCGGTAATCTTATCGGCCCAATCAGCGTGGGGCATAAAGGGAGGTGAGAGGAGACCGACAAAAAAGTTTTTTTCCATCACCCGCACCCGGTAAGTCCATAGCTCATAATAACGGTATCGCCGCGCTTCAATAAATAAAAATAGCAGCACAAGAAATGAGTCTACGAGCAGCACTGACGCTGTATTGAAGGGTTCGCTAAAAACAAAAGTCAGCGCCGCGCCGGTGGTGATTACCGCCCAGTTTGTTGTGGCATCCAGACGCTGTCGCCAGGAGTTGGACCGGGTCATTTCACCACGATAGAAGTGAATCATCGCGTTGGTGAAGTTACCGCTGTCTAGCCGCTGTCCGGCAAATTCCCAAACATGTTCTAAATCGGTATTCCCAGGCGGTGGTGGATAGGCAAATTCACTTTTCTGTGTGTTACTGTCTTCATCCATAATTGCCTCCTCTAAATCATATCGCACCAGTTGTCAGGGAGATTGCTATTTTAATCGAACACCAACGTTAGGATGCCCTTACTTACGGCCGTTCGTGCTAAAATTGGAGGCCATGAAACAACAAACTTTAGCCTCTAATAATTCGCAAACGCTTCCAGAAGACGTTCGTTCTCCATTCATTCGACGGGCCGGAACTATTTTGGCCATCTCCTACCCGGTCTTGGCTTTGTCCACGGGATTCCGCTCCGTGTATCAGCTCTTTCTCAAGGAAGGAGTGGTCAACTATACGGGTCCCGCACTCAGCGCCGTAGCCGCTTTGTGTTACCTCACCGCCACCGTTGGTTTTGCCTATCGCCGCCGCTGGGCCTGGTGGTTGTCTGTTCTGGTGTTGGGTTTCGAGACATTCATGACTTTAGTGATAGGCGCCCTCAGCATTGTCAACCCGGAGCTGATTGGCAGCACCGTGTGGCGGCTTTTTGGCATTGATTACGGTTTTTTTCCGCTGGTCCAGCCGCTCTTGGGGCTGGCCTGGTTGTTCCATCGTGAGACGCTCCACTCGTATGGCATACGGCCGTTTCCCACTGCTACAGATGCGTCCCGTGCTCCGCATGAATAAAGCGGCGCGTGCCCGTCTCTGAGCGAATCAGCAGCGAATGGGTAGACGCGTAGTTACCCCAAAACTGCATGGCGCGCAGCAGAGAGCTGTCTGTAATGCTGGTTGCGGCCAGAAAAATTTGATTGCTGCTTACTAATTCGTCACAGGTCAGAATGCGGTTTTCGTCTAGCCCCGCCCGCTGAATATTTTCCCGCTCGATGGCGTTTTGCGGCCGCAGGCGGCCCAGCATAGCCCCGCCAGATGCTTTTACGGCACAGGCCGCCAAAACGCCCTGAGACACCCCGCCGATCCCCATTAGAGCATCCACATTTGTATCGGCCGTGGTGGCGATGAGTGCGCCTTCGGCATCCCCCTCATCACGCAGCAGCACACGTGCGCCGCACTCGCGTATTTCATCAATTAAATCCTGGTTGCGGGGACGTTCTAACACCACCACTGCCAGATCGCGCACCGACTTTTTTTTGTGGCGGGCAATCAGGGCCAGCGTCCAGGCAGCGGGCGCGTCCATACACTGGGGCACCAGCGC
>JBHIWP010000425.1:0-5008 GCA_041987425.1 Promineifilaceae bacterium (SeqCode) | reverse complement strand
GGAAGGGGGCAAGAATTTCCGTAAACCAACGAATGAAGAGATTGCCTATTACCAGCCTTACCTCTTAGAGATAATCCGCCTGGTCGACCCTGCGATCATGTTGCTTACGGGCAATGTGGCCACGCAATCTCTGCTGGGGCTAACGGGCATCACAAAGTTACGCGGGCAGTGGCATGAGTGGAACGGCCGTAAAGTCATGCCCATCTTTCACCCCTCCTACCTGCTGCGTAACCCCAGTCGCCAGCCGGGCACTCCCAAAGCGCTCATGTGGCAAGACATCAAGGAAGTGCGCCGCGTCTACGATTCGCTGGTAGAACAATAGCGTATTGACAGAGCGAGCAACCTCCCAGTCACTAAATTCTGAGTTGGATCATGACTTCCCCTCTACGTTATTCAGATAAAGCCGCGCAGCGCGGTGAACCCGGTTATGTGTGGCGCTCTGGCCAGGAGCGTCGCCTGCGCATGATCCAGCAGTGGGTTAATCTCAACAATGCGGTGATTTTGGACAATGGTTGTGGCCTGGGCACCTATTTAGAGGCATTTGCGCCATTTACGCCGCACCGTTTTGGTCTGGAAGTAGAGCCGGACCGCGCCCAGAAGGCACTGGCTGTGGCCCCAGGCATTGTGCAGGCGGTGGGCGAGGCGCTTCCGTTTGACAGCGACAGCTTTGATTTTGTTTTTAGCAATGAGGTGATTGAGCACGTGGCGGATGATCGTCTGGCGCTGGCGGAGATGGTGCGCGTGACGAAGGGAAACGGCCGTATCCTCATCTTCTGCCCCAACCGCTGGTATCCGGTTGAGCAGCACGGCATCTATTGGCGGGGCCGCTACAAGTTCGGCAATATTCCCCTGGTCAACTATTTACCAGACCCACTGCGCAACCGGCTGGCCCCCCACGTTCGCACTTACACCAAGCGCAGCCTGTTTGCTTTACTGTCTGGGCTGCCGGTGCGGGTGGTGCACCACGGCCGTATTTTTGGCGGCTACGACAATATCGAACGGCGCTGGCCCAGGTTCGGCCGTTTAATCAAGCAAAGCCTCTACACCGCCGAGAAGACCCCGCTGGCCGTGCTGGGCATCTCCCACCTGCTTGTACTAGAAAAGCTAGCTCCCAGCTAACATTGAAGACAGGTCTTTAGACAAAAAAAGGCGGGCCGGTTACGAGGTAGCGGTCGAAGCGGCCAAACGGCCGATCGCTCATAAACATTGCCATGAAGGCGTCAATTTTGTAGTTGCGGGAAAGCAGGTAAGTGACGGCCGTTTCGTTCACCATCGGCACTTCCACCCCAAACTGCGCTTGTCCTTCAGCAAATACGGTGCTTTCGGCGTGGGCCAGCACGGCAGGGAAGTCAGCGGCATCCAGCAGGGCAAAGGGCCCGCTGGTTTGGCCCACATAGCCGTAGCCCACGGGACGGCCGTTGCGCCCATACAAAAAGCCGCGCCGATTAGCCAAAAACCAACGATGGTCCTCATCCCGCCGGAAACCAATCACCTCTCTGTCAATTGCGGCTAATGACGATATCGTTTCCTCACTATTTGTTAGCAGTCCGAATTCCAGGTCACTTTCAAAGTGAACCTGCTCCGGCTGACGCCCAAAATAGTAAATAGGGAAGCGAGGAAAGACGCCGGATTTGAGATAAAGAGCCTGGGCCCGAAAATCCGGCGTGGCAATAATAAATCGTCGTCCGGCCGTTTCTGCTGGAAACGCACGCGAAAGCAGCTCGCGCCCAATACCGCCAGACTGAATGCCTGGCTTGACAAAAAGCTCCGTCAGCTCCTGTACGCTGTTTCGCTTAATAGCCCGCGAGAACCCCACGACATTGCCGTCTTGCCGGGCCAGCCAGAACTGGTCGCAAGTGTGAGAAATATGTTCGTAAAGCGGCCGTCGCCGCTGCCACATTTTGGCTAACTTTTCTGCCTCACCCCAGCTGGTTGTTCCGGCAAAGCCCAGGCGGGTCACCAGGTCTGCCAGCGTCTCTTCAAACAGCAAGAAGGCGGCATAGTTATCGTCTAACTTTCCTTGTTCATAAGTAATTGGTTCATGCATAGTAATTTTTCCAACCTTCAGTATTGTCATCTGTGCTGTCACCAGATAATGGAAAGTGTAACGGCCGTTTACGCCCTAATTGAGTGGTGAAAGCTATAAATTTCGCTACAAGAGACAGTTTGCCCTTTTTGAATTGACATAAATAATCTCTATGCCACCTCGTACCAAGATGTGTCGATAGTGCCAATCTGCTTGTTTTGCCCCATCATACTGATTAAAATCTTAAACAGATAAATTTGCAATAATTAGCAAACCATCCTATGGAGGTTCCGATGAGTGAAAATGGAAATATAAAGCAGAATGGAAAAAGCGAAGTGGGCAGCTTCAATGTGAAGGCCGGGCTGGCCCAAATGTTGAAAGGCGGGGTTATTATGGATGTGGTGACGCCAGAGCAGGCAGTTATTGCCGAAGAGGCTGGCGCCTGTGCCGTTATGGCTCTGGAGCGGGTACCCGCCGACATTCGTCAGCACGGTGGCGTCGCCCGCATGTCCGATCCCGGCATGATTAAAGAAATTATTGCCGCCGTAAGCATTCCAGTGATGGCCAAAGCTCGTATCGGCCATTTTGTGGAAGCGCAAATTCTGGAAGCGATTGGCGTGGATTACGTGGATGAAAGTGAAGTGCTGACCCCGGCTGATGAGACGCATCACATCAACAAGCACAACTTCAAGATTCCTTTTGTGTGCGGCTGCCGCAACCTGGGCGAAGCGCTGCGGCGCATTGGGGAAGGCGCGGCCATGATCCGCACCAAGGGTGAAGCAGGAACCGGCGACGTGGTGGAAGCCGTGCGCCATGCCCGCACCGTGCTGGGTGAGATCCGCCGCTTGCAGCTCATGCCTGACGAAGAGCTGATGACCTATGCCAAAAACATTGGCGCACCGTATGAACTGGTGAAAGAAACCAAGGAGCTGGGTCGCCTGCCGGTGGTTAATTTTGCCGCCGGGGGCATTGCCACTCCGGCCGATGCGGCTTTGATGATGCAGATTGGCGTTGACGGCGTCTTTGTTGGCTCTGGCATTTTCAAAAGCGGGAACCCGGCAGAGCGAGCCAAAGCAATTGTGGAGGCCACCACGCATTACAATAATGCCGAAATTCTGGCAAAAGTGAGCGAGAATTTGGGTGAGCCGATGGTGGGCATAAACGTGAGCAGTCTGCCAGAGAGCGAACAGCTGGCGACGCGCGGCTGGTAATTTGTGACGGGGTGACAAGGTGAAAATCCGTGCGCTAGACCCAGAGCGGGACATGACCGAGTGGCTGCGGCTGCGGCGTGGGCTGTTTGATGACAGCACAGATGCAGAGTATGTAGAAGAAATGGCTGAGATTTTGGCCGAGGAAGTTGGCTGCGTGCTGGTGGCGGAACGGCCGTCCACCAGTCAGCTCGCCGGTTATGTGCATGTAGGCAGCCGTAAATACGCCGAAGGCTGCACGGCTTCGCCCGTTGCCTATCTGGAAGAATGGTTCGTCGATGCTGACGCCCGCCGCCAGGGCGTGGGGCGGGCGCTGGTCGCGGCCGCCGAAGATTGGGCCCGGCAAAACGGCTTCTTCGAGCTGGCTTCAGATACAACCATCGATAACGAAACCAGCCTGTCCAGCCATTTGGCCTTGGGCTTTGCCGAAGTCGAGCGGCAAATCAACTTTATCAAGACGCTGTAGGTTCTTGGTTGTCTGTGGCTGATAAGCCAGTGATGTGTGAAACGTGATGCGTGAGAAGCTCACGTTTCACGCTTCACCCATAAAAAATCCAAGTTTGCGAAGATAAAAATTATGAAAATCGGAGTTCTGGCACTGCAAGGTGCCTTTATTGAACATATCAAGATGCTCAGGTCGCTGGGTGTAGAGGCGGTGGAAGTGCGTCTGCCGGAGCAGCTGGCGGACTTAGACGGGCTGATCATTCCCGGTGGCGAGAGCACAACCATTGGCAAGCTGGCGCGGCGCTTTGGCCTGATGGAGCCGCTGCGCGATTTTGCCGCTGCCAGGCCGGTCTGGGGCACCTGCGCGGGCATGATCTTTTTAGCCAAGGAGATTAGCGGCGATACAGTGGGGCGCGACCAGCCGCTGCTGGCGATGATGGACATTGAGGTGGCTCGCAATGCGTTTGGGCGGCAGGTAGACTCGTTTGAGACGGAGCTGGATGTTTCCGTATTTGCCAATGGAGATCGACGGCCGTTCCCCGCCGTTTTTATTCGCGCCCCCAAGCTGTTAGCTGCCAAAGGAAACGCCGAAGTTATCGCTACGCTGCCCGACGGAACGGCCGTTGCCGCCCAACAGGGCCGCTGGCTGGCTACCTCCTTCCATCCCGAGCTAACCGCCGACAGCCGCTTTCACGAATACTTTTTGAGGTTGATTGAGGGAGAGAGGGGAGAGTAAGAAGTGAAAAGTGAAGTACTTCTTACTTTCCACTTACTACCTTTTTCTAGCTTATAGTTTTCTGGGCAGCATCACGGTAAACGTTGCTCCGCCCAGCGGGTTATTTTCTGCCCAGATACGGCCGTTGTGCTGCTGTACAATTCGTTTGGCAATAAATAAGCCAAGTCCCGTGCCTTTGCCAGAGCCCTTTGTGGTGAAAAAAGGCTCAAAAATGTTTTCTAGTAGCTCTGGCGCAATTCCGCAGCCGGTGTCGCTGATTGAAAAAGCATACACTTCCTGATGCGTGCCGTTGCCGTTGGCGGAAACGGCGACACCTGGTTTCTCGTCCATTTGCTCTTGCTGCCACGAACGAATTTCAACGGTACCGCCATTGGGTGCCATCGCATCGCGGGCATTGATGAGCAGGTTGATAAGAACTTGCGTCATGCGGTTGTGGTCCAGCACGGTCGTCTTTAAATTCTCGTCCAGCTTTTTCACAATTTGAATATTAAATTCACTCTTGAAATTAATTCATCTATGGAGCGGCGGGTTGTCGAACGATATGAACGCCTTTGTCCGGGTGGTGGAAAAGGGCAGTTTTGCCGCCGCCGCCCA
>JBHIWP010000424.1:0-5020 GCA_041987425.1 Promineifilaceae bacterium (SeqCode) | reverse complement strand
ATGAGCCGTGCCGTCTTCGTCGTGCATGGTGAGGCCCAGCCCCCAAACGGTTCCCTCGGCGGGCGGGCCGGAAAGCCCCAGGCTGCTCCAGGGGATGCGAAAGGTGATGTTCCAGCCTGCGTCGTCTTCCTGATTGTTTAGGCCAGTGGTGGTTTGGGTGCCCACGGCCGTTTCAAACGCCAGTCCAGATTGCGTCCAGCCAGAACCATTGCCCACGTAGGCAAAGTCATAATCTGGCCGCTGGTTTTGCTGGTTAGCATTTAAGGCATCTAGCTGCCCAATAAAGCGATAGGCGCTGCTGGTGGGAGTGCTGCCGCTGTTGCCGTTCAGATTGAGATACAGCGTCGCGGCATCCCAGTTGGCCATCTCCCCCGCTGTAGGCGTAGGATCGTAGTATAGGTAGCGGTCAATTATGTGGAAGACAACGTGCAGCTTATCGTTGTTGTAGATAATGCGCACGTCTGTATAGCTCTGTGTGGTTGGCCCGACTTCACCAAACCAGAGAATAGCGCGTTCGGCAGCGGGAATGTCTGGCTCAACGGCCGTTGTAAACGGCACATTAATTCGGCGTGTAGGCGAGGCTCCGGCGTGAACGGCCGTTTCTGCGGAACGGCCGTTCATAAGCAGTAGCGGCAACCCACATAGCAAGGTTAGCAAGAGTAAACGGATTACACGTTTCATTAAAATACCTTGTTTTGTAGTAAAAAGTGAAAAGTAATAAGTGGGCTAATAAATCACTTCTCACTTTTCACTTCTTACTTTTCACTTATCACTCTTCAAGCACTCAGCGCTGCACAATCGGCAAGAACGTCTCTTCCCCATTCACCAGCAAATACAGTTCCATGGTTTTTTCAATGCCGTCGCCAGTAGCAGTTACAGTCACGGTATACCAACGTGCCTGATCCCCTGTGCCATTATCGTCCAGCGTAACGTTGACGCTGTCAGGCGGCGAAAGCGTTGATGATGTAGGGCTGGCCACCAAAGTGCTATAGCTTTCAGACAGTTGAATATCGACCGGGGCCACAAAGCCGCCCGTGCCCTGGATCGAAATCTGATAGCTGGCGCTTTGTCCGGTATCTACATTGGCTATTGCTGGCGTAGCCGTGAGCGAAAAGCCATACACCTGATTTTCAATAGTGGCCACTAGTTTTTGAATGTGGAACAAATCCCCAGTAGCAAAGCCCGGTTCATCCAAATATTGCGCCAGCTCAGCGCCACTCTCTTCCAGAATAAGTGCCTTAGCCATGAAAATGGAATGAGCATCATAAAGCGGCACGATGGCATTTTCCGCATAAGCGCCAGAGAAAAAAGTGACAAACCAGTACGGCGCAACGGTTTCATACTCGTCTAGCGCGCTGTTCACTTTGGACAAGGCATTATTGCGCAGGTACTCTGCCAGTTCCGGCACCATATACATAAAGTTGCTGGCAACGTTCAGCGTGCGGCAGTATGGACCCCCATCAGAGACCAGTCTGTAGGCAGTATCTTTGGTGAAATTGTTGGCCCGCAGCGCCTTCAAACGATTTAGTTCGCCGTTTACGCTGCTAGACACCGGCTGCCCGGCCAGCTTTTGCAGTTCTGTGTAGCCAATATAGCCACCAATGTAAGCATTGTGCATCAGCGGCATCTTCAGCAACAGGTTGTCTGAAGGCTGGTTGTTAAACTCTTCCATAAAGGCCGACTGGCTGGCAGAAAAAATGGCGCTGGCTCCACCGAATTCCTCAGCATATTTCCATAAGGCATACCAGGCAAAGGGATTCCGGCCCCAGGCGCCTTCACCACCCCAGCCACCGTTGTTTTGCAGCGTAAAGTTTTTGCTTTCTGGCCCGCTTAAAGCGCCCGCAATTTCTGGCGGCATGGTATAAGCCTCGCGTGGGGCGCCGTTGCTCCAGCCAACGTGGTTGTACTGGTATGGCGGATAGCTGGCATACTCACTCTGCAGGTATGTGCGAACAGACTGCTGCAAGCCAGGTGAGAGATGTGGCAAAGCCATCAACAGCGTGTACAGCGTGTCGCCTGGATTGCTCCAGTAGGCGGTCAGATTGTCGCCACAGGTGTTGTTGGCGCTGTTGTCGAACAGACCATGGCTCATAAATCCAGGCCGCAAATGACCCGCTTCAACAATCTTGCTAATTTCTGCCTCCAGTTCAGCAATGAGGTCATCCTGCTCAGGAATGTTCATATTAGCCGGGGGCGGCGTACGCTTAGTGGCAATAGGAAGCGCCGTTGCCCCGTTGGCACTGGGGGAGAAGGACATGATGGTGTTGCTATGCAGCATGTAAACACGACCGTTATACGGAATCGGCGGCGAAACATCCCCATGGAAACCATAGATCCCGTTCACCGTGCCAAAATTGGAATATGGTTTGGTGTAATTGTCGGGCTGGGCCGAGTAAAACAAGGAGTTGTAACCAGGTGCCCAGGTGAGCAGATTGTAGCCATAGTAGATCCACTCTCGGTTGGGATTAACGCCGCCGCCGGGGAAGCTGCTGTTTGGCTTTGTAATATCCACTGCCCCAGCCTGCCGGTCGCAGCAAAGATTCCAGTAGATCAGGTTACCGCCACCAGACACGGCGTGTGGCTCATCAACCGCAGCAACGTCGCCGCTGATGTTGGTGATGTACGGATTGTCTGGCTGCCAGCCAGAGATATGCCCGCGTGCAATTGATGCGTCCGAGAGATAGTTGTTTTGCTGGTAAAGCACACCGTCTACACCAATGACAGGCGGATAGCGCGTGCCGCTGGCCGTACCGTTCCACAGTACGGGGGCTGTTGAGCCCTCAGCGCCATTGGACTGGTTCAGAACAAAGACGGTGCGCCGCCACGGCTTGTCGTCGAAGTAGCTGTAAATGCGGTTGGCGTTAATGGTGGGGGTGCCCGACACCCAATCGCCAGCGGCCGTAGTTACCACGCCGATTGGGCTACCGGGAGCCACGCCCTGCGTGACGTACAGATCTTGAAGTTCAATTTTGGTCATTTGCCCGCTGCCCGGCCAGGAAACGGCCGTGCTGTAAGCGTTACTCCCAGAAAAAACAACCTTGTTTTCATAGACAACCGGCCAATAAGAGAAGAAGCCCGCGCCCGGCAGCTTGGCCGATTTCCAGACCAATGAGCCGCTGCTGGCGTTCAGCGCGTAGGCATAGCTATCGTTAGAAGCAAAGTAAATGACGTCGTTATTGTAGGCGGCCGAGTAAAGAACTGGTCCACCTGTCTCGTAGCTCCAGGCCAGCTTACCCGTGTTGGCACCGGAAATAGTAACGGCATACATCTTGCCATCCCGGCTGCCAGCATACAGCTTATCACCAACCACCAGCGGGTTCGTTTCAAAGCCACCCCCGGCGCTGAAGGTCCACAGACCCGTGCCAGAAGCGGCGTCCACGGCGTGAATCTTGTGGTCCAGCCCACCAACGTAGGCAACGCCATTATGAATTGTGGGCGAATGTCCCAGGGGAAACTCGGTAGCGTAAACCCATTTTTCCGCGCCTGTGGCTGCGTCTAAAGCATAAAGACCACTGGCGGTAGAAATATAGAGGGTGTTATTTGCGGCAATGATTTGCGCGCGGGGTGGAATGAAGGCTTCAAATGGTTTGAACCACTCGGGCCGTAGCTGGCCGCCGACTTCTTCCGGCGTCCAGGAGGTGCGTTGAGGGTTGGCGGCAACGGTAGGCCATTCGGCACTGCCCGCAGCTACAGGGGAAACGGCCGTTTCACCCCGCTGCCCCAGCATAACCAGACTCAACAAAATCGGTAATCCTGCTAAGAAAAAGAGAATTCGTTTCTTCAAGCTCTTAAAACTCATGAAAACACTCCTGCCTGGCAACCTAAAACAAGCTGTCTACAGCTGTAACCAAATCGAGCAAGGACGAGCGCAAGAGTGAATAGACTTGGATACAAAACAGCTAGCAGGTTAAATTACGGGCTTATGGCATATATGAGATAAAAATCATTTGCTTATTCTGGCCTGAGTACGCAAACTTCCCAACCAACTCAGACGAGTACATTTCACCAGATCAGCGGTGCCCAAACAATAGTGCTCAAGTCCTAACCAGCATCAATTCACGCCTTCTTAACGGCTTTTGTCAGGATAACCGTCAGATTTCTTAGGCGGCACATCCCTGGCTACTCATCTCTCTCTTACTTTTAGGGCAAGAGGACGAAGCGATTGACTTATTTAATGATCCAGTGCCTGGGCAACTACGTGTGGTATCGACAATACGTTCGGGGATAAATGAAGCGTGTAGGCAGGCGCGGCCTCCACAAGCTGGCGCAAAATTTGCAGGTGGGCTGGAATCATGGCTTTGTCCCACTGCTCAACAGCATGGGGCAGCAGGCGCGCCAGGGCCGCCGGTTTAGCCAGTGGCGTCAGCGCGTGGTCATGACGCGTTTCAATTTGGGGAAAGCAAATGGCGCGGATGGGCGCCTCTGCCAACCAAATGTTGGGCCAGACAGACTCGGCTTCCACACTGATTTTCTGACGGACGTTTCCAGCACCAATCTCCCTCACCAGAGAGGCCGTGGCCGGAAAATGGGCAAAGGATTCCGGGTATGCGGCCAGCACGCCAGGGTATTGTTGGATACGGCCGTTGGCTGCCACAACCGGCGAATCATTAGAAAGTAGCTGCCAGCCCGCGTTGAGCAAGGATAATCCAGTCGTTGTTTTGCCTGCGCCAATGCCGCCCACCAGCAGCACCGCCTGACCCTCGTAGGCAGCAGCAAAGGCATGAAGCAAAAACTTCTGGCGACGGCGCAGGTGGGGCGACAGGCTAATGGCAACCAGGTCTTCCAAGATGGCATAGGATTGCCCGGCAGCCCGAACCACCCGCCCAACCGTCCGGCCCGCGGCCAAATCAAGAGAAAGCTGACCATAGCGAGGAAAGTGGGCAATTACCTGACCATCCTCAACAAAGTAGTGAAGCAAATCTCCCTGCTGAAAATCAGGCGGGCGACTAGGGGCGTCTGGAACGGTAGAGACAGTTTGAAAGGTAACAGTGAGGTGGGGAAAGGCGGTGCTCGCGGGCAG
>JBHIWP010000423.1:0-5042 GCA_041987425.1 Promineifilaceae bacterium (SeqCode) | reverse complement strand
TACACAAGTCGTTTCGTCATCACAACCCTCCTAACGGTGATGGCTGAGTGTTGGCACACTCATTGCTATGAAGTTGGTAGAAATCAGTTGGGACGCGATCTGCCCCCATTAAACAGTTTACCCGTTGAACACCTCACACGCAAAAATTAAGTTTGCCCTTCCGTCAATCGAAGCGGGCCAGCCTTGACCGTCTAGACTTGTTGGTCTAATATATTCTTGCCTTTGATTTGTCGTGTTGAGGAACTGTATGAGCTTTGAAAAATCGTTTGAACATAAGCAGAAGCTGCTGGATGCAGCCCTACAAGAATTTAATGCCTATGGCTATGAACAGGCATCGATCAACCGCATATTGCATGATGCCGGGATGAGCAAGGGGCAGTTTTATTACCATTTTAAAAATAAAGAGGCGCTGTATTTTGCTCTTATGGAGTGGGGTATTCAGAAAAAATTGGCGTATTTTGCTGGCCTGAATCTTCTGGGAGAAGCGCCAACGGATATTTTTGATCTGTTCAAAATGCAGCTGCGTTACGGGATTGCTTTTGCTATGGAACACCCGGACATTCATGGTTTAAGCCAGGCACTTATGCGAGAAAAAGGCAATCCCATTTATGAGAAAGTGATGGAAGAATATGACTTCAAAGATAATGAGGTTGTTGGTCAATTGATTGAAGGGGGCTACCAGCGAGGGGATTTTCGGGACGATTTGCCGCTGCCTTTTATCAAAAAGATGATCGGCACCCTGTTTAACCAGGCGGCTGATTTTACCAATCTGAATGTGCCAGCTGAAATGGAGCAAAACTTAAATTATTTGATTGATTTTATGCGCAATGGGTTGGCAAAGAACAGCGAGAGTGGTGACTAAAGATTGGAGCGTGAAAAGCGCTGCTCTCAAGCTAGCCAGTGCTCACTCTTGGGTAAGAGCGCTTAGGAGTTACGATGGCGAATTATGCAATTGAGGTGGAAAATTTAACCTACGAGTATGGGACGTTAACGGCCGTTGATCACATCAGTTTCCACGTGTCCTCAGGCGAGGTGCTGGGCTTTTTGGGGCCGAACGGCGCGGGTAAATCCACCACCGTGCGCATGTTGACCGGGCAGCTGCTGCCCAAAACGGGCAAAGCCACCCTCATGGGCCTGGACATTGTGCGGCAGACCAAGCAGATACAGGCCAAAATTGGCATCTGCTTTGAAAACAGTAATCTCTACGAGCAGATGAGCGCCCTGGACAACCTGAAGCTGTTTGCCCGCCTCTATGGCAGTAACGTGGATGCTGAGGCCATGCTGGTGCGCGTCGGGCTGGAAGGGCGGGGCAAAGATAAGGTAGAAACGTACTCCAAAGGAATGAAGCAGCGCCTGATGGTGGCCCGTGCGCTGATTAACGAGCCACGCATTCTCTTTTTGGACGAGCCAACCGATGGGCTGGACCCTGTTTCTTCCGAAACAATTCGCAACATTATTAAGGACGAGCAGGCGCGGGGCACCACGGTGTTCCTGACCACCCACGACATGTTGGAAGCCGACAAGCTGTCTGACCGGGTGGCCTTCATTAACCAGGGCAAGATTGTGGCCCTGGATACGCCGCACAGGCTGAAGCAGCAGTACGGTAAGCGGGCCCTCAAGGTAGAGGTTGAACTGGACGACGGCCGTTTAGAAACCCGCGAAATTGTGCTCGATCAGTCCGAAACAGGTGCGGCCGTTGCCGAGCTGTTCGCCAGAGAAAAGGTTGTGACGCTGCACAGCGAGGAAGCGACCCTGGAAGATATTTTCATCCAGATCACTGGACGGAGCCTGACATGAACGGCCGTATCATTCGCGCCCTTATTCAAAAAGATCTAAAGGTCTTTTTTAGCAACCAGTTTTTTGCCCTGGTTACCGGGCTGGCGCTGGTTGCCTATGCCGCCATCTACTTTTTGATGCCCGCAACCGTTGACGAAACGGTGGAGATCGCCATCTTTGCCCCGGCTTTGCCTCAGATGTTTGCCGATACGCTGGCGGCCGATGGCGTGGCGCTGAAAAGCATGGAATCAAAGGCGGCGCTGGAAACGGCCGTTGCCGACAACGAATATGCCGTGGGGGTTGTTCTGCCTGCGGAACTTAGCCAGGCCCTGGCTGCCGGGACACAAGGCCAGATCGAGCTTTTCTTTAGCCCGCAGTTTCCGGAAGAGCTTAAAGAAGCGTATGTGATCCTTTTCGAGGAAATTGGCTACGCCTTCAGCGGGCAGGCGTTGAACATTGATGTTAATGAGGAAATTTTGGGCGTTGATCGCGCCAGGAACCAGATCCCATACCGGGACAAGATGCTGCCGCTCTTTGCCGTTCTCATCCTCACCGTCGAGACGCTGGGGCTGGCCAGCCTGATCAGCGGCGAAATTGAAGCAGGAACGCTGCAGGCGCTGCTGGTGACCCCCATGCGGATGGAAGGGCTGTTTATGGCCAAAGGTACGGTTGGGGTCGGGCTGGCCTTCTTCCAGTCTTTGGCTCTCATGGCCGTGACGGGCGGCCTGAGCCAGCAGCCGCTGCTTATTATCGTGGCACTGCTGCTGGGATCGCTGCTGGTTACCGGATTGGGCTTTCTGCTGGCCTCGGTGGCTACCGACCTTATGTCGGTGATGGCCTGGGGCGTGCCCATTATCTTGCTGCTGGCCCTGCCGTCCTTTAGCCTGCTGCTGCCGGGTTTAACCACGGACTGGGTAAAGCTCATTCCCTCTTATTATTTAATTGATACGGTTTACCAGGCGGCCGTCCTTAACCTGGGTTGGGCGGATTCTGCCCTAAACCTGTTTGTTTTGACGGCCCTTTCCCTGGCATTTTTGGCATTGGGCATCGTGGTATTGCGGAGGAAGTTCCGATGAGTTTACGACGTGTGGTTGTGCTGTTGGGCAAAGAGATCGCGCGCGGTGCGGGCAACTTCCTCTTTATTTTTGCCGTTGTGGTGCCGGTTGTATTCAGCCTGGTGCTCTCGCTGCTTTTTGGCACTTTCTTTTCTGGCAAGCCCAGGCTGGGCGTGGCCGACGCTGGTCAGTCGCAGCTGGTGATGCTGGCCAGTGAGGTTGATTCTGTCTTAGTGAATGAATATGAGTCTGAGGCGGCGCTGCGCGCGGCCGTGCAGGCGGGCGCAGTAGATCTGGGGCTGGCCCTGCCAGAAACGTTTGATACGGCCGTTCAAACCGGCGAAAGCGTGGCGGTCGAAGTGTATATCTGGGGCGAAAGCTTGCTCCAGGACCGGGCTATTTTGGGCACTTCGCTTATTGTATGGATTCGGCAGATTGCGGGGCAGGAAAAGCCGGTAGAGATTGTGGCCGTTACGCTGGGGGATGAAACGGCCGTTCCCTGGGAAGATCGCCTGCTGCCCTTTGTGGTGCTCATCACCATTATGCTTGGCGGCATTATGGTGCCCGCTACTTCGCTGGTAGAAGAAAAAATGCAGCGTACGCTCACCGCTATTACCACGACGCCAGCTTCAGTCGGTGAACTGTACCTGGCAAAAGGAGCGCTGGGCGTCATCATTGGCGTGGTGATGGGGGTGGTCATTTTGACCATGAACCGCGCTTTTGGCAGCCAGCCCCTGCTGCTGGTGGCGCTTCTGGCTCTGGGCGGAACGCTGGCCTCTGCTTTTGGCATTCTGTTGGGCGTGCTGCTCAAAGATATCAATTCGCTGTTTGCCACCATCAAGGGCATTGGACTTTTGCTCTATGCCCCGGCTATTGTTTATATTTTTCCCTCACTGCCGCAGTGGGTGGGCCGCATTTTCCCCACTTACTATGTCATCGGCCCCATTATGGACGTGACGCAGCAGGGAGCGACCTTTGCCGAAATTGCCCCCGATGTGGCAATACTCATTGGCCTTATCTTGTTATTGGTGGGCCTTGTGGCTGTTTTGGCGCGGCGAGCGCGTAAGGGCGGGGCGTTGGCGGCCGTTTGAAGAAGCGTCAACTTGCCCAGGTCATCGCTATTGTGATTCCTGATCTGGTGGTTTACGGCCGTAATATTGATAATAGTTTGTCTCAATCGTGCCGTTGTACAGCTTGCGCACCCGGTCGGGGCGGGCGCGCTTGAAGTAGTCAGGAAATTTCTTGTCCGCAGTTAGCACGTAGATGGACCAACCGTCCTTCTTGCGAAAGATTTTATTCAGAGCAATGTAAATAGCGTTGAGATCGCGATACTCCGCCAGACGAATGCCGTAGGGTGGGTTGGTGATCACAATACCATACTCCCGGTCGATCCACAGCTTCTTTACATCTTTTACTTCAAACTGGATATCTTCGCCCACGCCTGCTTTGGCGGCGTTGCTGCGGGCAATGTCAATGCTAGCGGCATCAACGTCGTAGCCCTGTAGCTGGAGGGTGCCGCCAGGCAAGACGGCGTTTTGGGCCTCCTGGCGCGCCCGGTCCCACGCCTCGCCAGGGATGGCAGGCCAGCCCTCGGCGGCAAAGCTGCGATGCAGGCCGGGGGCCATGTTGCGTCCCATCATCGCCGCCTCAATGAGAATGGTCCCAGAGCCACACATCGGGTCGATAAGCAGGCGGTCTGGCTGCCAAAAGCTTAGCTGCACCAGTCCGGCGGCGAAGCTTTCTTTGAGCGGCGCTTCGCCTGCTTCTTCGCGGTAGCCGCGCTTGTGCAGTCCGGCGCCGGAGGTGTCCAGGGTGAGCAGGGCGCTGTTGCGCACCAGGGCCAGCTGGATAGTGTATTCGGCTCCGCTCTCGGGGAACCAGTCGTGCCGATACGCGGTTTTGAGTCGGTCCACCACCGCCTTCTTCACAATGGACTGGCAGCTGCGGGCGCTCTTCAGGGCCGATTTATATGATTTGGCATTCACCGGGAATTGCCCATCGGGCGTAATCCAATCTTCCCAGGGCAGGGCAGTGGTTTGCTCAAACAGATCGTCGAAGGTGTGGGCGGGGAATTCAGCCACCTTCAGCAGCACGCGGTCGGCGCAGCGCAGCCACAGGTTGGCTTTGGGAATGTCTGTCACATCGGCACTGAATTCGATACGGCCGTCTGACACCACAATCTCCTCAAAGCCTAACGCCTGTACTTCTTGC
>JBHIWP010000422.1:0-5043 GCA_041987425.1 Promineifilaceae bacterium (SeqCode) | reverse complement strand
AGGTTGCGCTATTTACTGCAAGCGCATGCTTAGTGCCGCAATAACTGGCAACAGCGTGCTCAAACGCAGGAACCTTCGGGCCTTGTGTCAAGAAGTCTGATTGCAGCACCGTGAGCACAGCATCAACATCAGCCTTTGTAATGTCTTGTCGGCCATAGGGGATATGTTGCATCAGATACTTCCGATCTTCTCGCGGTTTATTTCGATCCAGCTTTGGAGATCAGAATCGCTCATCCACTCAGAATTGCTGTCACTGGTGTAAACAAAGCCTTCCTGCACCTTCTTACCGTCCTTGATACGCTTGAGGCAAGTAGACCAGCCGTTGATTGTCGGCAAAATTTTGAAATGTTCTGGGTACTCGTAGGTGTACAGTGCGTCTTCGGCGCTGATCATTTGCTCGTGCAATTTTTCTCCGGGGCGTATCCCGACAACTTCTTGCTTAGCTTCTGGCGCGATAACACGGGCCAGATCAGTCACTTTCATTGAAGGGATCTTTTTGACATAAATTTCACCACCTTCCATATCTTCAAACGCATGCCAAACAAGCTCAACCCCCTCTTCTAGTGAAATCATGAATCGTGTCATCCTGTCATCGGTAATTGGCAAAACACCTTTTTTCTTGATAGACATAAAGTAAGGAATGACCGAACCTCGTGAGCCCATGACATTGCCATAGCGCACCACAGCAAAACGGGTATCATGGCTGCCTGAATAAGAGTTACCAGCAACAAACAGTTTGTCAGACGCCAGTTTAGTAGCACCGTACAAGTTGATGGGGCTGCTAGCTTTGTCAGTCGACAGAGCGACGACGCGCTTGATGCCTTTATCTATGCAGGCATCAATAAGGTTTATAGCACCTTTGATATTAGTTTTTACGCACTCAAAGGGGTTGTATTCGGCTGTGGGAACGATTTTTGTAGCTGCAGCATGAACCACATAATCCACACCATCCAAAGCACGGTAGAGACGGTCCTTATCACGCACATCACCAATAAAAAAACGCACTCGAGGGTCACCCTGGAATTTTTTGGCCATCTCCCACTGTTTCATTTCGTCACGAGAAAAAATGATGATTTTTCTGGGATTGTATTTGGCCAAGGTCATAGGAACAAAAGTGTTGCCAAAGGAGCCCGTGCCGCCAGTTATGAAGATTGTTTTGTTTGTAAACATTGATTTATTTGATCCTTGGTAATACGTTTGTTTCTGTAAAATTGGAGCCTAGCTGTTAGACTACAAAATAACTACCAAAAGCAAAGCTTTGTAAATTTTAAAATATATAACCTATCATAAAATTATCAAATATGATGGTTTTACTAAAATTTTCTATATCTATTTGGTTATTAACGAATAAATTGATATCGTCTTTTTCATTGTTCAACATCCTTGAAATAATGATGCAACATACGTTTTATGGAATTTCTATTGCAGAACGATGTGGGGTAAATTTTGGATTGATGTCTAAATAAATTGATGGATATAAATTTAATTAAAAATAGCCTGCTAACAATTCAAGGCGACGCATAATATTTTTATGCTATTTTTTCAGTAGAGGGCCGCCCATAGATATCGTCAAGGCGCACAATATCGTCTTCTCCTAAATAGCTGCCAGACTGCACTTCAATCATTTCTAGCTCAGTTTTTCCGGGATTATGAAGGCGGTGTTTTTCCCCAATCGGAATATAGGTTGATTGGTTCTCTGTCAGCAAGAAGGTTTCATGTCCTCGGGTTACCTCGGCCGTTCCTTTAACTACGATCCAGTGCTCTGCACGATGATGGTGCTTTTGGAGACTAAGTGCGGCGCCTGGCTTGACTGCTATGCGTTTAACTTGAAAACGCTCGCCGGAATCAATGCTGTCATACCAACCCCAGGGGCGTGATACTTTGCGGTGTAATAGGGCTTGCGGGGTTTGGCGGAGCTCCAGTTCGGTAACTACAGTTTTGACCTGCTCGGCATGGCTGCGGGATGCCACCAGCAAAGCGTCAGGAGTGTCAATGATGAGTAAGTCGTTCGTGCCCAGTGCGACCGCAGGACGCCTGGGTGCATAGATGTAGGTATGGCTGGCGCCAATCGCCAAGCCGTTGCCATCCACTCTGTTACCCTGCGCATCCGAAGGCGTGAGATCGGCTACAGCATTCCAGCTACCAACGTCACTCCAAGCTCCGGCAAACGGAACAACGACCACTTTGTCATGTTGTTCCATGACGGCGTAATCGATGCTTTCTGAACGGCAAGCGATAAATGCTTGTGGCTCCGGACGAATGAAAGCTTGGTCACGTGTGGCGCCCGTCATAGCTTGGCAGCAGCTGGCAAAAATGTCTGGCGCGTGCTGCTGTAGCGCTTTCAGCAAGACATCAGCTTGGCACAGAAAAATGCCCGCATTCCACAGAACATCACCCTGAAGAATCAGTGCCTGAGCCTTGTCAGCGACAGGCTTTTCAATGAAGTGGACGACCTGGCTACTATGAAGGTCGTCGTTAAGCAGGCCACGTTGGATATACCCGTAAGCCGTGCTTGGAAAACTTGGCACTACACCGAAGGCGACGATGGCGCCGGCAGTGGCCGCAGGACAACCCTGCTGAACCATGGCTCTAAAGCCTTCAGCATCCGGGATGTGATGATCTGCAGGGCAAAACAGCAACAAGTCTTGAGGTTGAGCCCGAAAAGCAGCCAAGCCCATAGCAGCAGCTGTATTCTTGGCGCAGGGCTCCAGAATGACGGATGCTTCAACGCCTGCCAATGACATAGCCTCAGCCACCAGAAAACGATGATCATCAGAAGCTACACAAATGATATTTGAACGGGCGTGGGGGCTAAGATAGCTGACCCGTTCCAGGGTGAGTTGAAGAAGGCTTTTCCCATTAATCAGGGGAACAAACTGTTTGGGAAAGCTTTTCCGAGATAATGGCCAAAGACGTGTGCCGGAACCGCCACACAAGACAATAGGTGTGATTTCGTAAGAGTTCGTCTTCATTATTGGTTACCTAACCGCTTGGGCGTGCTTACACGTGTAGTTACCGCGCTGAAACACCAGCGAAATTGCGTTAGCCGCGCATACACAATTGAGTACACAAAAGCGCACAGGCAAAACCCCAATACCAGTATGTGAGTGCTTTGAGACCATTGCACAGCGATGACTGCAGGCAGCAAGGCCGCAAGCCACATAATGGAGCCCGTGGCTGAATTGCGGGCAAGGTTGGATAAGCGCGGCATTAGTCTGCGTGTAAGTCGGCGCTTGACTAGGCTGTGCAGGTGCAGGCGATCTGGGCTGCCGGGGCTGAGGTTGCGGCGACGCCGCCGTACGATGCTGAATAGAACCTCAAGCACAGGAAAGCCGCATACCAGCATCGGCGACCAGGCAGAGACTTCTGGGTGGCGCTGTAAAATCAGGACTGCAATCCAAGCCACCGCAAAGCCAACAAAATAAGCGCCGCCATCGCCAAGGAAAATTCGGCCCAACGGCCAGTTCATCAGCAAGAAACCAGTCACTGCACCTGCCAGGATCAGACAAACCAGCGCCAGGTCAAAGTCGCCTAACGATGTAGTCATAACGCCAAACGCCGTCAGGATTATCAGGACGGCTCCGGCGGACAGACCATTGAAGCCGTCAACGATGTTTATAGCGTTGGCAATTCCGCCGACTGCAAAGGCCGTGAATAGCACCGAGAGCATGGTAAAGTCGAGTAGCCAGTCCAGTCCGGGCATATTGGCTTCGGTAATCGAAAAGCCGGTAGTGGCCCAACCGAGTACGCCTGAACCCATAGTGGCCAGCAGGCGTATGCGCACGCTAACGCGTTTGGTTATGTCTTCGAGCAGGCCAACGGCAAACGCCGGAATTCCGGCCACGATGAGTGGGCCAAGAAGCGATTGGCTTTCAGCTTGTGCCAGCAGGTAGCCCGCCAAGATACCCGCCATAATGGCAATGCCGCCCACGCGGGGTGTGGGACTAGTGTGGAACTTTTGCACGCCCTGGTCGCTGTCCATACTCAGGTGTCCGTGCCAGCGCTGTGTCAGCACAAGGAGTATGCAAATTAACAGTGCTACGCCCCCTGCGGTCAGTGCCGATAGCGAGATCAGGTCTAAAAGGCCTTGCATGTGCAGGTATCCTGTTCCGAAATATTTAGGAGTGAGGGCGTGTACCGCGAGGCGCTAGTAATGTCGGAGGCGCTGTGCGCAGTAGCAAAGATTTCGTTTACAAATGCGAGTTTTTTTTCGCAATCCCTGGTCATATGGCTAACCTCCTTACTTAGCACGCTGAGCGTGGACGCTGGACGCGCCGAAGCGGCGGTCGCGGGCGCTGTACCAATGCAGTGCTTCGTCCAGTAGGGCCACTGAAAAATCGGGCCAGAGCTTGTCGGTAAAAAACAGTTCCGTGTAGGCCATTTGCCACAGCAGGAAATTGCTGATACGCGACTCTCCACCAGTCCGTATCAATAGGTCGGGGTCGGGGGCATGCCCCATGCTCAGATGCGGTCGCAAACCAGTTTCATCCAGACTGCTTAGATTCACTGCTGGATTTGTTGCTTGCCAGGCCTTGACAGCCTGCACGATGTCCCAGCGCCCTCCGTAGTTGGCAGCGATAGTCAGAGAGATCTTGCTATTGTTGGAGGTCAGCGCTTGGCCACTTGCCATGAGGTTTTGCAATCGCTGGTCAAATCGGCTTAGGTCGCCCACGATTTTCAGCCGCACACCATTGGTGTGCATATTGCAAATTTCTTTTTGCAGGTAATTCACCAACAGTGACATGAGACTGCTTACCTCGTCAGCCGGGCGCTGCCAGTTTTCGGTGCTAAATGCAAATAATGTTAGGTGGCCCACGCCTCGCTCTGAGCAGGCCTCGACGATCTGACGAACGCGCCGGGCACCGCTTGCATGACCCAGGGCGCGGGGTAAACCGCGCTGGCTAGCCCAACGTCGGTTGCCGTCCATGATGATGGCGATGTGTTTGGGGATTGCAGCTGGCGTTAAAATTTGCACGATGTTTTTTCCCGCTGATTGCGTTGCCTTACTGATAGTCGTTACTGCGGTAGCGGTTGTATAAGTAG
>JBHIWP010000421.1:0-5043 GCA_041987425.1 Promineifilaceae bacterium (SeqCode) | reverse complement strand
CATCAAAGTGGCCGGTTACGGCTGGTGCAGCCGGGGCATTGCCATGCGCGCCAGCGGGCTGGGCGGCAACGTCATTGTTACCGAAATTAATCCGCTAAAGGCGCTGGAAGCGGTAATGGACGGCTTCCGCGTGTTGCCCATGCAGGAAGCGGCTACCATCGGCGATATTTTTGTTAGTGCCACGGGCAACATCAACGTCTTTGATCGTCATCATTTTGAGGCGATGAAGGACGGCGCGCTGCTGGCGAACTCCGGCCACTTTGATGTGGAAGTCAACAAGGCTGCTCTGCGCGAGATGTCTGTAAGCGACCCCAAGCGCGTACGGCCGTTTGTAGACCAATACACCTTGAAAGACGGCCGTAAACTGAACCTGCTGGGCGAAGGCCGCCTGATTAACCTGGCCGCCGCCGAAGGACATCCGGCATCCGTTATGGATATGAGCTTTGCCGGACAGGCCCTCAGCGCTAAATTCCTGGCCGACAACAAGGGCAAGCTGGAAAACAAAGTCTACACCGTTCCTGAGGAGATCGATCAGCGCATTGCCGCTATCAAGCTCCAGGCAATGGGCGTTCGCATTGACACGCTCACCCCCCGGCAGGAGCAGTATTTGAACTCCTGGCAGGAAGGAACTTAAGCGCAGGCGAGTTACAATTAATAAGTAAAAAGTGAAAAGTGGCAGGTTGCAGGTGAATAAATCACTTACGACCTGCAACTTTCCCCTCACTCTTTCATGAAAAAGCTTCCCCGCGATCTGCTGGTGCAAAATCGCATTGGGCTGGTGCGCACGGCCCGCATTTATTCCAACATCGTGAGCCCACCAGTGATGTTTGCCGTGCTGGGGCTGGCCTTTGGCCTGTATGCGCTGCCGGGCTGGATGGGGTTCTTTTGGGCATCGGTGTATGGGCTGCTGGTATCTCTGGCGCCGATCTTGGTTGTGCTGTATTTGTTGCGCAGCGGCCGTATCGCCGAGCTGCACATGAGCAACACGCGCGAACGAAATATCCCCTACCTGTCCGCCATCTTGTTTGCTGCCATTGCCTACACTCTCATCGCGGGCTTTGAGGGCCCGGAGCTACTGCAATGTCTGGCACTGTTTAACGTCATTGAGCTGGTGGCATTGGCAGCAATTAACCACTTTTGGCTTGTTAGCCTCCATGCCACCGGTGCCATGGCCAGCGCCATCCTGGCAGGGCTGGTCTTTGGCTGGTCAATCAGCCTCTTTGTGGGGCTTCCCCTGGTCGTTTCAGTGAGTGTGGTGCGCCTTTTCCTTAAGCGGCATACTCTGGCGCAGGTTGTAGTGGGTCTGGCGCTTGGTGCGGCCGTGGTGCTCAGCCTCACGCCTTTCGGCTGCTTTATTCCCTAGCCGGCAGCAAGCTTTCCTAAATGCGCAACGGCCGTCCCTCTACCTGGAACGGCCGCTGCTCTACCTAACTTTTTCTCCCGATAAAAAATGGAGATCAATGAAATAACATCATTTACCAATCCAAAAAAACATGGACATCAACTATTTGGCGCGCAATGCTGTAAGCTTACGGCCGTTCCCCTACCAGATGCACAATGTAGACCAAAAACCAAAATACCAGTGCATAAACAAACATGGCGATAAGCGTCGGAATTTCCAAAACAGATCCGTTGGCAGACGGTGTTTGTGTCAGACCAAAGAACGGCAGCAAGAATAGGTCAGAAAGACCATAAACGAACCGGGCAAAGCCGCTTGCTGGATTCGCTGCAATCAGCTTCAAAACAAACCGCATGCCGAGCAGGGCTTCCAAAAGGCCCAGCATCAGCCACAATGTTTGGTCAATCTTAAAAACTGCCCATCGTGACGAAGCTGTGTGAGAATGAGTAGAAACACTTTCTCTAACTACCTTTACTTCCTGCTTTGGTGGCGAGATGCCATCGCTTTCATATACATTTTCTTCTCGTTCAATTACTTTGTCTGTCATGATGTATACCTCCTCTTTAATGAGGCTTTGTAGCCAAACGCATTGATCTAGCTACGGATACATTGGCATAAAAAAAGAATTGACGGAATGGGGATATTCCCTACCTGACCACGGGGGGAAACCCCCATTTTTAGAATGCTATGGGCAATGATGCTATGATTAATAGTCATGTTTCCTGCCTCTATTCAAAGGATTTTTTATGCCCCAGATAACCCTCCAAGAGATATTCATTGCCCGAAAGAAAATCAGCAATCTTGCCCAAATCACCCCCCTGGTTCACTCCCCACTATTGAGCAACCAGCTAGGAGTTTCCGTTCACTTAAAGCTGGAGACCCTTCAACCTATTGGAGCCTTCAAAATTCGGGGGGCGGCCAACAAAATATTAAGCTTAAACGGTGAGGAAAAGGCTCAAGGAGTGGTGACAGCCTCCACGGGGAATCACGGCCGTGCCGTGGCCTATGTGGCTCAATCCCTCGGCATTCCGGCCGTCATCTGTCTTTCGGAACTGGTGCCGCAAAATAAGGTAGCTGCCCTCAGAAAGTTGGGCGCTGAGCTTGTGATTGAGGGCCGAAGCCAGGACGAGGCTGAGAGCAGGGCCTATGAATTGGCCCAAAGTCGCAGCCTGACAATGGTGCATCCTTTTGACGACCCGCTGGTGATTGCCGGTCAGGGCACGACTGCCCTGGAAGTGCTGCACGAGTTGCCCCAGGTAGATACAGTTCTGGTGCCGTTATCTGGTGGAGGGCTTATTGCCGGGATCGCCCTGGCGCTGAAATCTGCCAATCCAGCGATTCGCGTTGTGGGAGTGTCGATGGAGCAGGGGCCGGTGATGGCTCACAGTCTGGCCGCTGGCGAGCCATTGCAGCTGCCAGAAGAATCGACCCTGGCAGACAGTCTGCAGGGCGGTATTGGCCTTAACAATCAATACACTTTTCAGATGGTGCGTGACCTGGTTGATGAAGTGGTGCTGGTTTCTGAAGCGGCAATTGCGAGAGCAATGGCTTTCGCTTTTGAAGAAGAGCATCTGGTTTTGGAGGGCGCTGGGGCCATTTGCATTGCTGCGCTGCAATCTGGAAAAGTTTCCAGCATTGGGCAAAACATGGCCCTAATTGTCAGCGGGGGAAATGTGGATAGTGCTAAATTTTTGGACGTGATACGGCCGTATCTCTCCAACCCAACCTAGCGCTACCCACAGGCTTACACATCAATCGTCATTCCCAGCCCTTTCTCTTTTGCTTTGCGGAAGGCCAGGGAGGCAATGGCTGTATCCTGCACGCCGGTGCCCGTCAGATCGCTCACGGTGATTTGTTTACTGCTCGTGCGGCCAGGGTGTCGCCCGGCCGTGAGCTCGCCCAGTTCCACGGTGCCAACGTCCTCACTAATAGCACCAGCTTCCAGCGCATGGTGGTGCTCGCCCAGGCGAAACACCTGTGATTTACGATCACACACCAGCAAATCGGCGTGGGCCAGTACGGCTGGCTCCAGCTCATTTTTCTCCTCAGCATCGGAGCCCATCGCCGTGATGTGCAGGCCGGCGTGCAGCCAATCGGCCTGTAGAAATGGCTGCTTGGCTGGCGTGGTCGTTAAAACAACTTCACTTTGGCGCACCACGTCTTCAACATTGCTGGCTACGTTCACCTCGATACCCAAAGCAGCCTTCATCTCTTGACGGTATTTGTCGATCCGCTCCGGCGAGCGATTGTAAACTAGAACCTGCTCAAAATCGCGCACCAGCCGCAGCGCCTGTACCTGGTAGCGCGCCTGGGCTCCCGCGCCAATGACGCCGACCGTGCGCAACTGCCGTGGTGCCAGGTATTTAGCAGCAATGGCCCCCGCCAGTCCCGTGCGCACGTCGGTTAAATAGCCATTGTCCAGCAGCAACGCTTCTGGAAAGCCAACCCGGGCGCTGAGCAAAATCATCATGCCGCCCAGGCTCGGCAGTCCCAACTTATAGTTATTAAAAAAGCCGGAGGACATCTTTACGGCAAAATTATCCAGCCCCGGCACGTAGGCAGACTTTATGTCTACTTCACCGTTCTGCTCGGGTACATCAATGCGCATAATGGGCGGCATAACAACGTTCCCCGTTGCTAACTGGGTGAATCCATCGGCAACGGCCGTTAAGGCCTCCTCATCCAATTGCACACACTGCCTAATTTCGCTCTCGGTCAAAATTGTAATTTTCATTCAGTGTCTCTCAGTGTCTCAAAGTAGCGCCCAGGAACGACTTCGTGCGCTCATTCTGTGGCTGCTCAAAAATTTGAATCGGCGGACCTTGTTCCACGATCTTGCCCTTGTCGAAAAAGATCACGCGATCCGACACTTCTTTGGCAAAGCCCATCTCATGCGTTACCAGCAGCATGGCCATTTCACCCTCTTCCGCCAGCTCACGGATGACGCCCAGCACCTCGCCCACCAGCTCGGGGTCCAACGCCGACGTCACTTCGTCAAACAGCATCACCTTCGGCCGCATGGCTAAGGCACGAGCAATGGCCACCCGCTGCTTTTGGCCGCCAGAAAGTTGAGAAGGAAAATGATCGTGCTTGTCACCCAGGCCAACCTTTTCCAGCAGGCCAATGGCTCTAGCCGTTGCTTCTTCTTTGGGAATTCCCAGCACATTAATGGGTGCCTCGGTCACGTTGCGCAATGCAGTCATATGCGGAAAAAGGTTGAAATGTTGAAACACCATGCCGATATTACCGCGCACCTGCCGCAAATGCTTCTGACTGGCCTCCACAAGCTGGCCGTTTTTTTCCATATGCCACAGCGGGGCTCCGTTTACGTAGATAACGCCACCATTTGGCTTTTCCAGCGTCATCAACACGCGCAAAATAGTGGTCTTACCAGAGCCGCTGGGGCCAATAATGGTAACCTTTTCCGCAGGGGCAACTTCTAAGTCAAGCTCATTTAGAACCACCAGCTCGCCAAATGCTTTGGTCACTTTTTCAAAACGAATAATGTTGGTATTAGCCTCGTCTGGCATAGCGTGCCTCCAATCGCTGAACAACTAATGATGATGGATAACTGAGTAGAAAAAATAGAATGCCAACCATTGTAATTGGCTCTAAAAAACGAAACGTTTGCGTGCCAATAATTC
>JBHIWP010000420.1:0-5048 GCA_041987425.1 Promineifilaceae bacterium (SeqCode) | reverse complement strand
TCACCGATTTCCGCCGCAAGTTCGGCCCGATCTTCGCGCTCGCTTTGGAAAACCACATTGCCGCTCTGAATGTAAGTTTTCACCTTCGCCAGCCCCATTTCCTCCAGCAGCTTCGTTAGCTCGCGCATGGGCAGCTTGTGATGCCCACCTACGTTGATTCCTCGGAGCAAAGCAATATAGGTGTTCATTCGAGCCATAAATTATCCTCCAGCCATCGCGCCGATAATGCGAAAAGGCGCGGCACCCGTAGCTACAGAGTGGGGCAATAGTGTATCTGGCGAGGCGTGGGACAAATCCTGGCCGTCGGCAAAGAATCGGATAAAGGCGCGCCGCTCTTGCGTATTGTGGTCACGAATCGTGCCGCGCAGCATCGGGTATTGGGCTTCAAGTGCATCAAGAATAGCTCGTTGCGTCACGGGGCCTTCAATTTGAAGCTGCACCTCTTTATTCTCTTTTGCCAGGTTGCGCAGATGAAACGGTAGCACAACGCGGATCATGATAATGTCTGCACTTCGACAGAAAGGACTGAAGGCAAATCGCGCACGATTGCTGTCCAGTTGTCACCAGAATCGGCCGAAGCATAAACCTGCCCGCCGGTGGTGCCAAAGTAGATGCCACAAGAATCAAGCGAATCGACGGCCATCGCATCGCGCAATATGTTGACATAACAATCGCTCTGCGGCAGGCCGTTGGTCAGGGCTTCCCACTCATTGCCCCCCGAGCGGCTGCGGTAAACGCGCAGCTTACCCTCCGGCGGATAATGTTCCGAGTCGCTTTTGATGGGCACTACATAGATCGTTTCTGGTTCATGGGCATGAACGGCTATAGGAAAGCCAAAATCGCTGGGCAAGTTGCCGCTTACTTCGTGCCACAGCTCGCCGCCGTTATCGCTGCGCATGACGTCCCAATGCTTTTGCATGAAAAGCACGTCGGGCCGAGACGGATGCATGGTGATGTTGTGGACGCAATGTCCAACTTCGGCTGCCGCATCCGGCAGTTCGTAGGGGGAGATCAGCCCTTCGTTAATTGGCCGCCATGTTTCGCCACCGTCGTCGGTGCGGAAGGAGCCTGCTGCTGAAATGGCAATGTAGATTCGGTTCTCGTCGGTGGGATCCAAAACAATGGTGTGCAGGCATAGACCGCCTGCCCCCGGCTGCCAGAGATGACCTTTGACCTCGCGCACCCCGGGAAGCTCCTGCCACGTTTTTCCTCCATCCTTGGTTCGGAACAAGGCGGCATCTTCTACACCTGCATAGACGGTGTCTGGGTCGGTGAGGGAAGGCTCCAGATGCCAAACGCGCTTAAATTCCCAGGGGTGCTGGGTGCCATCGTACCATTGGTGCGTGCCAGGATCGCCTTTGTAGGCGAACTCGTTGCCTACCGGTTCCCAGGTCTTGCCGCCGTCGTCTGACCGCTGGATAAGCTGCCCAAACCAGCCGGTGGACTGAGAGGCATAAATGCGGTTGGGATCAGCCTTGGAGCCCTTGAGATGATAAATCTCCCAGCCGGCAAAGTGGGGGCCGCTAACTTCCCAATCTTTCCGTTTTTCATCGGATGTTAAAACAAATGCGCCTTTGCGCGTGCCAACTAAAACTCTTACACCACTCATCATTTGTCTCCTTTTGCTGGTTACTTCTTTATCTTTTTTGCTGCTGCCTTTTCCAGATTTTGCGCTGCACGAAACTGCGCAATTTTACCAATCAATTCATAGGGGATAGGCTCGTCGTACGGAAACTGCACGGAGCCTTTGCCGATTTTGTATGGCGCTAATTCTTCTTTGAACTGGTCAAGACCGGAGGGGATAGGATAGAAACCAAGATGATTTTTGAAAGCGCCAAAGTGGACAAGATTGCCTGCCAGCTTAAAAGTGGGCATGCCGTAGCTGATTGCTTCGGTGGCGTTGGGAACGGCCGTTTTCACCGTTTCCCGCACCTTTTGCAATATTTCTTGTACGGCCGTGGGGAAGGTGGCAATGTAGTCATCAAATGTTGTTGGTTTTGCAGATTCAGTTTTCATTTAATCAAAACCTTTGACCCTATTTTCAAGTTCCAATCTTCTTTATCTTTTCTTACCCTCTTTAAACAAGCCAATGGCTTTTTCAATTCTTTTTTGTCGGGTTTCCTCTGTTTTGGCCCCATTAATCAAATCACAATGATATCTTTGTAGACTATTTGAAAGTTTATTGAAAAATTCCTCGGTATTTGAGGATTGTAGAGCCTCCATAAAATCTTCAGGCATTTCCACTTCACGAGGGGTATTTGACACAGCTAATTCAACATGAATTTTATCGCCACCCTTCAATCCTGTTTTCTGGCGATGTTCAGAGTTAAAGCTTAGCATGGTTTTGCCATTCATGATTCCTGGCGTATTTTGGTATTCATAGCCGTTGACTTTGACCATCAAAGCAGGGCGCTTGCCGGCATTAAGTTGTGCAATAAACTCGTCTGGAACCTCAATTCCCGTGTTATTGCCAAAGGCTGATAATGTTGTATCAAATGAAACCCACTTTGCATCTTCACCCATCTTTTTCTCCAGTTAGGTATTTGACGGCCGTAATAATTATTTCATCTAATGCCGCAGATTTTCGCCTAAGTAAGTGGCCAAAATAAATTAGCTGGTAAATGAGCTGCTTTCTTGTAGTCCGTTCCTCAATTTCGCGAAGAACGCATCGCTTTTTTCTTCACGATAGCTTCGTTAGACACTATATCTTGATAAGCTTCAGTTTCCAGGCCAAACAGGGCAATTTTGCCCTCGCTATTGCTGTGTACGCCCCAGCCGTACCGTTTGGTAAGCGGTGAAGCACGAAAACAAGGCTGACCTTTCGAGAAGAAAATGGCGCGTTGTGCCGCCATGTCTTCCTCAGGAATCCCTTTTCTTTCAGCAAAGACGGCAAACAATACATCGTCGGAGGTGTATTTGTAGGGATGCTCGATTAGCATCTCGAATTGCAGCGTTGCCGCACTTTTTTGTCCGGCTTTATCAGGCGGAACTTCCCCATGAACTGCAGGACAATCCTCGGCAACTTCGATAAATATGTTGAAGTAATTTGTTGAGAACACGATCACCTCGCGAGTTAATGCGCTTCGATTCCTTCAAGGTAATACATAACTGGCGTTTCTTTGGATGGAAGAGCGTTCATGCAAACTCCTTGGAATAGCGGGCAAGGACGAAATGTAATTGTCAAACTTGTCTGACCAGTTTCGGACACTCTTTTTCCGTTAAATGGATGTATTGTTTACCATTTTGTGTTCGCTAACGTGGATTGATTCAATAAGCGAAGTTAGATCCGTAGAGGGTCCAGACTCTCGGAAAGCAAGGAGCGTTTCTTCGGAGTCCCATTTCTCATAAATATTGACGCGCTCTGTCTCGATTGGATCGGGCGAAACAGAGAAGTCATAGCATCCATTCGTTTGGCGGGCGGTCAAAATTGCACTGAGCGATTTTTGGATGAACGCTTCGCGTTTCCCTGGCTTAACGTATATTTTCCCAGCAACAATCAACATCTTACACCTCTCAGGATGGGCAACTGATTATTGTTTCAGCACGCACAGCGCCTGACGAATTTCGCCCAGATGATAAGCGGTATGAGCTATCATGGCAATGGCACCGCCAATGACCCGTTCGTTGTTCCATTCGGTGGTGTCGTTGATGAGTTGTTTCGTGCGGTTGTAACTCTGGCGAAGCTCTGCTTGATAGGTTTGCCACTCCTGGGGGGAAACGGCCGTTACCTCACGCCAAATTTTATCCCAATCAACCGGCTCAAACTTTTGGGTCCGCACATTTTCTTCCAGTACGTCTAGATAAAATGCCGTATGCTTTACCTGAGCCGCCAGCGTAGCGCACTGGCCGCCTACGGGAATCGAGGCTTCTTCAGCAGAAATAGTGGCCAATGTTTCAAAAAAAGAAGTGCCTTTGTCCAGATAAAGACCCTGTACATTATCAAATGTTTCATCTAAAAGAAGGTAGAGCGCCTTCTTCAACAGCGTGCTTTCTATTTGAGTTGTCATAATTATTTACCCGAGGTTGAAGTAGGAGCAAAGTCGAGTCCCTGTTCGGCCAACGCTTCGCGCAAATGTCGAATCGCTTTTGGACCCATCCCGTGAAGCTGGAGCAGTTCGGCTTCGCTGGTTTTGGTGAGCTGGTTGACTTCCTGAAATCCGGCGGAGGCCAGCGCACGCTGGGCGGGTTTGCTAACGCCTTTTGGCCAACTACTTTGGTTCGTCATAAATTGTTCCTTTAATTTGCAGGGGTTTGTAGTTTATTCTGTTGTTGCCTCGATAATAATCAAAAGATGTGAAAAATGTGTGAGTATTTGGGCAAGTCGCCACATATTATAGAACATATTTTCTAGTGTGTCCAGATTTTTTTCCACAAAAAATGATACGTTTCGACTAGCGAACGGCCGTTCTAATGCCGTATAGTGACACCGGCAATTACCAACCGAAACAGCAAGGAGAACATCACAATGCAAAAAATCACTACCTTTTTAATGTTTGAGGGCCGGGCCGAAGAAGCAATGAACTTTTACACCGCTCTGTTTAATGATTCGGCCATTACCCACATTACTCGCTATGGCCCTGGTGAAGCCGGCGCTGAAGGAAGCGTGGTTCATGCCATCTTTACGCTAAACGGGCAATCCTTTATGTGTATCGACAGCAACGTGCAGCACGCCTTCACCTTTACCCCGGCAATCTCGCTGTACGTGACCTGTGAAACAGAGGCCGAAATTGATACGCTGTTTGCCCAGCTATCCGCAGGTGGTGAAATTATGATGCCGCTGGACAGCTATCCCTTTAGCAAAAAGTTTGGCTGGCTGGCCGACAAATTTGGCGTTTCCTGGCAGCTAACGCTGGCCGCAGGTTCGTAAATTGGTGTGCCGGTTTTGGCTCCGGCTTTGATATACTATGGACGCTATGGCAATTGACACCCGAAACCGGCAACGATATCAAGCGCCGATTGATGAACTAAAGCGCTACATTCGCGATCATATTGATGAGCCGCTCGACCGGGAATTGCTGGCAAACGTGGCTGATTTTTCCGTACCCCAT
>JBHIWP010000419.1:0-5049 GCA_041987425.1 Promineifilaceae bacterium (SeqCode) | reverse complement strand
CTCAAGGTAGACGGCAGCAACAAGCGGCTGGCGCTCAGCCTGCGCGGCCTGGCTGCCGATGAAGTGAATTAGGCAAGCGACCTTCTGGACAAAGTAATTGAGTAATTTAGTAACTGTGTAATTACTCGACTACCAGTTACTTACCGGCATGGCACAAACAAAATCTGGCGGCCGCAAAACCCCAGAGCCGCCGCCACCCACCTGGGACGAACGCCTTATCAACAGCCTGATGCCCTGGCGCATCGAGATTGCGGGCATCGTTGTCTTCACTATTTCCTTTCTCATCTTTCTAGCTCTATTGAGTTTGCCAAATAATGCCTGTCCTGGCGTCTGGCTTTGCCTGTTTCGCGAAGGCTTTGGCTGGGGAGCCTATCCCTTGCTGCTCTCACTGTCCGCTGCCGGACTCCATCTTACCCTGCGACAGGTGGAACGGCCGTATCACATTCACGTCTCCCAAGTTATTGGCTTTGAGCTGATACTGCTTACCCTGCTGCCACTCAGCTACCAGTTTAGCGGCGCGACGCTGCCAGAAGCACACCTGGGCAAGGGGGGCGGGCTGGTTGGCTGGGCCTTATCAGAGCCGCTGCTAGACTTTTTTGGTCCGCTCCTGACCAATGGCTTTTACCTGCTGCTATTGGCTTATGGTGTCAGCCTGATTGTTGGCGTTACCTGGGATGATTTTTTGGCCGGACTGAACAATTTTTCTCTTCGGCTACGGCAGCTTTCCCAGGATCTCGCTCCGCCCGCGTCGCAGCGAGCTGCCCAACCAGAACGCGCCTCTCAGCTACCTTTGCCGGAACCGCCACCTGCGGCAAATCCCGACGAACTGCTCATTATCGACGATACGGCCGTTTACGCCGATTCCACATCCGTCAGCCGCAGCAGGCGTTTGCCTCCGCTTTCCCTGTTGGAGGTTGGCGGCGAGATTGTGCTGACGCCAGAAGAAATCGATGAGAAGAAGCGCATCATCGAGGAAACGTTAGCTCATTTTGGCCTGCCCGCCACTGTCACTCAGATTCAGCGTGGCCCGGCTATCACCCAGTTTGGCGTGGAGCCCGGCTACGTAGAGCGCACCGGACCAGACGGCGACGTGAAGCAGCAAAAGGTGCGTGTCAACCAGATTGCCGCCCTGCGCAAAGATTTAGCCCTGGCGCTGGCCGCCACCCGGCTGCGCATCCAGGCGCCAGTACCGGGCCGGGGAATTGTAGGGGTAGAGGTGCCGAACTCAGAAACGGCCGTTGTCCGCCTGCGTTCTATTGTGGAGTCACCGGAATTTACCCGCCACAGTTCAAATATGGCCGTCGCTCTGGGCAAAGATGTCTCTGGCGCGCCGGTGGCTGTAGATCTGGCTAAAATGCCGCACCTGCTCATTGCCGGGACCACCGGCTCTGGTAAATCCGTCTGCATCAACACGCTGGTCACCTGCCTGGTGTTCAACAATACGCCAGAAAACTTACATCTGGTCATGATCGATCCCAAAAAAGTGGAGCTGATACGCTTTAATGGGCTGCCGCATCTCATTGGGCAGGTGGAGGTGGAGGCAGACCGGGCCGTGGGCGTCCTGCGCTGGCTTACGGCGGAAATGGACCGCCGCTACGAGATGTTTGCCCAGGTAAACGCACGTAACATTGGTGGCTACAACCGCAAAGTGGCGGGTGACAAAACGCGCAAGAAGCTGCCCTACATTGCCGTCTTTATTGATGAGCTGGCAGACTTGATGCACACCTACCCCGGCGACGTAGAGCGCACTCTGTGCCGCCTCGCCCAAATGGCCCGAGCCACGGGAATGCACCTGGTTGTAGCTACGCAACGGCCGTCTACCGACGTCATCACCGGCCTCATCAAAGCCAACTTCCCCGCCCGGCTCTCCTTCTCCGTCGCTTCCAATGTCGATTCCCGCGTCATTTTAGACACCCCTGGCGCAGAGCAGCTTTTGGGCAAAGGCGACATGCTCTTCCTCTCGCCCGAAGCCAGCGCCCCGGTGCGCGTGCAGGGTGTCTTCCCCACAGACAATGAAATAGATCGCATCGTCAGCTTCTGGCACAAAAATACTCCCGAAGACTTTGAACACATTCCTGCCCCCTGGGAAAGCCTCATCGCCAAATATGCCCTGCTAGACGAAACGGACAGCCTGCTGGAAGCAGCCATCGAGCTGGCACAGAAAAATGACGCGATCTCTGCTTCCTTCTTGCAGCGAAAGCTGCGTCTGGGCTATCCACGCGCCGCCCGGCTCATGGAACATCTCTACGAAATGGGGCTGGTTGAGGATCCGCAGTCCGGTGGCAAGACTCGCCGCACCCTGGTGGATGAGGATGACGATCCCCTGGATGACATTTTGCAGCAGTAGACTCCCCCCCTTTTGGCAAAGATGCAGCTTCCAATGCCTACGTTACCAGCCTGGGCCAGAGGGTAAGCAAGCGCGAAGAACCAGCCCAGGTTGTTCTTAACTGACGTCCCGACCAAATAAAACTGTGGCCGGTCGCAAGGCTCAGCCACAGTTAAAACTTATTAACGCGGCCGTACGGTTACATTGCCTAAATTCTTGACTGAACTATGCTTGTGTTTCCTCGTGCGGCAACGGCATGATTAAAATGCAAATTGTGCCAGTCCCTGGTTTGGAAACAATTTGAATGCTGCCCCCCAAAGCAGAAATACGCTCGCGAATGCTGAATAGGCCAAAGCCCTCCAATATCTTTCCATCCTGCTTTAGCTTTTGCAAAGCGAACCCTTTTCCTTCATCCACAACCGAAACAAGAGACTGTCCAAATTGATTTTTGCGCAAAGTAACTGTTGCCATTGTAATGCCTGAATGCTTGACCGCATTAAAGATTAGCTCTCGCACAGCATCAAACAGAAACAACTTCTGGTGCTCAGGCAAAACAGGAAAATCAGGGGCAACCTGCACGTCTACATTAAAGCGATGATTTTTTTGGAACCAGTCTGCTAACCAGCGCAAAGCGCCAGGCAACTCAGACGTGTGCAGTACTGGTGGGCTGAGCTCGTATGTCAGGGAATGCGTAATTTCTATCGCCTTATCGAACAACCTCTCCAGCTGTTTTCGCTCCTCTTCAGACCTGTTATTGGCAAACAGGGCTACCTGCATTTTTCCGGCAACGAGAATTTGCTGGAGGCCATCGTGCAGTGTTTGGGCAAGCCTGCGGCGCTCACGCTGCTCTACCTCCGTCAGCTGATTAGCCAGGTGGCGTAGCTGCTGATTTTGCCAATCCAGTTCGGCCGTTCGCTCGGCTACGCGCTGCTCCAGTTCCTCATTTATTTCTTTTAACGCATTCTCTGCTTCTTTAAGGACAGTAATATCAAGCGCCGTACCAATGAGCGTTGCAATTTTCCTATCTTCACCTTCTCCATCAAAGCGGGCCTGACCATTCGCCAGAATCCAATGAATGCTTCTATCTGGCCATATAATACGATACTCAAAGTTGTAGTGGCCTGGCCCATGCGGATCGAGAGCAGTCGCTATATATCGGCTTACCAGCTCGTCGTCATCGGAATGTATTTGTTCCAGCAGTTGAGGCAGCGTCAGAGGAGAAGAGTCCTTAGAGATTCCCCAAATGGCACACATCCTCTCGTCGAAATAGGCCAGGTCCGTTGAAGGATCGAAGTGCCAACTGCCGAGCTGGGCGATCTCCATAGCAAGGCGGGCGCGCGCCTCACTTTTGCGCAACGCTTCATTGGCTTCGCGCCGTAGCGTAGAAATATTGATGGCCGACTCAACTCGTGCTAACAGTTCACGGGCACTAAATGGCTTGATCAGGTAGTCATCGGCACCAGCCTCTCTACCCTTAATAAGTGACTCTTCACCCGCACGTGCAGAGAGCAAAATAATCGGTATTTCTTTCAACGAGGGATCGGTACGTAGAGCACGAAGTAGACCTAATCCGTCAAGCTTAGGCATCATCACATCGGCCAGCACTAAATCGGCAGGAACTGTGCGTAGTGCCTTTAGAGCGGCCTCACCGTCTCTTACCGCCACTACATCAAACCGCTGGCCCAGCAGACGGCTAACGTAATCTCTCATATCGGCGTTATCATCTGCCCACACGATGCGTGGACGCTTGTCCTGGCTTTGGGCTTCACTACCAATAGATACGAGCGGCTTTTCTGCTGATTGCTCTTCAACAGTCCATACCTGATCGGTTTCACTTCTGGAGCCAGAAAGCCAACCCAGAGCATCCTGGGCGGGTGAGGCTGCACCTGACTCACCTTTTTTATTGGAAACTGAAACCGCAGCAGCACGCACGCGCCCCGCTTCCAGATGGGATGTACCAAAGGGAACCATAATGGTGAAGCGGCTGCCTTTGTTTAAAACGCTTTCGACCTGCACTGTGCCACCATGCAGCTTAACCAGCTCCTCTACTAGAGCGAGGCCAATGCCAGTACCTTCATGAAAACGGCCGCGCGTTTCCTTTATTCGGTGAAAACGGTCAAAAATAAGAGAAAGCTCTTCAGGAGCAATGCCTACGCCACTGTCCCGCACCGTAAGACATGCCTGCTCATCTATTGCTTCCAATCGTATCGCGATCTCACCTTCCAGAGTAAATTTGAAGGCGTTGCTCAAAAGATTGAGCACTATCTTTTCCCACATATTGCGATCAACATACACCGGCTCAGGCAATGTCGGGCAATCGACAACTAGGCGCAAGCCCGCGTGTTCAATAGCAGCGCGAAAGATGCTGGCCAGTTCCGCAGTATATTTGGCCAGGTCCACTGGTTCATAGACGGCCTCGATGCGCCCTGCCTCAAGTCGAGAGAATTCGAGCATCGTATTGACCAGTTTGAGAAGCCTTATACTATTTCGGTAAACAATTTCTAGCTGTTTTTTATTTTCAGGTTCAGGTCCGTTTTCTTCCTGCTTTAGTAGCTCCTCAATTGGGCCAATCATAAGCGTTAGTGGCGTCCGGAACTCGTGGCTGATGTTGGAGAAGAAGTTGGTCTTAGCCCGGTCCAGATCAGCCAGTGCCTTGACGCGTTGCCGCTCCAGTTCGTAAGCCCGGGCATTGCTTACGGCCGTAGCAATTCGCTCTGCAACAA
>JBHIWP010000418.1:0-5080 GCA_041987425.1 Promineifilaceae bacterium (SeqCode) | reverse complement strand
ACGGTATTGAGCAGGGGAAAGATGCTGCCAAAGACGGCCACGCGGGTAAGCTGGACGCGATAGGCCAGCTCGTTTACGTCCTGAAAATCGTCGTAGATGGCCGCTTCCTGCCGGAAGTTTTTGGCCACGGCAATGCCGCTGACCGTCTCCTGAATGGTGGCGTTGACCGAGGCCAGGGCCCGCTGTGCCTGCTGCATGGCTTCCCGCGCCAGCCGCCGGAAGACCAGGGCAATCGTTATCACAATTGGCCCCACGGTGAAGGTGATGAGCGCCAGCCGCACGTTTTGCGTTAGCAGGACAATGCCGATGACCAGCACCAGCACAATCTGGCTGAGCAGATCAATCGTCAGCGTGACGACAGTGGCAAAATCTTGCGTGTCGGACGTCACCCGGCTGACGACGCGGCCGGAGGCGTACCGGTCGTAAAAGGAGAGATCGCGGCGCATAACGGCGCGGAAAGCATCCTCGCGCAGTGCCAGCACCACGTCCCCCACGGCTCGCGCTGAGAACCACAGGCTGACAAAGTTGAAGCCCCAGCTCACCGCACCCATGACGGTGACAACGGCTGCAAGCGTCAGCAGCAGCTGTAACTGCGGCCTGGCTGCCAGCGCGTCAATCCCCCGTGAAATGATGATAGGCGTGGCTGTCGCCAAAATTGAGATGAGCGAAACCATGGCAGCTACCAGCAGCACCTTGCCAATGTGCGGCCGAAAATAGCCTACAATGCGCCGTACTAGTTCACGGTCGGTGTAGCTGCGGTCGTATTCTTCTGGGTTGAGTCCGCCAGTGATGCCCATTTTTCCTCGTTTCTGTGTTTGAAAAATTTTTGACGCAAAGGCGCAAAGGGGCAAAGAGGTTAAAGAAAAAAAGCCCTTTGCACCTTCTTTTACTTTGCGGTCTTCGCGTCAAAATTGCCCGCTCATTCCCGGACAAAAATCTGTCGGTAAACCGCACTCCGCGCCATCAACTCCTCATGCGTGCCCTGGGCGATGAGACGGCCGTTTTTCATCAACAAAATCAGGTCTGCGCTGCGAATTTGGGAGAGGCGGTGGGTGATCAGCAGGGTGGTGCGCCCGGCCAGGATGCTGTGCATGGCCCGCTGAATCTTGTCCTCCGTGTTGCTGTCGATGGCGCTGGTGGAATCGTCCAGCACCAAAATGCGTGGATCGCTGAGAAAGGCGCGGGCGATGGCCAGTCGCTGCCGCTGACCGCCGGAAAGCATCACGCCGCGCTCGCCAATCCTGGTTTGGTAGCCTTCGGGGAAGCGCATGATGAACTCATGCGCCTGGGCCTGCTTGGCCGCCGCTTCGATTTCGGCCTGGGGCACGTCGGCGCGCGCGCCAAAGGCGATGTTTTCGGCAATGGTGCGCGAGAAAAGGAAGATGTCCTGCTCGATGGTGCCGATTTGGCCACGCAGGCTGTCCAGGTTCCAGTCACGCACGTCGATGCCGTCAATGAGAATACGGCCGTGCGTCACGTCAAAGGTGCGGTTCAGCAGCTTCGTTAGCGTGCTCTTGCCCGCGCCCGTCTGCCCCACAATCGCCACCGTCTGCCCAGGCAGCACCTTAAACGAAATATCCTGCAACACCAGCGACTGGGCCGTTCCATTTCCCTCACTTGCCGCTTGCCACCTGCTGCTTGCAGACTCACCAGTTGCAAACTCACTATACCCGAAACTCACATTTTCAAAAACGACTTCCCCCACCATCTCCTGCGCCACGCCGGCTTCGTTTTGATCCAGCTCCGTCTCCGTCAAGATCGTCTCCAAAATGCGCTCGGCGCTGGCCAGGCTTTGCTGGAAAGTGGCAATGTTGCGCAGCAAAAAGCGGATGGGTGAGCGGAGCGTGCCCAGCAGCGCCATGAAGGCCACCACCTGCCCCACAGAGATGATATTCTGCATAAACAGATAGAGCGCATGGCCAAATCCTAGCCCAATTGTTAACCCGTAAAGCAGCAGCGGCAGGTAGCGGGCGGTAACCTCCCCTTCACGCACGAAGGCATCACGATAAGCTCCCACATTTTGGGTAAAACGCCCCTCTTCAGCCGGTTCCTGAGCAAAGCCTTTCACAACCTCAATGCCAGAAATTGTTTCCGCCAGCCCCGCATTCATTTCGGCAAACGTAGCCCGCAGCTGTGTGGCTACCGGGCTGAGCTCGTCGTTGTAGCGGCGCAGGGCAAAATAAGTGGTGATGAGGAAAATGATGGGGATGATCAGTAGGCGATAGTCGAGCGTGGTAATGGTCACCAGCGGCACCAACAGCGTCAGGACAGACTCAGTAGTGGTGCCCAGCGCGGGGCTAACGAACAGGTTTACCTGCTGTACATCATTGGTGGCGCGGGCCATTAAGTCGCCCACGCGCTGCTGGCCATGGAAGGTCTGGCTTTTGCTGAGCAGGCTCTGGTAGAGTTCGTCACGGGCATTGCGCTCCACGCGCTGGGCCAGCACGCGAATGGCAAGGCTGTTGACAATATCGAACAGGCCATAGCCCACGTAGGCGGCCACGACGTAGAGCGCCGCCGTCGTTAGCCCGGCCCGCCCTTCGTTTTGCAGGACGCTGTCGAAGGCCCAACCGACGGTAACGGCCGTCATGCTCTGCGACGCCGCCATGCCCAGGGTGGTGAGCAAAAAGGTGAACAGCAGCCCCCGGTAGCGCAAAATATGGGATTGCAGCCAGCTCAGGGTGGAGCGGTGATCGTAGGTGTAGGCGTCGGCGATGGTGAATTCGCTTTGAGTCATGAATGGCTTCCTCTTACAGCAAGGGATGGTATCAGTTTGTGGGTGGTTGTCGAGCCAAATCATACTGGTCAATGGTCCAGTTCTTAAAGAATGAGAATTGGTTCCTTGACAAATAGAACAAACGGTCTTATTATACTTGTGGGTTAATTAACCGAATAGTTAAATAAGGGATTTCATGATGATGAGGAGCACAGATGAAAGATTAGATTTAACCTTTGCCGCCCTAGCAAACGCAACGCGGCGAGCAATTTTGGCCCGCCTGGCAGAAGGCGAAGCAACCGTCAACGAGCTGGCAGAACCCTTTGACATGAGCTTGCCGGCCATTTCTAAGCATATCAAGGTGCTGGAGCGCGCCGGACTCATCATTCAAGGGCAAAAGGCGCAGTACCGGCCCTGTGCCATTGACGCAGCGCCCCTGGAAGAAATTTCCAATTGGACGGAGCAGTATCGCCACATCTGGGAGGCAAGCTTTGCCCGCATGGACGACTATATTAATCAGCTGAAAAACAAGGAGAATGATAATGAATCGTGACGCTGTATCTAGTGACGCAATTGTCGTTGAGCGTATTTTTGATGCACCTATAGAGCTGGTCTGGCAATTGTGGACAGAGCCGGAACATTTCAAAAATTGGTACGGGCCACAAGGTTTTACCACGCCCGTTGCCGAAATGGACGTGCGTGTCGGTGGAAAACAACTTATTTGTATGGAGATGCAAACCCCTGAAGGCAGCCACAAAATCTGGACGACGGGCGAATACAGTGAGGTCATTCCAAACGAGCGGTTGGTGTTTAGCAGCAGCCCGGCAGATGAGCACGGCAATGTGGTTTCGGTGCCAGATCACGGTCTTGTAGAAACGACCGTTACCGTGCAGCTGGAAGATCTGGGTGGACGTACCAAAATGATCATGACTCACGCTGGTCTGCCCGTTGGTGATGAAGGGGCCAATGAAGGCTGGAAGCAAGCCTTTGCCAAACTGGCCTCGTACATAAACACTCTCCAAAAGAGCAAATAAGCCAGGTTCGTTTTGCACCTTGTTGAGATATGTTGCCGGAAACTTGCTGCGAATATACGCTCGTAGGCGTTTCCGGCACAATTTTTTTGATATTGTCAGGTAATAGGCGGTTGTTTGGGGCTTTGTAATCTCGCAATTAACTTTGTACAATCATTCTGTAAGTAGATTCCTGCCCAATACAACCATGAATTTAGTAAAACAGTTCCGTCAGCAAATTGCTCAGAGCTTCAACCTCAATGAGTTGAGGCAATTGGTGTTTGATCTGCAACTGGACTGGGATGAATTAGACGGCCGTATCAAAAGTAGCAAAATTCAATCCCTCATTGACCACTGTCACCGGCAGCAGAAGCTGCCTCAACTGGTGCTGAGTTTGCGTGGGGAACGCCCTAAGCTTGCCTGGCCAGACGCCGTTGAGCTTGCCGCTGCCTTAAATACCACGACCCCTGAAGAACCGCAACAACGTAATCGGCAGAACATCCTCAACAATATTCGTCATACGTGGATTGAGGGCGTGCTGAATCCAGCCATGCATAATGATGCGGTTCTCTCCCTAGAGTTGAGCTACCGGCACGATGCTTTCATCCGGCCCCAGCGCAGCTTGTTGCCCGAAGAGCAACCAGTTCCGCCCAAGCTCACTCTAGGCAAACTGTATGCCGCCCGGGGGCGAGCGCTGCTCATCCTGGGCGAACCGGCCAGCGGCAAAACGATTGCTCTGCTTCAACTTTTGCAAGAACTGCTGGCCGTGGCCCAGGCCAATGCTGCCGAACCAATCCCTGTTTTTCTCAACCTTTCATCCTGGACGCGCGAGCGCCTGGCTTTGGCTGATTGGATCGTAGAAGAATTGCTGGTGCAGTATCAGACGCCACGCCAGTTGAGCCGTGACTGGCTGGCCGGGAACCAGCTGACCCTGCTGCTGGACGGGCTTGATGAGGTAGCTGCCGACCAGCGAGATGCTTGTGTGGCTGCCATCAATGCCTTCAAGGCTAACCACGCTGTCGATATGGTGGTATGCAGCCGCCTGGCTGATTATGAGCGCCTTCAGGTGCGGCTAAACTTGAGTACGGCCGTTCGCATTCAGCCCCTGACCCCAACGCAAATAGACGATTATCTGGCCAGCTTTGGCCAACCCCTGGCTGACTTACGCCAGGCTGTAGCTGCTGATAACGATTGGCGAGAGCTGGCGCAGTCCCCCCTGATGCTTAACCTGATGGCCTATACCTACAGCGGCGAAGCCACATCACTGCCAACCGAGAACACCCTGGCCGACAAACGCCACCAACTGCTGGCAGCCTACGTCCAACGCACAACACAACATCGCCCGCTTCCCCCC
>JBHIWP010000417.1:0-5080 GCA_041987425.1 Promineifilaceae bacterium (SeqCode) | reverse complement strand
GTGGTGGTGGTGGCTCCGGCGGTATCAACAACAACGGCGCAGCGCCGGTCCCGCCGCCGCGGCCATCGAGGCAGCCAGCCTAAAGAGTGTCGTCGCCTAACCCACTCCCCTGCAAGCCTAGATCTGATTTTGAATTTCCATCAAAGCCAGCTTGCGATCTCGTTCCTTTTGCTGCTCCCACAGAATCGTTGGCCTGGCCGCTCGCTCGCGGCACTGTTCGGCCGTTAGAGGGCAACGCTCGCACGTTTCGTTAATGATCACCTGCGGAATGGCCGGGTCCTGCACAAATCGAATCGTATTCTTCAAATCAGGCTCCACCCGAAAACCCACAATCACGCTGCTGGTAACGCCAGGCGACAGGCTTAACTCCCGCGAAAATCCAAGACACAAAAATCGGTCCTGCGACTCCATAAATTCAGATAGCTGCACCCCCACATGCGGCTGATCCGAAGCCGTGGGCACTTTTTCAGACTCCTCCAGATCTTGCAGGAGGCGCACAGAAAGCCAGCGTCGGCAGTAATGCTCCAAGAGGCCAATGCCACTAGGCACAATTAACTGATTCATGTTCAGCTGCTTTATTAGCTGATAGCTGTCACTGCCTTCCCGATGATGAAAGCGCAAAAAGTGCAGCTTAACGCCGAAAAATTGCGGAATCAGTTCGCTAAAGCGATAGAACAACATCTCTGGCGTAACCTGATATTTGTCCAACATGGCTAACATCAAATGGGGAGCCCAGGTAGGCTGCTCGAAAAAATGTTGCAGATCAGAAAGCATGTGGGAACGAGGCATAAGCAGCGCCCCGCCAAAATAAGCTGCCTTAAAATCATTTAGTATTTGCTGAAAAGAATTGATTCGATCCGGGGTCGAGGCAAAGGAGCGTTCCTTTAGCTTAAGGTGCTGATAGCCCACTTCACGGGCCAGAACAAACTTAATTTGCCTTTCATTTAGGGCGCTGTTAATCAGAAGTCGGGGATGTTTACCTTCAAAAAAGACGGCCCGGTACCTGGCCAAAGGCGGCCGTTGCTGAATAGTTTCCAGATCAATCTGATAGTTGTAATTGTCCTGCAATATTGCCTCAAGCGCTTTTCTACTGGCTGGCGGATCGGCAGACAGGTCATACGCTTCGCCAAATTTCTCAATAAAGGTCTGAGCCGCATCTTCCAGGTCCTGGAAATAATTTTCGTGAATCTCCTGATAGGAGCGTAAGGCAGCCCGCAGAAAATCTTCTTCTCGCAGACCGTAGCGACGGCCGATTTCCAGCATGGCGTGCAGCAAAGCGCTGGCCTTCTCCGGCTCCCGCGTCAGCAGCGTCACCAAATCGCTTAGCTCCAGACCAAACTCCTCAAAGGGGAAACGCTGAAAGGTAACAGACTTTAGCGTTGTGCTGAGATAGGTCATAGAAGGCGAAAGCGTAATAGAGACCAGATCGTCATACGGCTTTTGCAACACTTCGGCCATGCGCAGGATCTTGTCTGCACGGGGGTATTTACGCCCTTTTTCAATTTCCGTCACGTAAGATGGAGAAAGCTCACACTGGTGCGCAAATTCAGACAGCGTCAGATTAGCTTCCAGGCGCGCCTGGCGCACCTTCATGCCAAAAATAATGTTGATTAGATTATTTGTCATAGAGAATATTGCTCAAGGCTATCTATAGTAGAAAGTGCTATTTAATGTGCTGGAATGATACAACTTTTAGCGAAAATTCGCTAAAAGCCCTCAAGTTTGGCTTTTTAGCCCCTTGACAGAAGCACTTGAGCGATTATACTTTTCTTCACAAATAGCGAAAATTCGCTACAAGATAGTTTTTACAAACAGCGAAGATGTTTACAGGGAGTACGCCGCATGGCCCGCAAACTTCAGCTCACTGGCAATATTCAACCCGAACTTGAACGCATTTTGAGTCCAGAAGCTTTGGCTTTTGTCGCGTCATTAGAGGAGCGGTTTGGGGCGCAGCGTCACGAACTGCTGCAAAAACGGATTGAGCGCCAGGCAAAGCTGGATGCCGGAGAAATGCCGGACTTCTTGCCGGAAACGGCCGTAATTCGCAATGCTTCCTGGACCGTAGCCCTCATTCCCCCCGACCTGATGGATCGCCGCGTAGAAATTACCGGCCCGGTAGACCGCAAAATGGTCATCAATGCGCTGAACTCCGGGGCCAATACCTACATGGCGGACTTTGAAGATTCACACGCGCCTACCTGGCAAGGCACCGTGGAGGGGCAGCGCAACCTCTGCGACGCCGTGGACGGCACCATCACTTTTACCAACCCCAACGGAAAGTTTTACGAGTTAAACGATACGATAGCCACCTTGCTGGTGCGGCCCCGGGGTTGGCACCTGGACGAAAAGCACGTGTTGCTAAACGGCCGTTCCATCTCCGCTTCCCTCTTCGATTTTGGCCTCTTCTTCTTCCACAATGCCAAAAAACTAATCGCCAAAGGCAGCGGACCCTACTTTTACCTGCCAAAACTAGAAAGCCATTTAGAAGCCCGCCTGTGGAACGATGTCTTTATCCAGGCGCAAGAAATGCTGGGCATCCCTCAGGGCACCATTCGGGCCACCGTGCTCATCGAGAATATTCTGGCCGCGTTTGAAATGCACGAAATATTATACGAGCTGCGCGATCACTCTGCCGGGCTCAACTGCGGCCGTTGGGACTACATCTTCAGCGCCATTCGCAAATTCCGCAATCATCCCAGCTTTGTGCTGCCAGACCGGGCCGAAGTGACCATGACCAGCCACATGATGCGCTCTTATTCGCTGCTGCTCATCCAAACCTGCCACCAGCGCGGTATCCATGCCATGGGCGGCATGGCGGCCCAAATTCCCATCAAAAACGATCCGCCAGCCAACGAGGCGGCCCTGGCTAAAGTGCGCGCCGATAAAAAGCGCGAGGCGGAAGACGGTCACGATGGCACCTGGGTGGCTCATCCTGCCCTGGTAGCCATCGCCAGAGAAGAGTTCGACAAAGTGATGCCCGGCCCCAATCAGATCGACCGGCTGCGCGAGGATGTAAAGATAACGGCTCAAGATTTGCTAACCGTGCCTGAAGGCACAATTACGGAGACCGGGCTGTGTACCAACATTGATGTCGGCATTCAGTACATGGCTGCCTGGTTAAACGGCAACGGCTGCGTACCTATTTATAACCTGATGGAAGATGCAGCCACGGCCGAAATTTCGCGGGCGCAGGTATGGCAATGGCTGCACAACGCAGGCACTAAGCTGGCAGACGGCCGTTCCGTTACGCCAGACCTGGTTAAAGCGATGCTGCCCGCTGTGCTGCGGCAAATCAAAAGCCAGGCGGGCGCAGAGCAGTTTGCCCAGGGCAAATACCAGGAAGCGGGCGAATTGTTCGAGGAAATTATTACCAGCAACACCTTTACCGAATTTTTGACGCTGCCTGCCTATGAATATCTAAGTTAGCAATGCGTGAAGCGTGATTAACTTCTTCACGCATCACGTATCACGCAATATTAGAAAGCACTTTATTTTATTCCCAAACAGGAGGAGTAGACATGATGAAACAGTACAACGTAGCCCAGATGGAAAATAGTTGGAAATTTGATAAGCGATGGCAGGGAATTGAACGGCCGTACACGGCCGAAGACGTTTGCCGCCTGCGGGGAACCGTTCAAATTGAGCACACGCTGGCCCGCATGGGGGCCGAACGCCTGTGGCGGCTGATGCAGAGCGAAGATTATGTCAATGCGCTAGGCGCCCTCACCGGTAATCAGGCGGTGCAGATGGTGCAGGCTGGCCTCAAGGCCATCTACCTAAGCGGCTGGCAGGTGGCTGCCGATGCGAATAATGCGGCCCACATGTACCCGGACCAAAGCCTCTATCCGGCAGACAGCGCCCCACAGCTCGCTAAGCGCATCAATAATGCCCTGATGCGCGCTGACCAGATTTACCATATGAACAACCAAAATGGCGTCTACTGGTTCGCCCCCATCGTAGCCGACGCAGAGTCTGGCTTTGGCGGCTCCCTCAATGCCTTTGAACTCATGAAAATGATGATTGAAGCGGGCGTAGCCGGAGTGCACTTTGAGGATCAGCTCTCTTCCGCCAAGAAGTGCGGCCATATGGGTGGCAAGGTATTGGTGCCTACCAGCGAATTTATCCAGAAGCTGGTTGCGGCCCGGCTGGCGGCCGACGTAATGGGCGTGCCCACTGTCCTCGTCGCCCGCACCGACGCGGACTCCGCTCAGCTCATTACCAGCGATGTCGATCCACGCGACCAGCCATTTATTACCGGCGAACGCACGGCCGAAGGATTCTACAAAGTGACCGGCGGCCTGGGAAGCGCCATTGCCCGCGGCCTGGCTTACGCGCCATACGCCGACCTGGTCTGGTGCGAAACCTCAACGCCTGACCTGGGCGAAGCTAAAGAGTTTGCCGACGCCATTCACGCGAAGTTCCCTGGCAAGCTGCTGGCCTACAACTGCTCCCCCTCGTTTAACTGGCGGCGTAATTTAGATGAAGCCACCATCGCCAAATTTCAAGAGGAGTTGGGCAAGATGGGCTACAAGTTCCAGTTTGTAACCCTGGCAGGGTTCCATGCCCTGAACACCAGCATGTTTGAGCTGGCGCTGGCGTATAAAGCAGAGGGGATGGCTGGCTATTCACGCCTGCAGGAGCATGAATTCAACCTGGAAGCCACGCACGGCTATCGGGCCGTGAAGCACCAAAGCTTTGTGGGAGCCGGATATTTTGATGAAGTTCAGCTGACCATCTCCGGGGGTGAAGCATCTACGGCCGCTTTAAAAGGGTCAACTGAAGAAGCCCAATTTGAAAATGTGCCTCAACCGGTACATGCTTAAACCAATTTGCCTTTTCCCTCCTTGGTAAAAGAAGCGGCCGTCTGTGGGAGACGGCCGTTTCTTCTTATTTACTCTTCAAGTACCTCAAAAGCGTTTACCCGCCAAAACCAGGGAAACTGTCCGCCTGAACGCAGTCCAATAAATTGCGGCAGCCCGTACGTGTCGTGAAAGTTAAATCCGTTGCCCGTATCGTTAATCAGGTCATTGTTGAGGGCATTGCGCGCCGTCGCAAATAGCCCAGGCACAGTAAGGGTGTT
>JBHIWP010000416.1:0-5094 GCA_041987425.1 Promineifilaceae bacterium (SeqCode) | reverse complement strand
TTGCCGTATTACCACGACTGTCTTGGCTTATAATCTGTCATTTTTAACGAACATGGAGCTTTTCGCTCTCGAAACTCACAATTAGCGTTAAAGTGAAAACCAAAAACGCCGATTTTCACTTTAGTGAGCACAATTTGCAGGAAACCTTCACTAAAGTGAATCGAGGAAGTCAGTTAGTTCATATCTATCCCTTAATTCCCTTATTAGCTCTCTATTGGCTTGTTTTACAGAGTCTTCACTACAAAATGCTTTTTCCCCTATTTTTTTATGGGGAATTGTGACACCGAATCGCATCATTTCTAACCTAAACATTAGCCATTCTCGCAAGTTGTTGCTTTGCGGGATTGGTGGGGGTGTTCTTAAAGAATCGGCATATGCGCTTGGGGTTGCGTATTGGTTACTAATAAGTTGTGCCGTTAGTTTAGTTTTTACTTGGTCTTCAATTTCAGGAAAATGCTGAATCAAATGACTGATGAAAGAACGCAAAATGGGCATACTATGATCGTTTGTGGCTGTAAGAGTAACAGCTATGTTTTTTACATAGTCTATTGGATTTTTAAGGGATAGAAAATCGTCAGCAAGAAAGCTCTGAAGAATAGCATCAGCTTCTTGATTGAAGGCTTCTAATTGCACAACTATACCTCTGCCAAATGTTGCAACTTTTTCTATAACCCCACTAAAAGCCAGTTCTTTTATATCGCCCGGTCGTATAGGACGATGAGAAAACGCTAGGTATTTTGTGGGTCTCACACCAACCCCACCGCTTGCTCTTAGCGGTTCTTCCCTGTTGATAATCGACCACTCAAACTGAATATCCTTTTCCTTTAGTTCAAATTTCTTTACGACTACAGCAAACGCAATTGCTTGCACGTTTAGTATAAACTCAAAATACTCACGATTCATTTAAGACCTTTCCGCTTCGCCGCAAGCAACTAGCAACAGAATTGATGTCAACAAGATTAGCAGATGCTTCATAGTGATATGCCTTCACAAGGATACAGCACGTCATTCGGCCGTTTGCTAATAACCAACCTATTGGGATGGTGTAACGGAACGCACGTTATTGAGCGCATTCACTTCTAAAATCCAGCGACTGCCCTCTTCAAATTGGGTGTATTCGGCGAAGTCATCGGGATAGTAAGTGTAGGTACGGCCGTCGGCATTAAAATAGACTTCGTACGCCTCTGTGCTTTCTCCGAAACGCTGATCCTGTGCCAGAGACGGCTCGGGCCACTGTGGCTCAAAGTCATCGCCCGTCAACGATACCAGATCAAACTCCCGCCATTCCAGCTCTGTATAGGTGCACAAATCATCGTAGATTTGGTATTCACAGTCCTGAACCACTTCGCCCACGCCGGTGCCTGTGTCTACCGTGTAGGGGGTTCCGCACACCTCCACGGCATCGGGCGCGGGATTCGGCTGGGTGCGGCGAATCTCCTGCTGGCAAGACATTATCTCGGCACCGTCAGGCACTTCATCACGCCAATCCTGCACTTCCACTGGCGTCAAGGCCTCGATGGCAACGGCATATTCCCAGGAAACGCCCTGCACTTCGCCCACGATCTCTTCCGTGCGATTGCTGAGCACCATGAGCACAATACAGGCAAGAACAAAAAGCCCGGCGATGCCAAACAGCACGTAACGAGCGGTTTTGGATAACCCTGCGGCCGGTTTTGCTTTTGGCTTAGCAGCGGGGGCAGCACGGTTGGGCTTGGGCAGGGCTGCACCGCAGTGCGTGCAGTGCAGTGCCGTCCCCGAATTCATAGAGCCGCAGTGGGCACAGGCCACGTCCGGCACGGATTTATCTCGGTGCGATCCCAGCACCTTGCCAGATTCTCGCGCTTTCGCTTCGGTAAGGTCTGCCAGGCATTGGCTGCACTGTTCGGCCGTTATGGGGTTGCGCGTGCCGCAAAACGGGCAATGCACATCGGCCCCGGCTTTGGCCCGGTTGATGAGTGCCTCATCTTCAATGAACGATTCCTGTGCTGCCTGTGTAAATTCAACGTCTTCCGGCTGGGCAGCGCTACAGTTTCGACAAATTTTGTCGGTCCCTTTGTTGCGAGTTCCGCAAGCGGGGCACTCCCATTCCAGATGTACATAGCCAACAGTCTTTTTTGCCATCACACGCTCCCATCAATTGCATTGTTCGGCCACAAACAGCGGACCGCTTGAATTGTTGCCTGATTGTAACGCAGCAAACGGAGCGATTCAATTGCCGTTTTGTAATAGTTAGTTACGCATGTACGCTTACGTCATTTCTAAAATCGTATGGCTTTTACACATCTGGTAAAATATATTTTCACCTTACACGCAATTTACTCGCTTAGGGCGGTATGGCAAGCTACTGAGTCTGGAAACGGCCGTTCTCAGTACAATCTAATCATATTGCGCCAGAAATGTGAGAGAATAGAGAAGAGGCGAGAAGCAGCGACAACTGTAAATAGTGAAAAGTAATAAGTGAGAAGTGACGACTACATCCACTTTTTACTTTTTACTCTATCACTTTTTACTCACCCTAAGGATGGAAATCATGAGTCGAGATAACTGGGATATCCCAGAAGTGTTCCGGCGAGCTATGGAAGAAGCGGGCTGGGAAGGCAACAAAGGCGAAGGCGGCGATGAAGGTGGAGGCCGACGCCCCCCCTTCCCCAACCGGCCGCAGCGGCCGCGTGGCAGCAATCGCAATCTATGGATCGTTGGCATTCTTTTTTTGCTATTTATCAGCATAAATTGGATTGTAGGCGTCTATACCGATTGGCTGTGGTTTAGCGAATTGACATACCAAAATGTCTGGCTGACGCGCTGGAGTTATCAATTTTTTAGCTTTATTGCCTTCTTTATTGTCGCTTTCCTCATTTTATGGGGCAACTGGCAAATAGCCAGACGGCGCGCAATAAAGGCCACGCCAGAGTTTTACCCCCGCTTTTTGCAGATCAGGGGCGTGCGCTGGATTGTAACGGCCGTTGCGCTCTTTTTGGCCTTTGGTTTTGCCAGCTCCATCGCCGTGCGCTGGGATGATTTTTTACTGTATCTGAATCGCGTGCCGTTTGGCACCAATGATCCCATCTTTGGTCGGGACATCAGCTTTTACCTGTTTGAACTGCCCATCTATGAAGCCATACAGCAATGGACCGTCTCCCTCCTGCTGCTGGCGCTGATTGGCACGGTGGGCATCTACGCCGTCAACAATATCGTCGAAATTCAGCGGGGGCAGTGGCGGCCGCATCAATCTCCCATTTTGCGGCAGCACGTGGCTTTGCTCGCTGCCCTTATCCTGCTGCTGTGGGCCGCAGGCAACCTGTTTGATATTTTCAACCTAAATTATTCAGATCGTGGCGTCGTGTTTGGCGCTAGCTACACGGATATCCACGCCTCGCTTTACGCGCTCTATGCGCAGATGGGATTGATGGCGCTGGCAGCGCTGGCGATGCTGGCAAACGTTTTTCGGCTTAGTTTACGGCCGTTGCTGGTGACGGCCGGGCTTTGGCTGGCGGCCACCATTCTGGTGGGCGGCATCTACCCGGCGCTGTTGCAGCGCTACGAAGTGGTGCCCAACGAACTGGTACGTGAGACGCCCTATATCCAACACAACATTGACTATACGCGTCTGGGCTTTAATCTGGACGAGATCGAAGTACGCGATTTCGATGAAGTAGACACTTTAAATCAGGTTGATCTCTCGGCCAACGAAGACGTGCTTAAGAACATTCGCCTGTGGGACTATCGTCCGCTGCGGGCCACCTATACGCAGCTTCAGGCATTACGGCCGTATTATGTCTTTGGCGAAATTGACATCGATCGTTATGAAATTAATGGCGAAACCCGCCAGGTCATGCTGGCCACCCGCGAGCTGGACAAGAGTCAGCTCCCCTCGCTCACCTGGGTCAACACCAAGCTGGAGTTCACCCATGGCTACGGCATCGTTATGAACCCCGTAGACCGCTTTACGGCCGATGGCCAGCCAGAATTCTTCATCAAAGATCTGCCGCCAGAAAGTATCGTCGATCTTCCCGTAACGCGCCCGGAAATTTACTATGGTGAAATAGACAACGACGAAGTGTTTGTAGGCAGCGAGCGAGATGAGTTTGACTACCCCAGCGGCAACGACAACGTGTACAGCAGCTACGCGGGCACCGGCGGCGTGCCGCTCGATAATTTCCTCAAGCGGCTGGCCTTCGCCGTTCGCCTCAGCGACACAAACATCTTGCTAAGTGATGAAATTAATACACAAACCCGAATACAGCTGCACCGCCAAATTCAGGAAAGAGTCGAGCAAATTACCCCCTTCCTGGCGCTGGATGGGGATCCATACATCGTGCTGACCAATGAAGGCAATCTGATCTGGATTCAGGACGCCTTTACCTTTAGCCGGAATTTCCCTTACGCCACGCCAAACCAGGCAACCGGAATCAACTACATTCGCAATTCGGTAAAAATCACGATTGATGCCTATAACGGAACCGTTAAATATTATATTGTTGATGAAGATGACCCGATCATTCAATCCTACAGCAGTGCCTTCCCCGGGCTGTTTAGTCCCATGAGTGCGATGCCGGAAAATTTACGAAATCATCTGCGCTACCCCGAAGATCTCTTCAACATTCAAATTCAGCAATATTTGCGCTATCACATGACCGATGTGCGCGTCTTTTTTAACCAGGAAGACGTCTGGCAAATTCCGCAGGAGGTGTTTGAAGGCAACCAACAGTTAATGGAGCCATATTACGTGATAATGCCGCTGCCAGGTGAGACCGAAAGCGAATATCTGCTTATTCAACCGTTTAATCCGGTAGGCAAAGACAACATGATTGCCTGGTTGGCTGCACGCAATGATCCAGAACATTACGGCGAGCTGGTCGTGTATGAACTGCCCAAGCAAGAGCTCGTCTTCGGGCCAATTCAGGTAGAAAGCCGCATCGATCAGGAGCCGTCGATCTCACAGCAATTTTCGCTATGGGATCAAGGTGGCTCAAACGTCATACGCGGCAATTTACTGGTGATACCGCTGAACAACAGCTTTTTATACGTGGAGCCTGTTTACTTGCAGGCAGATACCAGTGCCTTGCCCGAACTAAAACGGGTTATCGTAGCCAC
>JBHIWP010000415.1:0-5101 GCA_041987425.1 Promineifilaceae bacterium (SeqCode) | reverse complement strand
CCGACGACGAATCCCTGCGCCGCATCGTGGCCCATTTTAGTACGCCCCGAACTGGTACACAAGATTAAGCTAAACTTCATCCCAACTATAGTTGGGTCGTTTCTCCTTACAATAATCGATCAATAGTTTCAGGATTCCCCGCCTTTCAAAGTGCCCAATTAGCTCGATTATTTTTCTATCCTTTGCGTCACCTTCGAGATCGTCGTACTCTAGATCATGATCTTGTAGATCAAAACACAACGTTCTGAGCTCCTTATCATTAAACGCATCATCAATAAAGGAACTTAATTTCACCTTGTTAATGGCTGATTTCACTTTTGTTCGGTCGCCAGCTTGTTCGGATAATCCCAGCCAGACTCTAAGTAGATTAGCGACGGCATTTGCATCTGAATTTTTGAATTCATTGATCGCGTCTTCAAGGAAAAGTTCTGCTCGGGAGAAGAATTCTAAGTCCTCAATCCACTGTCGGACCATTTCTTTATAACGAAAGGACGTATTCCCCGCATGTGAAAATATGAAAATAGAGCTGTAATTTTTGGAAAATAGCATACCGAGAGAATTGAGCTGTGCTATGAATACCTTGTCTTCAGTCCGCAATAAATTTGCCTCGGAATAAATGAGAGCGATGTCGCCAGCGGCGCTTTTTACTTTGTGATGCTGAATACTGTCGCCAAAGAGCGGATTGTATGTTTCCAGGGGCTCCAACTGAAGACCTAGCAGTTCAAAAGCGTTGGTGAGGATTTGTACAATTTCATCCGGCAGTGCGAAGTTGGTTATGAACTCTCTATGAACAGGGTTATTTGGAACGGCCGTTTCCGCTCTTTCTGCCTCCGGATTCGGAAAATGCCTGGCGACCTGTGTAAAAACCTTATCACTAAAGTCAGTTCGACGCTGCATCTCAACCATGTCGCCCTCCATCTTCCAACACCTGCACATTTAATGGTCGCGGCTCGTTCATCGTGTTAACCATCGACGGTGAAAAAAGAGAAGCAAACTTATTCTGCAAGGCAGAATCGCTCAAATTGGCAGTCATCAGGGCAATGACCTCCTCGCCCGATAGTTGAATCACAACGATATTCTGGTCTTCTGCATAGCGAAACCAGCTGTCATCAGCGGCAACATCTACAAGGACCGTGACTGTCTTTACAGGAGTGGATAACTGCAGAATATTCTTTAGATACAAGACAGCCATCTGGAATTCCGACGCAATTACCCAGTCTAGAGCATGTTGTGTCTCTTTCGCTGTTATGACATCGATCACCAGACTCTGCTCCTCTTTGCGGGCAACGAGATCAATACTTGCTGTCATCTGTTCAGAAAAATCAGCTTTTTGAATTGAATCTGTTCTCATATCGGAAAGCGCTTGCACATGATAGCCCATCGGTTGAAGCAATCGCACAAGCGCCTCGTTGGTAATCTCGATACCGCGCGGCATTTCTGGCTCACTCAGCCAGAGCCAGGCGCTTAAACTGACTAAAAACAAGTAAAGGAAAACGAGAAATAAACCTGCGACAAATTCATTACGAATGTTAAGTGCTCCACCCTCACTCATTTGGGGTCCCACAATGAGGATTACTAGAAACAGGAAGATAAAAATGAGTGATAAAGCGGCACCCCGCTTGATAAGCCATGTCTTCCCAGTTGTAGATATTTGGGCAAAGGCAGATTGGCTGCCGACCTTAGGATAAAGTTGATTTAGCAGATGCTGCCAATTCATACTCACTAAAAACACAATGCTACCGAGCAAAAGCAATACAAAGACCGCATTAGCAAAGTTATAGGCAGCTCCTTTATATTCCCCGTCCAAGCCGATTAAAACAGCCGAGCCATATAGTGCCCACCGTACCAGCCAGAGCACGATAGCTGTGAGAACAGAAGGATATATAGCACCGACAGCGGATAAAAAGAGTTCCAGCCACTTTGGCTTTACCTTACTTACTCTTTTTTCCTTAGCAGTTTTGAAGATTAGCACAATCAAAACAACAAGGGGCACCAAAATTACCGCCCAAAAGGCAGCGAGCACAAAGCTCAGAAGCAAAAAAGGAAGCGTTGAGGTAAAGCCAATCAAAATAAACAAGAAAAATCGATTAACTGTTGTCTTTGTGAGGGGGGTCATTTTTAGAAACCACTACCTAGTTAAATTACTAATCATTGTGGTTAATTGCGAAGTGATAGTATCACATTTCATGTATGCCTGCCTATCGAATATTCAATTTGCCATCTAACCAGATGTACAGCAAAATTCAGGTCAAAATGAACCTTTTCAACTACCAAAAACTATTTGCCCTGATCACCCATAACTTTCGCCTGGCGTGGGCGTACAAGCTGAACTTTGTAACGCGTTACCTGGGAATGATCGTTTCCGTGCTGCTATTTTTCTTTTTAGACCAGCTTTTGCAGCGGTCGGGGTCTGGGCAGGTTGAGGGTGGCACTTATTTCACTTTTTTGATCATTGGTGGGGCGTTTTCTAAATTTTTGGAGCTGAGCAGCCATGCTTTTTCGGCCAACCTGCGCGAAGAGATGCTGCAGGGCACTATCGAGCCGCTGCTGGCGACGGCCACGCCGGTGACGCTGGCGCTCTTGGGGCCGTCGTCGTGGATGCTGCTGGAGGGCGTGCTGCTGGTTGGGCTGCAGCTGGGCGTAGGCACGGCCGTTGGCGCCGACTTCTCGCAGGCAAACTGGGGAACGGCCGTTGTCGTCCTGCTCGTCTCACTATCCAGCCTGGTGAGCTACGGCATTTTTTCGGCAGCGTTTGTCATTGTGTTTAAGCGGGGCGACCCGATGAACTGGTTTATTAACTCGGTAGCTTACGTTTTTAGCGGCGTCTTTTTTCCGGTGGAGCTGCTGCCCGGCTGGCTGCGGATTGTCAGCTATGCACTGCCGTTCACCTATGCCTTGCGGGCGCTGCGTGGGGCGCTAATGCGGGGCGAGACGGTGGCTCAGGTAGGCGGAGATGTCGTCATACTCTTGGTGTTTACGGCCGTTCTGCTTCCCCTGGCCCTCTTCTCGCTGCGCTACGCCATTCGCCACCTCAAGCAGACAGGGGAGCTGGCGCATTATTAGTAATCATTGAGTCAGTATTCGGTGAGCAGTAGGGAGAATAACAATTGGAACTACATCCATATAAAGATTCTTGGGCGGCGGACGATCCACACGCCAACTTTAAGGAAGAAGTGGCGCTGTACAGCGTGGCGGACCCGCTGCCGACGCTGCAAAATTTGAGCAAGGACACCGGTATTCCCGTTTCGGCGCTCATTCGCTATATTTTGGTGAAGTACACCGCTTCCGGCTCCGACGCGGTGCTGGCGATGACCCCCTACGCGCTGCGGCAAATGCAGGCCCATATCGACAAGGCAGAAACGGCCGCTACTTCCGAAGCCCGCCTGGCCGCTTATGAATCTCTACGCCAGATGATTCAATGGCTAACCATGGGGCCGATCAGTTTAGATTAGTTTGCAGTAGAAAAAGGAGAGCATGGCTAGAGTACGCTTATGGCACGCCTGAAGAGCCTGTTTTGCAAGCCCATTTGGGCTTTCATGATTAGCCGGACGGCTTCAGCCTCCGGCGATGTGGGAATATGCCATTGCCCCGGGAGATGAAAAGGCGTGTCATTTTGTAGAAATTGAGTAAGATAGAAACAGAATCAGCAGCTTTGTGTGGAAGAGGAAAACCGAATGGCCCAACCGATGTTGACCTTACAAGACGTGCAAATTTCCCCCGACTCTTTGCCGCAGCAGCCCTCCGACGCCAGCAACACCATCTTCTTAATCAACTTTCGCAATCATCGGGATATGTACCCGCCGTTTGGCATCATGTACGTGGCCGACGCGCTGGAGCAGGTAGGCTTTAGCTGCCGCGTGTTTCACGAAACGGCCGAATTTTTAGAAGATTTCGTGGCGCTGGTAGCGGCGGAACGGCCGCTCTTCGTGGGATTCAGCACCATTACCGGGCCACAGCTTCAACCTACTATCGACGCCTCGAAACGGGTGCACGCGCTGGGCATTCCCGTGGTGTGGGGCGGCGTGCACGCAACCATCATGCCTATGGATGTGCTCAAAGAGGAATATGTTGATTTTGTCATCGTCAACGAAGGCGAAGAGACGGCGCAGGAGTTTGCCCTGCTGCTGGCCGGCCGCGTGCCGCCGCGCGACTGGTCTAGCGTGCCGGGTCTGGCTTACAAGCGCGCAAGTGATGGCTTTCCCATGTTTCACCGGGAACGGCCGTTCATTCAGGACCTGGACAAATACAGCCCGCGCTGGGATTTGCTGGACGACGTAGAAGCTTATCTCATTCCCAGCGGTCCCTACACGCGCGCCATTCCCGTCTACATTTCACGCGGCTGCCCGTTTCGCTGCGGCTTTTGCTACAACGAAGTGGTCATGAAGCGCACCTGGCGGCAGCACTCCGATGAATTTATCACCAATCAGATTCAGTGGCTCAGGGACAATTACCAGATTGATGCGGTGGATTACGCCGATGACTATTTGTTCGGCCGTATCAAGCCCATGCAGCGACTGGTGGAAAAAGTAGGCATGCCCTGGAGCGGGCAGGTGCGCGTGCAGCTTCTCAAGCCACAGTTTGTGCAGTGGATGAACGAGACCGGCTGCCAATGGGTCAACATCGGCGTGGAATCGGCTTCGCAAGAAGTGCTGGATCGCATGACCAAGGACCAGGACGCCGAGCAAATCATCTGGGGCATCGGCAATTTGGTGAAGTACGCGCCGCACATTGAGGCCAACTGTTCATTTATTGTGGGCATGCCGGAAGAGCAGCCGCATGAAACCAAACAAACGTTTGACGCCATCGAAACGCTGTCCGACATGAGCGAGAAAGTGCGCTGCTCGGTTTGCGTTTACATGCCTTACCCTGGCACGCCGCTCTGGCCCAAGGCGCTGGAAATGGGCTACGTGCCGCCAGCTAACCAGGAAGGCTGGTGCGATATGGACCTGAACCGAGGCAATACCCCCTGGATCAGCGACGCTGAAGCGCAGGTAATGTGCGACATTAATGACATCTTGTTTGTGGGGCGCTCGCAGGGGCATTGGCTGCTGCAACCCTACTACAAGCTGCTCCGCTGGCGCTGGCGCAAGCAATATTTCAG
>JBHIWP010000414.1:0-5129 GCA_041987425.1 Promineifilaceae bacterium (SeqCode) | reverse complement strand
TTACCATAATAATAATAATGAGAGAACTAAAGCGATAGCGCTTGCGGAAGAAGCTTTGATAAACAGCACCCAAGCGACTTATTTACATCGCCTACTAACTCAATCGATGCTAGCAAATAACTATGTATTTGACGCCCAGTTAGAGAAAGCTGAAAAATCATTATCTGAATGTTTTACTATTTTAGGACAATTGAACCGTGAAGAAATTAGAAATGGCCTAAAAACTTATGGTTTACTACCCAACTGCTTACCTTATTATTTTAATTCAATTTTTCAAGCTGTTGTTGGTCAGCCAGAGAAGGCGCGTAGATTTTGGGGGGAACGGCCGTTGCCATGTGCTTCAGTCCCTTGATGCCGTCTTGATCCGTTTGCGGCTGCACCGTGGCGCAGAAAATGCCTGGCTTGCATTCCTTCAGCCAGCGGGCCGTGCCCGTAAACGTGCCGCCAGACCCCACACCAGCGATAAAGTGCGTGACATCCCCACCAGTTTGCTGCCAGATTTCTGGGGCCAATGTGTCGTAATAAGCCTGCCAGTTGGCCGGATTATCGTACTGGTTGGCATAAAAGTAGTGGCGGTTTTGAGCGGCCAGCTGGCGGGCGGCCTGCATTGCACCATCAGATCCTTGGGCCGGGTCGGTAAGCGTGAGGTCAGCGCCGTAGTTTTGCAGCAGCGCCAGGCGGGCCGGGGTGGCATTGGCAGGAACCATGAGCTTAACTTTGTATCCATGCAGACGGCCCAGATTGGCATAGGCCAACGCCATATTTCCAGAGCTTGAGTCTAGCAAGGTCATGCCGGGCCACAGCTTTCCTTCAGCTTCAGCCGTCTGAATGATACGCTTGGCCGCGCGGTCTTTTATTGAGCCGCTTGGGTTGAACCATTCGGCTTTAGCCAACAGGCGAATGGCTGGTGACAGCCCCGCAGCGGCAGCCGTGGCGCCCAGGTTGAGCAGTGGCGTTTGGCCAATTGGCCAATGGGCTATGTCACAATAATTTGGGTGTTGGAGAGTAAAGTTGGTTTTCATAGGGTCCCAATTTTTCAGCGTAATCAATAATGATGCGCAGTATAAAAGAGTCGCCAGCGCACGTAAATCAACATGTAAACTATCAATTATTTCTATATTACTTATAGAATATATCTATATAACTGACCCGCTGAGCGCATAAATCCGTGAAGCGTGAAAAATCACGTTTCACCCATCACGGACAGTCCATGCAACTTTTTGCAAGCTTTCCGGTAAACTGGTGTAGGACGCAAAAGATGACGCTGACAGACGAGCAGCAGCTGCTGCAACAGGCCAGGCAAAGAGGTGAGACCAGTGCCGCCGCGTATGGTGAGCTCGTCCGCCGCTATCAAACGGCCGTCTTCAACGTCGCGTACCGGCTGCTGGGGCGTCGTGTCGAGGCCGAAGATGCAGCGCAGGAAGCGTTTTTGCGGGCATACTGGGCGCTGGATCGCTTTGATATGGAACGGCCGTTTGGCCCCTGGATCAAGCGCATTACCACCAATTTGTGCCTGAACTGGCTAGAATCGGCCCGGGCACGGACGCAGCTTCTGGCGGCTGAAATGGCCCACCCAGACCGACCGGTGAGCATGGACGACTGGGCGCAGCCAGCGCCAACGCCCGAACAGGCCATGGTGCAAGAAGAACAGTCCACCCGGCTGCATCGTGCTATCCTGGCGCTGCCGCCACGCTACCGCGTAGCCATTGAGCTGCGCCACTTTCAGGAGTTAAGTTATGAAGAGATCGCCGAAGAAATGGAACGGCCGCTTAGCAGCGTGAAGAGCGATCTGTTCCGGGCACGGAAGATGTTGGCGGACAAGATGCGTGAAGAGTGAGCAAGTTTGCAAGTGGCAGGTAGGCAAGTATTAGGGCAATAGAGTGTCTGAATACGGTTTTAGGACAGGCTATGACAGAATTTAACGATGATTTGCTGCACGAATATTTGGACGGCACGCTGGATGATGAGATGCAAGGGGTGGTTGAGGCGCATCTGGCCGCTTCCGCGGCGGCGCGGGCGCAGCTGGCGGAGCTGCAAGCGCTGTTTGGCAGCCTAGACGCGTTGCCGGAGCTGCCGCTCAGCAGAGATTTGTCGGCGGCGGTGGTGGCGCAGATTGGGCAGGGAACGGCCGTTCCCACGCCCTTGCCTCGCTGGCAATGGGGGCTGCTGCTGGGCCAGGCGCTTATTGCCTTGCTGCTGCTGGGGAATGTGTGGGCCTGGCTGGTGGATTGGATGGCGAGCGGCCGTCAGCTGGCGGCTGCCTGGATGACGACGGTGCAGCTGCCAACGTTGGCGTTCTTCAATGCGCTGTGGGCGGAAGTAACGGCCGTCTGGCAGCAGCCCAACTTGCCCAACCTGGCCATCGACCTGCCCACAGCCCAATGGGCCCTGCTCTTTGCCCTGGCCCTGCTGGTCTGGCTGGCGGGCAACCGCCTGCTTTTCACGTCGGAATAACTGTCTCACCAAACACTGAATACCGCTCTAATGAATACTGATTACCGACCTACTGATTACCGTTTACCGATCACCGTTTACCGATCACCAAAAACCGCCCAACCGGAGGTTCACATGCCTGAAGGATTACAACTCATCGTCATTATTCTGTTTAGCTGGGGCACGCTGGCGGCGCTGCTGGTGGTGCTGCCTGCTTTGCTGCCGGGGCGCGTGGCGCGAGCCCAGCAGATTGCCCAAAACAGCCCGGGTCGTGCTTTTGTCATTGGGCTGGTGAACGCCCTCTTTTTTGGCGTGCTGGCGGCGATCTTTGCCCAGGGCGGTGACGTAGGCGGCCTGATTGCGCTGCTAATTTTGCTGGCGCTGCTGGCGGTGGCGTCCGTTGGGCTTGCGGGCATCAACCAGATTGTGCAGGAGCGGCTGTATGCAGGTATTGGCGGCGTGAAGGTGGGGTTGAAAACGGCCGTGCTGCTCATTGCCGCCGGGCTGGTGCCGCTGCTGGGCTGGTTTGTGCTCACCCCCTTTTTGCTGCTCATCAGTCTGGGTGCAGGCATCACCACCCTGGTGCGGCGCAAAAGCGCACCGGCCGACCTGACCGCGTAATATTTTGCGCTGCCAGGCCAGCCCTGCCCTTTTGGTGACACGTAGGGGCTGGCCTGGTGCCTTCTCAAATCGGCGACCACAAGGGTCGCTACCGCCGTATTGGCAAATTCCCGTTGATTCTTTCCCCTGAAAACCGCTACAATAACGCAAATTCGCTGTTGCCTGCCTGCCAGAGGAGTGTTATGCAGCTAGACGGTCCCCAACAAGCCAAACTGAAACGATTTTTAACCACGCACTTTAGCCTGAGTGAACTGCGTGACCTTTGCCTGGAGCTAGACCTTAAGTATGAAGAATTGGATGGCAATACCCTCTCAGAAAAATCGCGCGAGCTGATTGCCATGTGCAACCGGCGAGAACAGGTAGAGGAGCTTCTGGAAAAAGGCCGGCTGCTGAAACCCTGGCTCGATTGGCCCACGCTCTCAGTCGATGGCCTAACGGCCCGATTGCGGTTGCTTGACGGTGTTTTGTACGAGATACCCCACCCGCAAAACCCCAACTTCACCGGCCGCGAAGAGATCTTGCAGCAGGTGGCCGACGCGCTGAACGCGGGCCAGACCACCGTCGTCACCCAAACCATCGCCGGGCTGGGCGGCGTGGGCAAAACCCAGCTGGTCCTGGCCTACTGCTACGCCCACCTGGACCACTACGACCTGATCTACTGGCTGAGCGCCGACAGCGAGCCGGGCCTGGGCGAAAGCACCATGGCCCTGGCCCGCCGCCTGAAGCTCATTGCCCCCACTGTCACCGACCAGCAAATGGCCGTACAGGCCGTGCAGCACTTTCTGAGCCAGACAAGCCAGCGCTGGCTGCTGGTCTATGACAACGCCGACCAGATTGAACCCCAACAATTAACCCCCTACCTGCCGCGCAGCGGCAATGGCCACGTGCTGATTACCAGCCGCAACCCCAATTATGGCGCAGTGGGCACGGTGTTGGAGCTGGGCTTGTTTACGCTGGATGAAGCGGTGGCGTTTCTTTTTCAACGCAAAGGTGCAAAGGTTGGGAAGGCGCAAAGGGAAAGCAAAGCGTGGCAGGAGACGGCGGCGTTGGCCGAGGAATTGGGGCGGCTGCCGCTGGCGCTAGAGCATGCGGCGGCGTATGTGATGAGCAAAGGCAGCAGCTATGCCGCCTACCAGCGGCTGTTTACCAGCCGTCAGGCCGACCTGTGGCAGAGAGCGGAAAAGCCGGAGCGGTACCACGCCACGATTACGACCACCTGGGAACTGGCCTTTGACGAAATAAAGAAGACGCCGGGGGCGCTGGATTTGCTGAACCTGTGCTGCTTTTTGGACCCGGAAAGCATTCCGCTGGATTTGATAATGAAGGTGGTCGATATTGACCCACCGGTAGGGTCGAGGCGCGCCTCGACCCTACAAGAGGTGGTAGCCGACGAGCTGGCGCTGGACGAGGCCATTGGCGCGCTGCGGCGCTACAGCCTGATGCAGCGAGACGGGGATGAGCTGACGATGCATCGGCTGGTGCAGGCGGTGGCTCGCGGCCGGATGGGGAGTGAACGTCAGAAGTTGTGGCTATCTGTGCTGATTACTCTTCTTGAAGAAAATTACGCCTTTGATGAACATGACATTTCTACATGGGCAACCAGCAAAACTCTAATTCCGCATAATCAAATTGCTACAAGCTATGCAAAAAAGCACGGATTGGAACCGGAAAAAGTGGTCTGGTTACTTAATCAAACGGCGGAGTATTTGCAGCGGAGTGGTTTTTACAACGAGGCATTTAGTTGTGTTGAGGATGCTTTTGAGATTTGCGAACTGCGACTCTCTGGGGAACATCCTCACACCGCTGAAAGCCTCAACAATCTGGGCTTTCTCCTGAAAGCCATGGGTGACCTGGCCGCGGCACGGCCCTATTACGAACGGTCCCTGGCCATCCGGGAAAAAGCCCTCGGCCCCGACCATCCCGATACTGCCCTCAGCCTCAACAATCTGGGCGGCCTCCTGCAAGACATGGGCGACCTGGCCGCGGCCCGGCCCTATTACGAACGGGCCCTGGCCATCCGGGAAAAAGCCCTCGGCCCCGACCATCCCGATACTGCCAACAGCCTCAACCATCTG
>JBHIWP010000413.1:0-5137 GCA_041987425.1 Promineifilaceae bacterium (SeqCode) | reverse complement strand
GCGATCCGGATGTTCTCATCGTCGGCGATCTGAATGCCTACGCAATGGAAGACCCCATCACGGCCATCTTGAACAGCGGCTACACCAATCTCATACTTGCCTACGGTGGGCAGGATGCCTATTCCTACGTCTTTGACGGGCAGTGGGGCTATCTGGATCACGCGCTGGCGTCGCCTTCTCTGGCGTCTCAAGTTTCTGGCGTTACAGAGTGGCACATCAACGCCGACGAACCCAGCGTGCTGGATTACAACACGGACTTCAAAAGCGCCGGGCAAATCGCTAGCCTCTACGCGCCGGATCAGTACCGCATTTCGGACCATGACCCGGTGATTGTGGCCCTGAACCTCGTCGCTACCTGCAACGGTCTCTTGCCCACCATTGTGGGCACGCCTGGCGATGATGTGATTTACGGCACCAACGGGAACGACGTCATCATGGGCCTTGGCGGGAACGATGTCATCTACGGTGGCAACGGCAACGATGTTCTCTGTGGCGACGCCGGTAACGACACGCTCGTGGGCGGCAATGGCAACGATACGCTTCTGGGCGACATCGGAGATGACGGCCTCGACGGTGGAAACGGTGACGATACACTTGTGGGCGGCCAGGGTAATGACGGGCTTAACGGCGGAAACGGCAACGACGTTCTGGACGGCGGCGACGACATCGACATGCTGTACGGCGGAAACGGTAACGACATTCTTAATGGCGGCCGCGGGAACGACACGCTGGAAGGCCAAAATGGCAACGACACGCTGGACGGCGGTGACGATAACGACGTGCTGCGCGGCCACAACGGCAATGACAATTTGACGGGTGGCACGGGCGCTGACTCGTTCAGCGGTGGCAATGGCAACGACACGAATACCGATTTCAATACAGGGGAGGGCGATACGAGCGACGGGACATAGTGCGTCAGCCAATACAGACAGCGTGAAGAGGGAGTGTTTCTCCCACTGAACCTTGTGGTGTTTTATTATAATCGCCAGCGGTTGCTTAGCAGCCGCTGGCGATTATTTTTTAATATCAGTATCTCTTAGATTTTTATCTCTAATTGACTGAGTCGCTTTATGAAATAGAAAGATTAATGCCGGGGTCCGGCTTGGCTTGAGCCAAGCCAAGCTTGACAAACACCCAGGGGGCGTAGTACGTCACCCATAGCGTCAGCAGGGTGTAGCGCAGCAGGCGCAGTGGCAGGGCCAGCCATAGCGGATCATCGGGAAAGAGTTGCCCTAATCCAGCCCAGATGGCTCCAGCCACGACGATCCCCACCAGATAACGCGCGGCTCGCTGCCAGATAGGCCCAGCCACCAAAAAGCGGACGCGGCTGTGCTCCAACACCAGGCCAATGCCTGCACCTAAAAGAGAGGCAACGGCCGTTACCATCCCCTCCAAACTTTCTAATTCGGCCACGGGGATGAAGGCCGCCCATTCTACATCCATGTTTGGCTCGCCAATGATGAGGCGGATGAGGAGATAGAGGGCAGCCAGCCCCACCGGCAACAGAATCGCTGCTAACAGTCGCTGCCCCATAATGCGCTTGCTGAACTCGCTGGCATAGCGTCGCTTCCACAAGTAGTAGCCTGCCAGCACCAGCAGCCCAAGCAGCAAGCCTGCTATCACATCGTGGATGAAGTGGGAACCCAGATAAACTCGGCTAATTGGCATTAAGATGATGAGCGCCAGCGCCAAAAGCCACATCCACCAGCGACGAACCCAGAGGGCAAAAAAGAGGTAAATCGTGACGGTATGCTGCGAATGGCCGCTGGGAACCCCATAGCCGAAGTCCGTAAATCGCTCTAAAGTGGGGTCCAGCCAAAACGGCCGTGGCTGCCGCAAAGCGTGCTTGAACATGGTGTTTAACACGTTTCCCAGCAGGAAAACGTAGGCCAGAGCGCGGCCCGCTTCCTTGTGCACGCTCCAGTAGATAAGTGGCAGCATCGCCAGATAAAATTCTTCAAGGCCCAAGGTGCTGATAAATTGGAAAAATGGCTCCAGTTGAGGCAGCGTTGTCTGTAACCAGTGAGTGGCATCCAAGCCAAGTTGAAAAAGAGCGTCCATGATGATCTCCAACGTGATGTTGTTCCACCTTGCGCTTGTGAACAATTATACTTGCGCGGCGGAACGGTAGGGTGCTGCGCCATGTTTATAGCGTCAGCATGTTGCACATAGGCAACCTGAAAATTTCTATCAAGATAGATGAGAGATTAAGAAACTCTCTCTTTGGTAGACGAGTGAATCACTCATTTGTTACTATCCTAGATTAGAAATAATTGCACTATTTGTCCTGCTGGGTGACAGATTGTGGTTGAAATGTTGATTTTATTCCCATCTTCCTGCCAACCATTGTAACCTTGCCCAAGCGAAACAGACAAGCTGTTTTTGTGTAAAACAGGTGCCGCCTTTACAATTTACGTAAACCGCAAGAGACATTTAGAGAGATGAAAGTTTCTGGGTGGTTTACAAGACGAAGAACATAGGCGCCTTTGGGTTGAAAATAGTTCTACTAACCTTTTGTTCTTCACTAAATTTTGATTCTAATTATTAAAACGTTACGTGGCTGCGCCTTGCGTGAGTTGGGCTGCGTTATGATTTTGGGAGGAAAATATGACTATTCGCATTCTCGTAATTGAAGACGAAGAACGAATTCGACAATTTTTGCAGCGAGGGCTGAGCTTTGAAGGGTACCGGGTAGATACGGCCGCAGATGGACAAACGGGGCTGGACCTGGCCCGTGAAAATCCGCCGGACCTGGTGCTGCTAGACTTGATGCTTCCAGGAATGGATGGTATTGAAGTGTGCCGCCGCTTGCGGGCCGTAAGCGACCTGCCTATCTTGATGCTCACCGCCAAGGAAACAATTGAAGACCGGGTAACCGGCCTGGACGCTGGAGCCGACGACTATCTGGTAAAACCTTTTGCCTTTGATGAGCTGATGGCCCGGGTTCGAGCGTTGCTGCGCCGGTCGCAGCCTTCGCAGCCGCAGGTGTATCGCTTTGCCGATTTGGAGCTGGATACTGGTACCCGGCAAGGACGCCGAAACGGCCGTATCTTCGACCTTACCGCCAAAGAGTACGAACTGCTAGAGCTTTTTATGCGCCACCCGCGCCAGGTCCTCACTCGCGATCTGATCTTTGACCGCGTTTGGAATTATGACTTTGGCGGCGAAAGCAACATTATTGAGGTTTACGTGCGCTATCTGCGGCAAAAGACCGAAGAAGGGGGAGGGTCCCGTCTGATCCATACTGTACGCGGCATCGGTTACGTGCTGCGCGAAGAGTCATAACCTTTGTCCATACAAAACCGTCTTCTTTTCGTCTACACATCCATTTTCATGGTGGCTTTTGTGCTATTTGCCGCCATCGTGTACTTCCTGCCTCGCAATCGCATTAACCAGGAAGTGGATGCCGATTTGCGGACGTTAACGAGTGAGCTGCGCTCTGCTACGATAACGCCGGTGGGAGACGGGACGCTTCGCTTAGGCATTGATCAGGAGCTGGACAATCTGGAAACGGCCGCTTCCTTCTTCATGGTGTTGGATGTGGAGGGGAATATTGGGCTGCGCTCGCAAAATATGGTGACTCTGCCACCGGATTTCGGGTTGCTAGACAAAAATGGTCTGCAAGACCAGGAAGTGCTCAACTATGTCATCCGTGGCGACAGCACCATGCGGGTCTTAACTACGCCCATTTACGTTGAGGATGAGCTGTTGGGCTACGTGCAGGTGGGGCGCCTGGTAGACAATATCGAAAGCTTTAACCGCTTCCTGGTTATCGCGCTCTTTGTCGGTTTTGCCGGGGCCTCTGCCTCTCTCTTCCTGGCCGTACTGCTAACGCCCAGCTCTTTTAAACCGTTAGAAGATATGGCCGCTGTCGCTCGCCAGATTACCAACGCCGATGACCTCAGCCGTCGCGTTCCCTATACAGAGCGCATCGATGAAATTGGCGTACTGGCGCGCTCTTTTAATCAGCTTCTAGAGCGGCTGGAGCGTCTGTTCCAGACTCAGCAGCGGCTGTTGGCCGACGTCTCGCACGAGCTGCGCACGCCCCTGACAGCCATTCGCGGCAACGTTGATCTAATGCGCCGCATGGGGGATGCCGATCCAGAGTCGCTGGAAATCATCCAGGAAGAGATTGAGCGCATGACGCGCCTGGTGGGTGATTTGCTGCTGCTGGCCAGAGCAGACGCCGGTGGTTTGCCGCTGGAAAAGAATAAGTTAGAGCTAGACAATTTGCTGTTTGAAGTGTACCGGCAGGTGCGGCTGCTAGAATCATCGGTTGAGGTGCGCGTTACGGAAGTGGATCAGGTGTGCATGTTGGGCGACGTAGATCGTCTAAAGCAGCTGCTGCTGAATCTCATCAGCAATGCGATCAAATACACACCGGAAGGTGGACGGGTAGATATCAGCTTGTCCAAAAAGAATGGCTGGGCATATATAAACATTGCCGACACGGGAATGGGCATTCCGGCTGAAGATTTACCCTACATATTTGATCGATTTTATCGTGTAGACAAAGCGCGGGCGCGCGGGCAGGCGGGGCAGGGTGGCGCCGGGCTGGGGCTGGCGATTGCCAAATGGATTGCCCAGGCGCACGGCGGCAATATTGACGTGACGAGCAAGGTGAGAGAAGGCACAACCTTTACCATCATTTTGCCGGTTTTGGTGGAGCCGAAGCCAATTGCAGCGGAAGGGCCGGACGAGGATTTAGCAAAAACGCGCCCAGGCTTGCGGGCTTTTGGCGCAACTTTTCGCCGGTCTTCATAAGAAGCAGAAAACGGCCGACTTTGTCAGACGGCCGTTTCCCTAAAACCCCTAATCGGTTATTGCTTTATTATGCTTCGCGGCGCATGAGCATATAGGCGCCAATACCAATAATTACCAGCGGCCAGAAGATGGCGCTGTTTAGCCAGTGAAACCAGCCCGTTTGCGATAGCAGGAAGTAAACACCAAACAAAATGAGCATGGTGCCAACCGTGCTGGGGCGATTTAGGCGGCCAACTTTATTGGAAACCGTCTGGCTCAGGTCATCAATGTTGTCCTGCAAAACGGTGCTGCCTGGCTCCCCAACTACGGCCTCGCGCGGCATAATTACCCACAAAATTAGATAGATGGGTGCACCGATGCCGCTGGCAAAGAG
>JBHIWP010000412.1:0-5176 GCA_041987425.1 Promineifilaceae bacterium (SeqCode) | reverse complement strand
GAGCAGGTGACTTTTAATCACTTGGTCACAGGTTCGAATCCTGTCGGAGTCACACCAATTTTAAGCCTCCACATCGGCAAAAATGTGGAGGCTTTTTGTTTTGTACCGTTAGCAATCCTGGGGTGGCGTTGTTTCTGCCGTTGTCAGGCCATAACCGAAGGGAAAGAGCGGCGCGGCGCACCCTTCCGTGGGCAGGTTGGCAAAATCGAAGGGGAGCTGCTCCATGCTGCGCGGCCAGGTATAGGATAGCTTGCCGCTAAATTCGTAGCTGCCAAAGAGTACATCGGAGACGCCGTGGCCCTCGGTGCCGGGCAGCCAGGCGGCGATGATGGCATCGGCCATTGGCAGCAGATCCGTGATGATGAGCGGACGGCCTGAGAGCAGAATGACCACCAGTTTTTGGCTGCGCGCTCGAACGCGCTCGATGGCGTTTAGTTCGGGTTCGGTCAGGCTAAGATTGTAACTGTCGCCCTGGCCTTCGGCATACGGCCGTTCCCCCACCACCACAATCCCCACGTCAGCCATTACCGGATCGCCATTGTCGTCTGTGATGCGCTCAAAGTTGCCAAAGCGATTGTAGTTAAGCTGGGTATCGGCCGAGATTGTGCTTTCGATGGCGTCTAAAATGGTGGTGCCAGGAGTGATATTGCCTTCGCGCCCCTGCCATTCAATGGACCAGCCGCCAGACTGCAAGCCAATATCGTCGGCTCCTTCGCCAGCCACAAAAATAACGGCCGTTTCCGGGTCAATGGGCAGCGTTTCCCCGTCGTGATCCAGCAGCACAAGCGATTCACGCACGGCCTGGCGGGCCAGCGCCCGGTGGGCCTCTGAGCCAACGCTTTCCAGCAGCGTCTCGTCGGCAAACGGTCGTTCAAACAGCCCCAGCTCAAACTTCACCGTCAAAATGCGCCGCACGGCGTCGTCGATGCGTTCCAGCGGTACGTCGCCATTTTCTACTGCGGCCGTTAGCGCGTCGATAAAAATGGTGTATTTGCCGGGCACCATGTTCATATCGATGCCCGCATTTATGGCGGCGACCACGGCTTCATAATAATTGCTGTCTACCTGATCAATTCCTGCCCAATCCGAGACAACAAAGCCACTAAAGCCCATTTCCCCTTTCAGCACGTCGGTGATGAGGTAGTGATGTTCGTGCATCTTGGTACCGTTCCAGCTGGAGAAGGAGATCATCACGCTGCGTGCTCCGGCGTCGAGGGCAGCAAAGTAAGGCGGCAAATGCACGGCGCGCAGGGTGGCTTCGTCCAACTGTGCGTCGCCCTGGTCAATCTCGTAACCGCCCGTAGTGGAAGTGCCCCAGGTGGTGCCCCCGTCGCCCACAAAGTGCTTGGCCGTACCTATGATGGTGTCTACGGCCGTTAGATCATCCCCCTGTAAACCCGTCAGGTAAGCCTGGCCCAGCGCCGTCACCAGCTCCGTGTTTTCACTATAGCCTTCATAGGTGCGACCCCAGCGAATATCTTGCGGCACGGCAACGGTAGGGGCGTAATTCCAGTAGATGCCGGTTGCGGCCGTTTCGATGGCGGTGATTCGGCCAATTTCCTGCACCAATTCAGCGTTTCCGGTAGCGCCCAAAGCAATGTTGTGCGGAAACAGCACCGTACCTTTGACATTGTTGTGGCCGTGCACAGCGTCAACTCCATAAATCAGGGGAATGGCGAGCCGCGTTTCCATGGCATATTCTTGGTAGCCGTTCACCATTTCCAGCCATCCAGCGGGGGTGTTGGTAGGCGGGTAGCCGCCTCCGCCGCTCAGCAGCGCGCCAATGCCTAATTCGGTGATCTCTTCTTCATTAATACTGTTTTTCTCTACCAGCGTCATCTGACCAATCTTTTCCGCCAGGGTCATCTGGCTCAGCAAATCCTGGGCTCGCTCGGCGGGGGAAAGGTTCGGGTTGAGATACGGCCGTAACCCTTCATCTTCCAGCACGTCTGGCTCTGCAGAAGCTTCTGGCGTGGGGCTGGCAGAAGCGGTAGGCGTAGCTATGGATGTTTCCGCCAGCTGGTCTCGGCAGCCTGTCAGCAGCACCAGGCAGGCGAGCAGCAAAGCCGTCATAATGGTTCCTTGTTTGTTGCGTTGTCGGTAATAAATCATGTGGGTCTCCGATGATGATAAATGGTTGCCAGATTACTTCTGTTATTTGTTGTCTGGTATGATACGTGTGTTCGTCAAAAATTTCACGAATCGGCTTTTGGAGCTATGGCAAATACAGAGCGCAAACGAAACGTTTATCTGGAAGACATTCCCCTGGCTGAGGCGCATGCGGCATTCCAGGCGGCGCTGCAGGCCGCAGGCTGGTGGCAGCCATTAGAGGCAGAGGAAATTCCGCTGGCGCAGGCCAACGGCCGTATCACAGCCAGCGCCGTTTGGGCCAAAATATCTTCGCCCCACTACCACGCCAGCGCCATGGACGGCTTTGCTCTGCGCGCCCAGGACAGCGAAGGCGCAACCGAAACCCAGCCGCTGCAATTTACCCTGGTAGAAAATTGGGACACGCCGCCAATGGAATCGCGGCCCATTCGTCCGGTCAACACGGGACATCCCCTGCCGCCCTGGGCCAACGCCGTGGTGATGATTGAGCATACACAGCAGGTTGAACTGCCAGACGGCCGTGCCGGTATTGAACTGCGCGCCAGCCTGCCACCCTGGCAGCACGTCCGCCCGATGGGTGAAGATATGGTGGCCACAGAGCTGGTGCTGCCCGCCAACCACAGGCTGCGTCCGGTGGATTTGGGTGCGCTGGCCGGATCGGGCCATGCCACGGTCTCTGTTTATCGCCAGCCGCGCGTCGCCGTTATTCCCACGGGCTCTGAGCTGGTGTCCACGGAAAGCGTGGCGGAAAACGGTATAGAGCCAGGGCAAATTATTGAATACAACAGCATGGTGCTGGCGGCCCAGGTGGCGGAGTGGGGCGGTTTGCCTACCCGCTGGCCCATCGTGCCGGATGAGTTTGAAGCGATTCAAACGGCCGTACGCCTGGCGGCCCAGCATCACGATCTTATTCTGCTTAACGCCGGGTCCTCCGCTGGCAGCGAGGATTACACGGCCGCTGTCGTTCAGTCATTGGGCCAACTGCTGGTGCACGGCGTTGCGGTGCGGCCGGGGCATCCGGTTATTTTAGGCTTATTGGAGACTGGAGATTGGAGAGTAGAGACGGGCGCTCAATCTCTAATCCCTAATCTCCAATCTCAAATTCCGATCATTGGCGTGCCCGGCTACCCTGTAAGCGCGGCGCTGACCAGCGAGCTTTTTGTAGAGCCGCTACTGGCGCGCTGGCAGGGGCAACGGCCGTACCAGCCGCCCACTATCACTGCCAAGCTTACCCGAAAGCTCAACTCTCATACCGGGGATGACGATTTTGTGCGCGTGGCGGTTGGGGAGGTGAACGGCCGTTTTGTCACCACCCCCATCAGCCGGGGCGCGGGCGTCATCACTTCCCTGGTGCGCGCCGATGGCATTGTGCGCGTTCCCCGCTTCAGCGAAGGCATAGATGCAGGCAGCGAAGTAACCGTTCACCTGTACCGCGAGGCTCGCGAGTTGGCGCGCACCATTCTGGCTATTGGCAGCCATGACCTGACGCTGGACCTGATTGCCCAATTCCTGGCGGAGCGCAGCGCTGGACGCCTGGCTTCGGCGAACGTTGGCAGCCTGGGTGGGCTGGTTGCCCTGCGCCGGGGGGAATGCCATTTAGCCGGAGCGCACCTGCTGGACCCGGAAACAGGGCTTTACAACCAGAGCTACGTGCGCCGCTATCTGCCAGACACAGACGTGATTCTCATTACGCTGGTGGGGCGCGAGCAGGGCTGGGTGGTGCCCCGGGGTAATCCAAAAGGCATCCAGGGTTGGGAAGCGGCCGTACGGCCAGATGTGCAGTTGGTGAACCGGCAGCGCGGGGCGGGTACACGCGTGCTGCTAGACTACGAGCTGAGCAAGTTAGGTGTTCAGCCAGAGCAGGTGCGCGGCTATAAGCGTGAAGAGTACACGCATCTGGCAGTGGCCGCTGCGGTGGCCTCGGGTGCGGCCGATTTTGGATTGGGTATTCAGGCGGCGGCGCGGGCGCTCAGGCTGGATTTTGTGCCGCTGGCTCATGAACAATACGATCTGGTGATGACCCGGCAGACGTATGAAGGCGAGCGGCTGCGGCCGTTGCTAGACCTGCTGCATGACGATGCCTTTAAAACGGCCGTGGCCGCCATGCCCGGCTATGATGTTTCGGTGATGGGCAATGTAGTGGAACTAGACGGCCGTTAAGCCCGCCTGACAGATTGGCGTGGTGCAATGATTGGTGCAAAAAGCTAGAAATTTGGGAAGTGGGCTTCAAGATTAAAGACGCCTCTCGCCTTGTCACCCCTTCACCTTGTCACAAATAACAGGAGTTTTTCATGACCCTTTCTTACATTGCTGATTTACATAATCATACTACGGCTTCCGATGGCGAGTTCAGCCCCACTGAGCTGGTGCAGGCTGGCAAAGATTTAGGCCTACAGGCCATTGGCGTGACGGACCACGATACGCTCAATGGGCTGGATGAAGCCCTGTCCGCTGGCGAAAAGCTGGGCATTCGCGTGGTGCCCGGTGTGGAAGTGTCGCTGCGGTTTAGACGGCCGTATTTCACCGGCACCCTGCACTACTTGCTCTACATCCCCTATGACCTGCTGCAAGACGACGAATTTCGCCAAATGGCCTCGGAGATTTTTAGCCAGGGGCGTGGGGGCGGCCTGGTGCGCGCCCGCGTGGAGGCCATTAATGCAGAGTTCGGTCCCAACGGTAACCGGCCGCTGCTGACGCAGGATTTAACTGCTGAGGAGATTGAAGCGCTGGCCGTGAACGTTTCCCGCCGTCACTTTGCCGTGGCCCTTAAAGAAAATCACGGGCTGGATAAAGAGCAGGTTAATTTGCTCATTGGCAACGACAGTCCAGCGTATGTGCCCTCCGGCATCGATCCCAGGCAATTGACGCCGCTGCTGAAGAAATATCCACAGCTTGTGCGCATCTTTGCCCATCCGGCGGCGGGCTCTTACCCGGGCCAGAGCCTTTATAACGAGGTGCTGCCGCCCATTGAAACGGTCGAAATCCTTATGCCAGAATTTTTGGATGATGATTTGCTGGGGCTGGACGGGCTGGAAGTAGAGTATCCCGGCCACGCGCCGCAGCACCG
>JBHIWP010000411.1:0-5178 GCA_041987425.1 Promineifilaceae bacterium (SeqCode) | reverse complement strand
GGTTGGTTTGCGCAAGAATGCGCGACGCGTACAGTTGTTAACGGCCGTTCTGCACGGTGGTCTCTCGGAGCTAGGCTACAAAATTAATGAGAACCCTGTCTTCGACACTATCACCGTTTCTGGCGGCCCCAAAACGCAGGCCGAGATTCGCGAAGCGGCGCTGATGAAAGAGATCAATTTGCGCTACTATGCCGACGGCCGTATTGGTGTCGCTTTAGACGAAATTGTCGAGACGTACGAAATTGAGACATTACTGGATATTTTTGGCGCTGAACCCGGCCAGTTTGACGTGTACGCGATGGCCGACGCCGTCGATCTTGCCTACCCGGAAAAGCACGCCCGCACCAGCGACTTCCTCACCCATCCTGTCTTCAACAGCTTCCACTCGGAAACGGAAATGATGCGCTACATCAACCGCCTGGAAGCGCGCGACCTCTCGCTGACCCACTCCATGATTCCGCTGGGCTCCTGCACGATGAAGCTGAACGCTACGGCCGAAATGCTGCCCGTGATGTGGCCCCGGTTTGGCACGCTGCATCCCTTTGTGCCGCAGAATCAGGCGGCGGGTTACCAGATGCTGTTCCGGCGGCTGGAGCGCTGGCTGGCAGAAATTACGGGCTTTACGGCCGTGTCGCTCCAGCCCAACTCTGGCGCACAGGGCGAATTTGCCGGCATGTTGGTCATTCGCGCTTATCATCTGTCGCGTGGCGATACGCAGCGTACCGTTTGCCTCATTCCCAGCTCGGCGCACGGCACCAACCCGGCCAGCGCCGTTATGGCGGGCATGGACGTGGTGGTGGTGCAGTGCGACGACAACGGCAATATCGATGTGGATGACCTGCGCCAAAAGGCAGAAAAGCACAGCGAAAGGCTGGCGGCCATCATGGTCACTTATCCCTCGACCCACGGCGTGTTTGAAGCCGCCATTGAGGAGATTTGCCAGATTATTCACGAGCATGGCGGGCAGGTATATATGGACGGGGCCAACATGAATGCGCAAGTAGGCCACACCAGTCCGGCTAACATTGGGGCAGATGTGTGTCACCTGAATCTGCACAAAACGTTCACCATTCCGCACGGCGGCGGCGGCCCGGGCATGGGTCCCATTGGCGTGGCGGAGCATCTGGCGCCGTTCCTGCCGGGGCACCCGGTGGTGGAAGGCGTCGGCGGCGTGCAGGCCATTGGCCCGATTTCAGCCGCGCCCTGGGGCAGCGCCAGCATCTTGCCAGTGCCCTATGCCTACATCGCCATGATGGGTGACGACGGGCTGCAAAAAGCCACCGAAGTGGCGATTTTGAACGCCAACTACATCGCCCACCGGCTTGATCCGCATTATCCGGTACTGTACAAGGGAGAAAACGGCCGTGTGGCCCACGAATGCATCATTGATTTACGGCCACTCAAGGAGTTTGTAACGGTCGACGACGTGGCCAAACGGCTGATGGATTACGGTTTCCATGCGCCTACGATGTCCTTCCCCGTGCCCGGCACGCTGATGATCGAGCCTACGGAAAGCGAATCCCTGGTGGAGATCGACCGCTTTTGTGACGCCATGATTCAGATTCGCCAGGAGATTGCCGAGATTGAAGAAGGCAAGGTAGCCCACGACGACAGCGTCTTGGCACACGCCCCGCACACGGCGTCTATGATTGCGGGGGAGAGTTGGGAACGGCCGTATTCACGGGAAACGGCCGCGTTCCCCACCGAATGGGTGCGCAGCAGCAAGTTCTGGCCCGCCGTTGCCCGCATCGATAACGTGTACGGCGACCGCAATCTCGTCTGCGCCTGCCTCCCCCTCGAAGCCTACGAAAGTTAACGGGTAGATTGAGATTGGTCCAATCTTGACCGCAAACAAAAAGGCCACTTCTTGCAAGGTGGCCTTTTTCCTTTCTTAATATGCAGAAATGATTATTGTCAAATACTAAACTTTCATATGTCAAGTTATCTAAACTCGGCAGCCCCTTGTTTTAGCCAAGATCAATAGGCCAATCTATGTCAGGCCGTTTTACCTTCGTGTTGTTTACAAGCCTTTGAATTTGATTTCTTCTGGCCAAATAGGCCACTAACTCCCTCGCCAATTCAGCTTTACTCTTGCTAGGCAATACTTCGTAGTCTATGCCTAAGTCCATAATAAGAGTCCGTAACTCCTCTTCATTGAACCTTTCAATCAAAATGTTTCGGATATCAGTGAGATAGTTTTGGCTTAGATTTGTTGTATTTGAGACAGCTTCCAGTTTGCTTTGATCCTCTTCTCCGATAGGCTGCCAGCGCAAGATATATACTAGTCCAATCATAGGGTAATCTACCTCTAAATTTAGATAATGTCTATCACTATCTGATTCTGCTAAGATTGGGCCTTGAAGATTTTTTTGTTCTTCGTGTTGGGTACGATTTGCTGGAAACCCAGATGCGGATGCATATCGAACCTCCGCTCCGTATATATCTGGTTTAATCGGATAAGGAAAACCAGGAAAGTATACTCGAAGAGATAGTTTTTTAGTGGGCCGATTTACATTCCAACCAAAATAGTCATACGGTGTCGCGCGTTGAGCTATTTCATCCCGTGAAGCTCTTACTGCATATAGCTTGGCGGGTAAATGTTCGGTCATTTCGTACTTAGTTGAGTTGCCATTAGATAAAGAAGGAGAAATAATTATTTCTACTGATAAGCGGCCGAGTTCTTCCCGAATTGCACCTCTTTTGATACTTGTTTTTGAGTTAGACGATTTGATTTCGCCTAGAGAGATATCTCTTAATTTACCCTCGGGTGATTTTTCCGGAATTAGCAAGTAAGTGTCCAGCTTATCAATTTCAGAAAAAGACATTAACGACACTTTCCGTTTGACAGTTGCAGATCCATTTTCATTGATGAAACACTCGATTTCCAGGAGCTCATACCCAACGCCATACCGACTTGCTGAATAATTGTAGGCTTGTTCTGCTTCAGCGGTGATAGTAAGCAGAGAAAACGAAAAAGTAGTTAGAGCAACCCACAAAAGAAGGGCATAGTTTTTTACAGGTTGTGGCAAATCAAGTAACAAAATTACTATGACGATGCCTCCAAGTGCAAATGTCACTAAATTGCTTCTTGATATCCAAAGGTCTCTGAAAAACTTCATTCGAGTAAACTCCTGCTTGTTCAATAAAAAAGCGGAGATATACAATATCTCCGCTTTTCTTTGTTAGCAAATTAATAAAGTATAGTTTACCCTCCGGCTATTGCCCCATCAGCTAATACTGGCACAACAAAAGTAAGCAAAATTGCAAGCGAGAGCAAGACACCTAATACTCGGTTTCTTACGCGACTCATAAAATTATCCTCCAATAGCACCGTCACGGTTTTTCATAGGAATCCTCCATTCAATTTCGGCTTTTATATCGTAGAAATTTACGAAAAGCCCTTGCCAATAAAAAACACCTTTGCAAATAGCTACAAAGGTGCAACCTACCCATCTATCCAACGGAGATAGATAGGACAATTAAGCTACGGGAATTTTAAATTACCGAAAAAAATATATAAAAGCAAACTACGGCGAATTTGCCTATTTAAAATTATTAGTTGAGATGTCATAGGACAGGTAGACAAAGGAACTAGCAGGCGTATTTTGTTAAACACAAACTGTAAGATTAATAAAGCATAAGGAACCTCTAGAAAAAAGTCAAGTCCTATACGAATTATGAAGTATATGCTTGGTTCTAAGCAGGCTCGCACAAAATCGCCAGTAAAAAGCGCAAAGTGCCACAAAGTATCGCATAGCTTTCAACAAAAAATCAAAGTAATGGGGTTTCTTGTTACGAAATCTGCTATTGTAACAATACTAGGTGATCTTTTTACGGCCGTTGCATAGGATGAGGCAGTGGCCGTCGATGCTCTGGTTGAGCGAGACGGTTTGCCCTGACTTTGGTTAGTAGGCGAATGACCTTGTGGTGGGAGCAGCGGCGATCAGATCCAGCGCAGAATCTTTTGCTGGGAACGAAAGAGACCAAACGCCTGTTGTAGCCCAGGCTATGTCGTGATAGCAGTAAAGAATAATCGTTTGCACCTGGTTGTTGCAAGGAACGATCAGAGCAAAATAGTCGTGGTTGGCCAAACGGCCGTTCTTTCTCTCCTCAATTTGGAACGTTACAGAGATGCTGCTGGTGTGGAGTGAAATATCACCAATTAGCACAGTTGGTTGGTGCCAACGAGAGAATTCGGCTTGTAGAGCGGCCCGAACCTGGGGGCGCGTCCAATAAATCTGCATACGACCGTTGCCCCGCAGCTGCAAATAAGCATTGGCAAGTAAAATTGTGTCTAACTCAGCCGGATCACTATTTACTAAGGCGGTAATTAAGCGATGAGCTAACTTTTCTGATAACATTTTTTGCCTCCTCAAGCGAATCATTAAAACCTTTCTGCTGCTTTTCTACAAAGTACGACGCCGAAGGAGGCAAAACCTTACACTTTTTTGGGAAGGAAGCTCAATTGGATTAAATAACGCACGAATTGCGCTAACACGTGCCTGTAAATTTGCGAAGTCGTTTATTCGCCTTCCGGTTCTTCCGTAGGCGTTGCGGTAGATGTGGGGGAGGCTGTGGCTGTAATCGTGGCCGTTGCGGTCATTGTCACGGTTACGGTAGCAGTTGGTACAGGGGTGTCGGTGGCTGTTGGGGACGAGGTAAAGGTGGCGGTTGGAGTAGGGGACGGGGTCAACGTGAGCGTGGGAATTGGCTGAGGGGCAAAAGGCAAAAACAGCTGTTGCCCACTAAGGAGCTGCGGGCTTGTGGTGCAGTTTCCCTGCTGTAGTTCTTGAACGGTGCTATTTGTTCGGCGGGCCAGGGAATAATAGGTATCACCCGGCTGAATAGTGTACCGAACCCACCCCGCTGGGGGACCACATGGTGTGGCAGTTTGCGTAGCCGTGTGTGAAGGCGTCTGGCTGGGGCGCAAGGTCAAAGTGGGTTTAAGAGTAGGGGTAGGCGTGAAAGTAAGCGAGGCTGTGGGTAGTGGTACGGCCGTAGTCACTACAGTTTCGCCGACGATGATAAAAGGGCCCAGGTGGACGGTGCTTGTCCACACGCCATTATGTCCCTGTGTCCGCAGAGGAAAGGACCACCTGCCGCTGGCTAATGGCGGGCTGGCTGCGCCAGCGGCATCGCGAGGCAGGAGGCGGGGTCGAAGCCCACTCGAGCACTCGG
>JBHIWP010000410.1:0-5183 GCA_041987425.1 Promineifilaceae bacterium (SeqCode) | reverse complement strand
TTTCGAACATCTTGTCGGCTGGTCCGGGGTTGCCGATGGCCGCGCCGACTTCGTCGAGCCAATCTTCACCCAGCAGCCAGGTGAGGTAGGCCAGGTAGATGGGCTTGTTGAGCCCCAGGGTGGCTTCCAGCCGGGCGATGTCTTCCTGGCTGAGCCGGTCTTTGGCGTCGGCCGCCAGGTTGAGCCCTGACAGCGGCCCTCCTGGCACGGCGTTGAGCAGTCCGTAGATGGCGATCGTGGCCAGGATCACCACCAGCACCATCTGAAATCCCCGTCTGATTAGATAATTTGTCACGTTATTTCCTCCACAAAAGGATCAAATCCCTGCTATCCAATCTGTTTTATAAAGCTGCAAAGTATGTTCATGTTCGCATCAATTCTGGTTAAGTGAGGAACAAAAGTCGCTAGAAATAAATTCGGTCTAAAGTAGCTTTTGTTCTCCTAGACGTAAACCACACATAGGCTTTTTCGTTTTCCAAACACTTTTGTGGTTTATGTAGGACGCAAATGATGCCTATAAAAAGAAAAAAGGTAAGTATCTAAATGATGCCTTATGAAATATTTAGGAGATGAACATACGTCCTTTACCAAGAGTGAAAATATTGTACCAAAGCAAACTTGCCCACGCCACAAGCAGCACCTTCAAAACTTGTAAAATGCGGTACAGGTATTTTATTTTCGATATGAATAGGAGATTGGGAAAAAGCAGAAATACAATTTATATATCAGGCTCTTTAAAATGTGTTTTTTGATTCCTGTCTTTACTAAATTGTACATATTACAAGCATTGAGTATAAAAAATAAGTGGCAGTGCTAGCACTGCCACTTATCTTCTAACTAGTTAGAACTTATTGTTGAAGATCGATCTCGAAGATGTTGAACATCTCGGAGTTCTGGGTCGGGTCAACAAAGAAGTTCAAGACGTTTGGACGTGCCGCAGCTACCTTCAGGCGCAGGAACAACGGAATTACCGGTACTTCCTGGGAGAAGATAATTTGGGCATCGGTGTGTCCAGCTTCATAATCCTCGGTACCGGGCAGGCCACCCAAAGCACGACGACAAGCAGCATCATACTCTTCATTTACCCAACCGGTATTGCTGGAGTTACCCCAGCCGCCGAAGCCTTCTTCTTCTGGACCAGTGATGTTATCAGACAGATAGAGGCCACAGCTTGGCTCAACGCCGGTCAACCAGGCAAACTCGCCCAGGTCGAAGCGACGGCCGAACAGCGGACCATCCGGTCCATCAGCAAACCACTCGCTGGCGGGCAGGTAGTACAGCTCAACGTCAACACCACATTCCAGCAAGTTCTCTTTGAAGATCTGGGTCAACTGCTGACGCATCTCGTTACCCGTTGTGGTGCCCAGGGTAATGGCAAACGGAGCGCCGGTAGCCGCATCTTCACGGATGCCATCACCATCGCCATCAACGTAGCCAGCTTCGTCGAGCAGGGCATTAGCTGCTGCTACATCGTAGGGCCACTCGGTGAGTTCACCAGACGGATACAGCGGGTGAACGCTGGGGATGTAGCTATGGATTACTTCGGAACGGCCGAACAGGATGTTGTCAACCATGCTCTGGCGGTCAGTACACATCGTCATTGCCTGACGAACCCGTACATCTTCGAACCAGTCGGGCCGGCCAACGCCGTCGCCGTAGTCGCCGTAGCTGTTGATACCAAAGTCAATGTGCTCGTAAACGGTACCAGTCTGGAAGTAAGGTGTCAGCAGGCCGTTGTTCTCAGCTTCGATGAGGAACGGAGCCTGGCCTACATCCATACCATCTTGCGTACCAATGTCACAAGCGCCAGACAGCAACTGAGCACTCAGCTGGTTGGTGTCGGGGATGAACTTGTAGGTAACGCTGTCCAGATAGGGCAGACCTTCTTGATAGTAGAATTCGTTCGGGGTCAAGCGGATGCTGTCGCCAGCGATCCATTCTTGAATGGCAAAGGGACCATCACCAATCGGCAAACGGCTGGATTCTTCTGCTTCAAGCAGCTCAGCAGCGGAGAAACCGCTCCAGGCATGCTCTGGCAGGGGCTGCCAGAAGTTGACGAAGTAGGTGGAGTCTTTGTAGCCGGGAACGCCGGTCCAGCGAGTGCTGAGGTCACCCGTAGCTTCGTAGCTAGCGGTACGTTCAACCGTGAACTTGCTCGCCGGGGTGTCGGGATCTGCAGCCAGGTTAAAGCTGTAAACGGAGTCATTAGCCGTAACGGGGGTGCCATCACTCCAGGTACGAGCCTTCATCGTGAAGTCAACAACCAGACGGTCCATCATGACGGCTTCACCGGCAAATGCAACCGTTTCGCCATCGCTGCTGGTCAATTCCACACCATCTTCAACAACGACAACATTCCCAGCGGCATCCACAACTGTGTCGCCAGCGTTTACTTCTACGCTTTCAACAACAGCATCGCCATCAGCCAAACTTGGGATTTTCTCGATGCCCTGTGCCTGGTAATCATAGGACAGAGTTGTGATGTTGTTTTCGAAGATAGCATGCTGCACGGCCGCACCAGCCAACATAGAGCCACCATAGGGGTACATGGTGTCCGGTTCCTGCGCCATACAGACGATCAGGTCTTTGGGTCCGGCGGGTTCTTCTTCGGGCTCAACCTCAACTGTTTCTACAACAGTTTCAGTAACAACACGTGTAACTTCAACCTCACCACCTTCTACGGTGACGGTTTCCGTAATAACACGCGTAACTTCTACAGTCACGGTTTCGGTTGTGGGGGTACAGGCTGCCAAAACAACCGCACCAAGAGCAATAAGCAGAGCGACAAGCGCCCATTTTTTTGTGTTAAACATGGAAAAATCTTCCTCCTCTCATGTTTTAATTAGGGGTTTTCAAGAGAGTTTCTGATCAGCTCTTGTAAATTAAAATATTTACTTGAGTGTTTCCATTACTGATCAGCTTCCTACGAACATGTAGCTTCAATATTAACGTTCGCAAGTCAGACTACAATCAACGCAATCGCACCACCTCCTCTAAACTTGTTAAACACTGCTTTTCTTTATAATGCTCACATACAGTGCAGAAAACATCTCTTCTTGTGACTCTATGCAAAGCTATGTTTTATTCAGAAAAAACAGTATGGAGCTCCTAAACAGGTACTTATATAAACAAATTAAGCACACCCAAACTTACCCTGCGTAAGATTAGCTGTGCTGATTCAGATGAAGCTGTATTGGGATAGATTTGTTGATAAACAAGAAAATCTCTTCTTCTCAAGTGCCTGGTGTATTACAAACATACAATTATTACATTCATTAAGCTTGCAATTTACCAAAAAGCTAACGCCAGTTATTATAAAGCGAACATTTGAGGATGTCAAACAAGGGACAAATAGGGGGCAATTAAGGGCGAAGAGGTAGCGAACCGGCAACAGTCACGTTACAGGTGCCGCTTTTGCAGCTGTTTAATGTAGCGCAGATAGACGGCCGTATCCTCACCTGCTTGTAGCTTAGCAAAGTAATCCTGGACAATTTGTGCCTGCTGCTCTCTATTAAATTGCGCCAACGATTTTCCCTGCTGCCAGCATGATTGCAAACCAGCCGAACCACCGTATTGATAGCAGTTGCGCTGTGTCGTCACCAGATAATAGATTGCTTCCCCCAAATAGCGCGAGCCCACATGATGATATTGGAAAACGTGGGTTAGCTCATGAACAAGAAGCGGCAGATTATGACGGCCGTTTCGCTCCTTCTGCTGCCCCTTCACCGGTAAATAGATGGTATACCACGTGGCAAAGGCCAACCCACCATTGTAGCGAAAGATCAGGTGCAAAATGCCGCCCTGAGCAATGCGCACATCCCCATAGCGTAAGTTTTCAGCGCCAAAGATAGACCGCACCGCCGAACGCTCCACAGCGGTTAAGGGCGTGGTGTGCATGCCCAAGTGCATAACGAGCTGACATATCTCCGGCCCGCCAACCAAATCAAACAGCTGGGCCAGGAGCAGATGAAGCCATATGCCCGTTTGGCGTACCCAATGCCGCATCGACTGCTGAGGCGTTTGGCTGCGCAGACCCTGCCAGATGAATAGCGGGAATAAAAGTACCGCTCTACCACCGGCCCAGAGGGTAGCTGCCAAACGGCCGCTTCGCGCCGGAAAATCGCGCACCAAATTGAACGGCCAAAGCCAGACGTCCCTTAGACGCTCTTTGAACCAGTACAAGACGGCTTGCATTATGAGGAATTAGAACTGGTTGGGATTTATGCTGGCTGCCTGCAGCACGGCCAGTACCGGGGGCGCGCTCAAAAAGCATTCGCGCAGGCGCTCATCCTGCAGCGGTTCGGCCGTCTGACGGATAAACTCAGCAGCAATGTTCAGGTGAACGGCCGCAATCTCTTCGTTTTCGGTCACGTGGCTCATAGCAGCGTGTAATTTCCACAAGATGCCGCGGTCAACGGCCGTTTGCGCCGCCAGCATCGCCAGGTTCAGTTCATTTAGGGCTTCTGCCTTACGCCCTTGGTGAAACAAAAGCTCGCCATGGGCAAAGGCGGCCAGCGCCCGGTAGCGATCTGCGTTGAGCAACTCAGCTACGTGGGTGAGGGCCAGCACAACCTGCACGGCCAACTCATGAGTGCCCTGATGCAAATAGGCACGCGCCAGTTGATAAAGCGTCAACGCTTCATATTCTCGATTGCCATGAAGCCGCGCGCCCTGCAAAGCGGACTGTAAATAAACCAGGCCCTCTTCATACTGGCCGGACTCCACTAAATCGACGCCGAGGTTACGCTTAATTTCCGGGATGAGTAATTCCGCTTCTGACTTTATAGCCAACTGCAAAGCATGTTGATGATGTTCGTACGCCTTTTCTGTGTCGTACAGCGCCTGATGGCATTCACCAATGTCATTCACGGCCTGGGCCACGCGCCAGCGGTCATTTACTGACTCTAATAGTAGATAGGCTTCACGATGGGCAGCAAGGGCCTGCTGATATTCGCCACGCGCCTGGCGTGTACGGCCCAGGCTGGTCAGAACGCGCCCCTGTTCTCGCGTCTCACCTCCCTGGCGAAAGATGGTCAATGCCTGCGTGAGCTGGCTGAGCGCCCGCTCTGTATTTCCCTGCCGACGATCTAAGATGCCCAGCCCGCGCCGCGCCCGGCCAATAACCAGTAAGTTTTCCAGGGCAGTACCCTCTTGTAGAGCCTGCCTGTAGAGCGCAGCGGCCA
>JBHIWP010000409.1:0-5224 GCA_041987425.1 Promineifilaceae bacterium (SeqCode) | reverse complement strand
CGCCCCAATCGAGAAGATCGATCCGCTGCCGGGCATCCATGCGGCCGTTACCCGCCGCCGGGCCGATGGCCGCCCTGGCCCAGATGGCTGGCACCCCGAGCAAAAGCTCACCATGGCCGAAACGATCCATGCTTTCACCATGGCTGCCGCCATCACCAGCGGGCAAGAGGCCACGCAAGGCAGCGTCGCCCCCGGCAAGCTGGCCGACTTCACTATTTTCAGTCGGGATATCTTCACCATCCCGCCAGATGAGCTGCTCGATGTAGAAATTAGCGGCACGGTTGTTAATGGTGAGTTTAAGCACCGCACTTTTTAAAAATTGAACGCCGATTTACCTGATTTGCCTCATAAGAATTAATCGGTGTCCGATTCTCGTCTCCACTAATTCTGTCCACGCCAAAAAGGCAGAAAGAAATGCGGCTACGGGCAATGTTTTCCCCAACGATCCTATAAAAATCTATTTTCCTCCATCGCAAAATAAAGAGTTCCTAAAGGGTTACTCTCTATTGTAGGTGTTGAATCACGTGATTTGTAATGGCAAAACAACTATCTAACGGAGGAAAACAATGTCCAAGCACAAACTCTTGTTATTTACCGGCTTGCTGCTGTTCGCAGCGGCCGTATTCGAATTTTTCAACGCGGCCCAACCGGCTGCGGCTGAAGATCCGGTTCAGGTGATTGCCGCCGGGCTTAACAACCCGCGCGGACTGGCTTTTGCCGCTGATGGCTCGCTTTACGTGGCTGAAGCCGGGGTTGGCGGTGCAGGGCCTTGCATCACTGGCCCTGAGGGAGACGAGGTTTGCTATGGCGACTCAAGCACCATTACTCGGATCCAGAACGGGCAGCAAAACCGGGTCGTTACTGGACTTTCATCGCTGGCTGCAGCAGGCGGTTTCGCCGCTGGGGGCGCACACAAAATTGCCATTCACGGCCATTTTGCCTACGTAACCATTGGTCTGGGTGCGGATCCAGCCATTTTGACTGCTCCTAATGGCTTGGGCGGCGTCCATAACCATTTAGGCGAATTGCTTAAGGTGGATTTGCGTACTGGCAATGTACTGCCGATTGGGGATATAGCCGCACATGAAGCTGCCAACAACCCCGATGGGGGACTGATTGACAGCAATCCATACGGTGTTCTGGCTTTTTCCGGCCGTCAACTAGTTACTGATGCTGGTGGCAACGCGCTGCTGATGGTTCGTGGTGGCCAGGTTGAAATAATGGCCGTTTTTCCACCCCGACTGGTGGATGCACCGCCGTTTTTGGGCCTGCCGCCGGGGACGCAAATTCCGATGGAGTCTGTGCCGACGGCCGTTGCCCAGGGGCCAGATGGTGCGTTTTACGTGAGCGAGCTGACCGGCTTTCCCTTCCCGGTGGGCGGAGCACAAATTTACCGGGTTGTGCCCGGCTCCGCGCCAGAGGTGTATGCCGACGGGTTTACCAACGTGGTTGACCTGACCTTTGCCCCTGATGGTACGATGTACGTGCTGGAAATTACGGCTAATTCGCTGCTTTCTGGCGATTTGACTGGGGCGCTGATTCGGGTGCATACAGATGGTTCGCAGGAAGTTGTAATGCAGGATGGTTTACTGGCTCCCGGTGGGGTAGCCGTTGGTCCTGATGGTGCTTTGTATGTCACTAATGGCAGTATCTTCCCCGGCGGTGGCACGGTGCTACGCATCGCGCCATAAGCCTTTACCTTCATGACTGTTGTCGGTAGCCGCAGTTTCTTATGGCCTTTTTTGCGCGGTAAGAAACCGCGGCTACTGTACAGTAATCGGGCCTAAAATGTAGCGATCACCGTTGAGATTGCCTGCGTTGTCCGAGATGTGGAGGCGACGGCCGCTTACCATTTCGTACAGACCTACTTCGATATAGTAGGTGCCAGGGGGCAGTGCTTCGGGGATGGGCAGGCGGTAGGGGTCGAGGTAACGTTGGCCCGGCAGCCATTTGGGAATCCACAAATGCGTAGGTGCGGAGCCACCCAGCGGCGTATAGTCCAGAAAGACGTACGGCACATTGTTGCCGTCGATGAGATGGACAAAGACCGTGTAGCTTTCTTCCGCTTTAGCCAGGCTTTCCCATTCTAACATTATGTTAACGATGTCGCCGGGCTGGGCCGTAAGCATCTTTTCTGCAGACCATGGTGCCGTGGCGCGACGGCCGTTCGCGCGAACCTGTGCCTCCACCAGACCCACCCGCTGCCGAAAGTTGACCAACAGGTGTTCAGTGGCTGGCGGATTGTCTGCCGCCGTTACGGACAGCGGCCCAAGCGCCAGATCGAGCGGGATTTCCTCGTTCTGGCTAAGATTCTTCACGTTGAGCCGCAGGGGATAAACACCGCTGGCCAGATCGTGCGGCAAGGCGAAATCAAACCGCTCAATGATGACCTCGCCCGCCCACCAGCGCGGGGTGACAAGATGGCTGTCTGTAGTGAATTCATAGCGGAGGTCCCCAACGTACAGCACGGGCACGTAAAAATCTTCGGTAACGGCCGCGGCGCGCATGGCCAGAGTGAGCGGCACAAAGTCTCCGGCCGTGACGTGGTGGTCCGGCAGCTCATAGGCCAGAATTTCGATTGCCTGGGCAACGGCCGTTACGCCTGTCATTTCCTCCGGTACGGTGGTGTCTCCTGGCTCCACCACCTGGTAGAACATGCCAAATGGCCGCAGCCGAAAATCGGTGCCAGCCAGCGGACCCGGTCTAAAGTTGCTCAGATACACGGGTCCGGCGGCCAGGTTGTCGAATACGGCCGTTAGCCACGGATTTTCTGTGCCTGCCGCGACCAGTTTAGGCGTAACGACCTCTGGCTCCGGCCAGTTACTATTGACATAACGCTCGTACCATAGCGGCGTCATATGCTCCCAATCGCTCAACAGCACCGCGCCGGGTTCCTGCTCATCGCCCCAATGTTCCACCGCCTCGATAACCGCCTGCCCTTCGTCATAGTTGCGTAAAGATACGAGCGGTCCATTTTGCCAAAGCTGCCAGATCGGCCCCACGATGAAGAAAAAGCCCAACGCAAAGGCGCGGAGGCGCAGAGAAAAAAATCGGCGTTTATCTGCGTTCATCCGCGTCCCAATCCGTAATAACCAGAGCAGCCCCAGCCCGGCTAACAGCCCCACAATCAAAAACGGACCAATTAGATACGCCATACTGTCCTGCGCCCGAAGGCTAATCACAAAGGCGTAGATGCTCAGGAAGGTGAGGGCGTAGAGGAGAATGGGGTGAACGGGTGAGGGGGTGACAAGGTGAAAAATGGTCACCTGGTCACCTTGTCTCCTGGTCACCTTGTCAAGTAAGGGATAGAGCAGTCCAAAAAGCGCCAGAATAATAACGGGCCAGGTAAATTGCAGGCGGAGCAGGCTCCAAAAGACGAGCGCTCGGTTGGGCTGCTCGGCCAGACTTACATAGGGCAGGCTCTCGCTGAGGCCGCGGGCCAGCACGTGATCCAGAAAGCCGTTGAGCGTGTTCATGGTCGTGGGGCCAAAGCCAGGGTCCATGGGGCTGCGAATGGGGAAGTAGAGCCAGACAGACAGCCCCAGCAGGGCAAAGCCGACCATTTTGACGGCGGTGAGCCAATTGTGCACCATCGTGCGGGCGAGACTGGGGAGTAGAGACTGGAGACTAAACTTTTCTTGACCAGTCTCTGGTCTCCAACCTCTAATCTCTCTAGTCAGCCAAACGCTTAAAATAAAAATGGCATATGCCGGAAAGCCAAAAACGGTGAGCGGATGGTGGGTAATGCCTAACCCAGCGGTGAAGCAGAAAGCGTAAAGGAACGTATTGCGATTTGCCCCGACGGCCCACCATTTTGTTAGGAAGTACAGGCTTGCGGCAAAGAAAGTAGCGGTGAGGATGTGCGGGTTAGCGTGGATGGCGTGCTGCCAGTGGTTAACGGCCGTTCCCACCACAAACGCGCCAAACAAAGCAGCCATCGTGCCCATACCGGGCAAATCTTTAGCAAAAGTGCGAATAATGCCAAAGACAAACCACGCCCCAACTGATGCCGAAACGGCCGCCAGCAAATGCATTCGCCAGGCAATAGTGCCGATGGGGATAATTGTCTGAAAAAGTTTGCCGAGCAGGGTGATAAAAGCGTAGCCGGGCGGATGGGCAATGCCCAGCATGTTGGCCACAAAAGTGTATTCGCTAGGGTCGCCCAGCACCGGTGACTGCGCCAGCGTGAGGATGTACAGCAGTGGCAAAAACAAGAGGGTAATGTAAGCCGAGAAGCGTTGATAGCTGCCGATCTTTTCTCCACGCCTCTGCGCCTCTGCGTTAAGATTTTCTTCCGAGTAGTTGGTCATAAATTGCAATCGTTTCCCGCGCCGCGCGCGCCCAACTGAACTTCTTGACTTGTTCCAGGCCAAGCTGTTGGCGGTGGGTGTATTCGTCTTGGTCGGTGAGCAGGCGGCGGAGCACGGCCGTCATCTCTTCCACATTTTTGGGGTCAAAATAGGCCGCTGCCGTGACGCCTACTTCTGGATGGCTGCTGGCGTTGCTGGCGGCTACCACCTGGCCAGAGGCCATTTGCTCCAAAATGGGCAGGCCGAATCCCTCGTACAGGCTGGGCTGCACGCCCAGAGCGGCCCCGGCCAGCACGGCGGGCAAATCCTCATCCGGCACCCAGCCCAGCACCTTTACGGCGTCCTGCAAGCCGTCGGCTTCGATTTTGGCGAAAAAGTCGTCGTAGAGCCAACCCTTGCCCCCAGCCAGGACGAGGGAGAGGTTTGGGAAGAAAGAGCGGAGTGCTTGGAGGGCATCGAGCAGGCGATTTAGATTTTTTCGCGGCTCGATGGTGCTTAGGTGAACAAGGTACCGGTCGGGCAAGCTGTATGTCTGTTTAATTTGGGTTACCCTGGCCGGGGACACAGGTTGAAAATGGGAAGCCGGTGCCTCGTGCACAACATGAATCTTAGCCGGATCGATGCCAAACTGCGTGACGATGTCTTGCCGGGTTGCCTGCGAAACCGCAACGATGGCATTGGCTCGGCGGCAGTAAAGTGGCATGGCCACGTTCAGATACCAGTAGTTGAGCTTTTTGTGGTAGGCGGGAAAAAGCTGCGGGATCAGATCGTGGATGGTGAGGACGGTAGGCACGCCGCGCAGGGGCAGCAGCAGATGCTCGGTGCCGTGGAACAGCTCGGCATTGGGCACCAGCCGGTTGAAGCCGACGCGCCCCCACTGCCCCAACAGCACGGCCATGCGCCACGGTGTGCTC
>JBHIWP010000408.1:0-5238 GCA_041987425.1 Promineifilaceae bacterium (SeqCode) | reverse complement strand
TTTACATTTGCCCCGGTACTAAATCTTGCTTCACGCGGAATTCCGGCACCCAGAATGAGTGAAGCACGTCCTCTGCTTGCAGCTCTAGCAATACGGGCTGATCCACAGGCAGCACAAGCCGGGCAGAGCGTACATCTTGCGCCGGGTATTCAAAGCTCCAGGACCACTGCTGCCCTACCACCGAAACAACCATTTCATTGTCTTGTTCACGGGTTATGTCACCCAAAACGATGGTGCCGTAAATACCAAAGCCCACCACAACCAGGGTAGGAATCACGGTCCAGGCAATTTCCAGGCCCGTGTGGCCATGAACATGAGGTCCGTCTTCAGTGTCATCTGGATCGCGGCGAAAAACAACGACGGAATAAATCATCATCACCATGATGAGGGCAAACAAAAAAGCCATCATCACAAAGTGGCTCTGGAGCATCGTGTCGATGGGGCCAGCCTGCGAACTTGCGGCTTTAGGCCGGACAAACATCCAGTCAAACAGGAAGTACAAACCCACGGTTGTTACCAACGTGAGCGCAGCAACATTTAATGCGTGCTTGAGTTTTCCCATGGCTAACTTATATCCTTACAAACGTTAACTTATGTAAAAGCCATAATGAAATTTGAATAAGTCAGGCTCAATTTTGGCTTTTACTTGAGCAAATCTCGCGAAAGCTTGCTATCTATGTCAAAAATCCTTTCGTGATTTGCTTAAATCTATTTTCACGCGGGTGCATTTATATAGGCCATAAAGCCAATGCCCAGGCCCAGCATAATGAGGCCGGTGATAAGCACAGCGATGAAATCCCAGGGAATGCCCCCACTATCGGTTTCGTCCAGAGCCTCTATCTTTTCTGGCCGCATGCGCCAGCCCATCACCGCCAGGATGATAAGCGCTACAACGGCAAAGACTAGCGTGGTAACGTTGACGATTTGGCCGTCCACTTCCGTAATGCCTTCTGGGAAAAAGTTGCGGACCACGACCAGCGTGGCAAAACCGGCAAACATCAGGGCAATGAGGGCGTTGCTAATTACCGACCAGCGAGGCATTTTGTGAGAGGGTTCAGGATCGGTAGTACGGCCGTCTCGAAGCTGCTTAATCTGCTCATTCACCCGCTGCTCCAGCGCCTGCTGGTGCTGCTGAAACGCTTCGGTTTCCAGCGTATTGTCACGAATCCCAGCAATCAGCTTAATGATGAATGCCAGACCACCACCCATCACAACAATGCCACCAATGACTGCGCCCGTAACCACGCCAAGGGCCAAAAACGGTGAAATCGTATCGGGCAAAGCTGCTGCCGCAGAGGCCAGCGCTGAGGCAAGGGGCGGCGGCAGTACCGAAGCCGACAGGGTCGCCTTTAATTCTTCCAGGTGAACCGGTTCTGGTTCGTAGGGAATTCTGGTGGAAGAGCCGCCACCAAAGCTAGGAAGCTCAAATGCGTTGGCCAATGCAGGCCATATGGCGGTTACCAGGCCGAAAACAATTAGCAGGCCCAGCAGCGGCACCCATGTTTTCCAAGACTCAGGTTTGTTCAAGAGATCCTCTCCTATTTGCTTGCTTTCAAGCGAAATTGAGTTGCAATACCTCGTTTGTGGATTTTAGCACAAACCGCTTGTCAAGCAACAGGCGCAGCCGCTTCTTCTCCTTAGCGATTGCGCGAAAACGGCCGTCTAAAAAAGGAAGATCTGGCAGGGGCTGGGGTGCTGGGAGAACGGCCGTTGCGCTCAAACAAATCCTCGCGCAAAGAAAGCAGCGTGCGATGATACAGCGACTTAATGGCCCCTTCGCTACGCCCCATAATGTCTCCAATTTCCGCGTTCGACAACCGTTCTACAAACTTCAAGATTAATAGCTCCTGGCGATCAGAGGGCAGACGGCGAATGGCGGCCAGCAGCAGCGCCTTGTCTTCCATTAGCTGTGTGGCAAATTCTGGACTCTCATCGCCCACATGCCAATGGGTAATGTCATCCAGGGCAATCATCTGGCGGCGGCTGTTGTCTCGATGCCAGTTGGCCACCAGGTTATGGGCAATACGGTAAAGCCAGGCAGAAAAAGGAACGCCTTTGTCTTCATAGCGAGGGATATGCTTCATGGCCCGCACAAAAATCTTAGCTGTCAGGTCCTCCGCATCGGCCACGTTGCCGGTGCGATAGTAGACATAATTATAGATGCGGTCGACGTAAATTTCGTAAAGCTGTCCAAACGCTTCCTTATCTTCTTTGGCGCGTTCGATGAGCGCTTTCTCGTCAATGGATGAACTCAATGGTCTCTCTTCCTACAAGCCCAACTTAATTATTGCGGTGGTGCAGTATAACAGAAGGCATAATGCCTGCCTAACAAATTTTGCCATCCCCCAACGGCATATTCGGCACGGCTCAACTCTTCTCTGGTAAAACTGCGTCAGCACGGTGTCGTTTAAGCGTTGATGAATCGTGCTTGACGGCCGTTTTCCGCTTCGTTATGCTCCACGCCTATGGCATCAAATCTGGACTCCCACAGAACAACCAATGGTAACGGCAGCGGCCTGCTTGGCTCTTTTTTGCTGCTGATTATGGTGCTTTTTTTTGTGGGTGCGGTCTTAAATCAGGGAAGTGGGGAACCAACGGCCGTTGTTGTCGCCAATACCCCCACGGCCGAATCCAACATCCTGTCCACGGCGCCCCACACGCCCACCATTGCGCCCACGTCCACCGCCACCCATACGCCGACGCCCAGCCAGACGCCCACGCCTACTCATACAGCCACGCCTACGCAGTCGCCTACGCCTAGCATCACGCCCAACCCGCTTTGGACCGCTACCCCAACCCAAACGCCCCCGCCGCTGCCCACGCCGCAAGATGGTATCAGCGTCACCGTGCGGGTTCCCATCCTCATGTATCACTATGTCAGCCTTCCCCCAGAAGATGCCGACATTTACCGCGTTGATCTGTCCGTATCGCCAGATAACTTTCGTGCCCAAATGCAATATCTGGCCGACAATGGGCACACGACAATCGACCTCTATACGCTTTCCCGCGCCATTACAAACCACGAACCGCTGCCGCCCAAGCCAGTTATCCTCACCTTTGACGACGGCTATGTGGACAACTACGAAATTGCCTACCCGATCCTGGAGTCATTTGGCTTTGTGGGCACCTTTTTTATTCCCACAGAATTCATCGACAACAACCGTGCAGGCTACATGACCTGGGCCATGATCGAAGAGATGGCCGCTGCGGGGCACCGCTTTGAACCACACTCGCGCACCCATCCAGATTTGCGCGCCCGCGATAACGACTACCTGATCTGGGAGATTTTAGGCCCGCAAGAAACCCTCACAGCCCACATCGGCTATACGCCCCGCTACTTTGCCTATCCCTCCGGCCGCTATGACGAGCACGTGCTGACGATGCTGCACCAGCTAGATTTCTGGGGAGGGGTGACGACCATTGCCGGTGCTGAACATGGCTTCGAAAATCGGTACACGTGGCCGCGCCTCCGCATTCGCAACAACACCCCGTTGGGGGAGTTTATAGATCTGGTGAATTTGCAGTTTGAGGAGTAGCTGGGGCCTGGGACTAAAAAGTAGCCGTAACGGCCGTTAACAAAAAGCCTATATTTCTCCGACAAATTTCTAATGTGGCGCATATATTTTTCTTACACTTTTGCACAAAAATGCTGTTCGTAAATTTAAAACAAACAAGTAATGACAAAGCTTTATCAGCATGAGAAAGGAGTGTAAGAAAATGACAAAGGTAGTTCGTTGGACCCCCTTGAATCCCGTAAATTTGTTTAACGAGTTTGATCGACTGTTTGAACGGCCGTCCACCCAGAGCGCAAGCGAATGGAGCATTGCCCTGGACGTCGCTGAAAACGAAGATGTCTACATGGTTAAGGCTACCGTGCCCGGCATCAACCCCGACGACATGGAAATTGTATTGGAAGATAACGTTTTAACCTTGAAGGGCGAAATTTTGCGCGATGAAGAAACCGAGGACGTAAAGTTCCACGTTCGTGAGCGTCGCTTTGGCTCCTTCAGCCGCAGCATTCGCTTCCCGGTGGCCGTAGATGCAGACGCTGTAGAAGCAACTTACAGCAATGGCGTTCTGAGTCTCAACATTCCCAAAGCAGAGGCCGTTAAGCCAAAGCGCATTACGGTCAACGCCAGCTAATCTACAAATTCCTTCCCATATATCAACTCAAGGGAGCGCCGCAAATACGGCGCTCTTTTTACTTTTTGGTCTTGGATTAAAATGCTTGAGCAGTAGCGTCTTCTACTCTTTTATAAAGCTTGCGCAGAATTCTTCACTAAACTGCTCGATACAAACTGTTTGCCTATAGATATTTCAAAAACTCCGTGCGGCTAACGGATTACGTCAGATTTCACTCACACTCCTCAGAGCACTCTCCGGGCTAATGGATTTATTTTTAGCAAATAACAAGTAGGGCCCCATTTCATCTTCCATATCTTTTTCCAGCACCATTCCTAGGCCGCGGGCCACCTTTTGGGACGCCTCGTTTGCGGGATCTATCATGCAGATCAAGCGAGGCAAGCCCAACGTATTAAAGCCATAGTGGGCGATGGCTTGCGCCGCCTCGCGGCCCAAACCTTGCCGCCAATAGGCTTTGTCTATCAAATACGCCACCTCCACTTCCTTTCGCTCCTCGAGGGTCCAGGGCAGCAGCCCGCAGCGGCCGATAAACTGATTGTTGGGCTTGTAAATAGTTGCCCACAGTCCCAATTCCGGGTGATGAGGATGACCATTGAGAAACCATTCCAGCTCTTCCCTGGTTTCTTCGTAAGTTAAGGTGCCATCGGGAAAGTAGCGCCGGATTTCTGGATCGCGGTAAAGGGCGAACAGTGCCTCTAAATCTGCCATCACCAGGCGTCTCAATATCAATCTCTCAGTTTCCAGAATTATCATGGGTGCCTTTGCCAATCTGTTAGCCAGCCTGCTTTCAGGCTAACTCTTTTCGTTTTGTATCGCCTCTGCCTCTTTCTTCAGGTCAGCCGCAAATCGCTCGAATGATTCGTCAAACGGCGGAATAAAGCGGGCAAACAAGGGAAAAAACGGCCCGCCTATCTTTTCTCGCATGGTGAAGATGACGGCGTCGCCCTGGCCCGGGCTAAGGCTGTATTCGCGCGTGCCCTGGCTGTCGCCCCACACCAGCCGCCGCTCACTCTCCATCTCCTTCACCTTCAACTTAAAGGTACGCTTCTCGTCCAGTGTCGATTTGAGCTTTAGAGCAGCGCCAGGCCGAATTTC
>JBHIWP010000407.1:0-5257 GCA_041987425.1 Promineifilaceae bacterium (SeqCode) | reverse complement strand
AATCCTTCGGCCCGGCGATAATAGTGAGGATTCGGCGCCAGGGCGACAAATTCCCCTGGCCGCCACTCTGCTACCATGAACGGGCCGGTGCTTAACGGCCGTCTCGCCGCCTCCGGCAGTTCAGCTAGCATATTAACCTCATGCTCAGCCAACTGATGCGCTGGCAGCGGCATCCACACGTTCAAAAAGTAGGTGCGGTCTAGCCAGCCGGGCAGCCCCGTCCAACGCAGAGACAGGTCACCCGTCGCTTCATAGCTGGCGGTGCGCGCCGCGCGGAAAGTGTCCACTGGGCTAAGCGGCGGTTCCAGCGTGCGGTTCACCTCAAAGCTGAATACAGAATCGGCCGCGCTCACCGGTGTTCCGTCAGACCACACCATCGGCTTAAGCGTAAAATCGACCACAAGCTGGTTCATCGCCACCGGCGTGCCGTCAAAGGTCACCCGTTCCCCAGCCGCATTCACCACGTCTGTGCCCTCAGCCAGCGTCACCACGTCACCATCGGCAGACAGCACGGTATCGTTGGCCTGCACGGTGACCGTTTGCAGGGCGGCGTCGCCATCTTCCAGGCTGGGCAGCTTTTCGATGCCCTGCGCCTGGTAGCCGTAATCAAGCTGCGTCACCAGATTTTCGTAGATGGCATGGTGAATGTTGTCTTTATCTAACATGCGGGTGCTGTACAAAAAAAGCGAATCGGGCTCGGCCGCCTGACAGATTACCAGCTCTTTTGGCTCCGGTTCGGGGGGTGTTGGCGTACCTATCATCGCTTCCGGCGTCTCCTCAACAATTCGCGTCACAACTACTTCCGTAGCCCGCAAAAACAGATCGCGCGAAACAACTGGCACGCCCTCTTGCAGCGGGGCGGTTTCAACCACCGTAACTTCACGTGTAACCTCTATGCGTTCGGGTTCATTGGCACACGCCGTCCCTACAACAGCCAGCAGACAAGCCAGCCAAAACTTCGATATTTGTTTCATGGACTTTCTCCCAAATTGCGCCGGGCTAGAATTCCACGGCAATGGGCGCTAAAGACGCACCGTTTTTTGTTTCTGGGCCACCTTGGCAGCTCAAACTATTATAACGGCCGTTACCCATTTCAGTTGTTGTTTTGTTACAGCGAGGGTACAGTCTGTGCTATGAAACCACTCATCGGCACGGATTTAAAGCGCTTTTTGCGCGACTACCGGCGGCAGCACCAGCCGGACTTTGACGTTGTTGGCCTGCTGCAAAGCGTGGAATACCCGGCCAACGTCGGCTCCATTTTTCGCGTGGCTGATGGCGCGAACCTGACGGAGCTGGTGCTAACTGGCATCACGCCCACGCCGCCCAACCCCACCATCGACAAGGTCGGCCGTTTCAAAAGCTTGCGCGTGCCCTGGCGCTACGAGAAGGACCCGGTGACGGCCGTTTCCCAGCTCAAACAAGAAGGCTACACGGTCGTTGCCGTAGAACTTTCTGATACGGCCGTTCCTTACCACACCTTTACCTACCCGCAAAAGACCTGCCTCGTGGTGGGCCACGAAGACCACGGGGTGACCAAGGCAACATTGAGCGCGTGCGATGCGGCCGTTTTTCTGCCCATGTACGGCAAAGGCCAGTCGCTAAACGTGCATGTAGCCTTCAGCATCGTCCTCTACCACATCCTGCACCAGCCGCAGACGCAGCCATGACCAAACGAAAGCACAAGCGGGAAAAAGCCCAGCTTTTCCAGGCGCTCACCCAGCAAAGCCAAAACACGCCCACGCACGATGAAGGCCCTGTGCCTGCCTCTGTTTTGGCCGCTTCGCCAATCCTGACCACACTGCCAGAAAGCCGCGAGCTGCCCAAGATGAAGAAGTTTCGCTTTCAGCTAATGCACGACTGGATCTTGCAGCGGCAGCAGCCGGGGCGCGTGGCGGACGTGGGCGGCGGCAAGGGACTACTGGCCTATCTGCTGCAGCAAAGTGGCTGGCAAGCAACCGTCATTGATCCGGTTGAGCAGACCCTGCCCACCAAATACAAGGATTTAGTCTTAAACAGGCGGGTAAAAATTGCCGCTACAGAAGCGGTTCCTCGTCTAACAGAAGCCTTTGCCCCAGAGATGGCCGTGCAGTTTGACCTGCTGGTTTCGATGCACGCCCACGGCTGCAATATTCAGCTCATTGACGTGGCCGCAGCCAACAACAAGAGAGTAATTTTGCTACCCTGCTGCATCATTGATGAACCGCTGCTGCCCGCGCCAGGCCAGCACTGGCTAACCTGCCTGGTGGAGTACGCCCAGGCGAAAAACCTGATTGTAGAGCCGTTCCGCCTCAATTTTCGCGGGCAGAACATTGGGCTGTATATTCATTCAAAGCCTTAATCGGGAGAGAGTCGAAACGGCCGTTTCTGCTTCACGCCTCGCCAAATGCGCCACACCAAAGGAATACGCACCGCCAGCAAAATAATGAGCAGCAAAAAGTAGAAAATAAGTTCGGGCAGCACGTCTGGATCGCGCAAAAAAATCCGCTTGCTGGCGGTAGTTGCCAGCATGGCATGAAAAGCCAACAAAATGCCCGCCAGATAAACCAGCCGGTGCAGCCGCTTCCAATTCTTTTTGAGCTGTCGCATGGCCCATTGGTTAGAAGTAGCGGCCATGGCCAACAGAATGACAAAGCCCAGCAGCCCTAAAACGATAAACAGCTGTTCAAAGCGCCAAAACGATATGGTGAGCCGGTGTTCATAAAAATAATAGGCAACGTGAACGACCGCAAAACCAAAGGCCCATAAGCCTGCCGGTTTGCGCAGGCGAAGGGCCCCACGCCAGCCCAAGTACGTATTCACAGGCGTCATCGCCAGCGAAAGGAGTAAAAACCGCAGTGCCCATTTGCCGCTGGCTAGCATGGGATCAAACGTGTCGGCCGCGTAAGACATTTCCAAACTTCCCTGCGTGACCACAATCACCAGCACAATAACGGCCGTGCCGTTTAACAACAGCCACCATTTTTGCTTTCCTAGCCAATCCATAGATGCGCTCCTTATGTAAAATCCAGGCTTCGGCGCATTATCAAGAAGGCGCGCCTGTCTTTTGCCAAAAGTACACCACTCGCTAACCGGTGGTTCCAATTTTTAAAATTTATGGGGAAGAAAAGTAGCTGGCTAAATCGGCCGTGCTGTCGAGGATAGCATGTGCCCCGGCCCGGCGCAGCTCGCCCTCCCGGCCAAAGCCGCACAGCACGCCAATGCGCCAGGCGCCCGCCCGCTGCGCTGAATGCATGTCTACCGAGGTATCCCCCACCATCACGCAGGCCGCTTCAGGTAGCTTCAACCGGCGTGCGGCTTCCTGAATCGGGGATGGGTGCGGCTTGAGGCGGCGCGTGTCTTGTGAGCCAATTGTTACGTCAAAACGGGGAGCCAAATCTGGAAATTGAGCCAGGAACCCTTCGATCTGGTGGCGGCTGCGCGTGGTGACAATGCCCAATCGGTAGCGCCTGGGCAGCCCATGTAGCATTCCCAACACGCCGGGGATAACGTCAAAATCGGCAATAAAGGGGTCTTTACGTCGGGAGTGGCGCCAGGTGGTGAACCACTTCAGCGGCTCGTCCAGGTGCAGCCTGTCTGCCAGGGTGATGAGGGCGTTGGCAGGCGACTCCACCTGCATCAGCAGCCAGCGAACATATTGCGCCGCCTGCTCACCCAGCACCGGCTGCAGCCACCGCGACACCTTCAAAACCATATGGTCGTCCGTATCGATCAGCGTGCCGTCCATATCAAACAAAATAGCCTGGATTTCTTCAAAGGGAATGGGTTTTGGTTCAGTCATAACGAATAGTAATTGGGCAATTGGGTAACTGTGTAATTAGAACTGCCAAATTACCCAATTTTACAATTACTCAATTACCTCAGTCAGAAAGGCCAAAGCTGCAAAATGAGAATCGCAACGGCCGTAATCGTCAGATTGTCTAATCCCCAAATGGAAACGGCTTCTACCAGCGTGGTGGCGACCGTCACGACCAGCGCGGGCAGAAGCGCCGCGGCCGGAGAAATTTCCGGCGGACCGCCCACCAGCCACAGCGCCAGCCAGGTAAAAAGCAGGCAGGCCACAAAAAAGCCCAGTGAACCTTCTAAAGAACGGATGCTGGTATGCACGGCGTAATGGCGACGGCCGTATGCCTTGCCCACCACCGGCGCCATGCCGTCGCCCCAGGTAAGCGGCATCAGGGCGGCTACCATCAGCGGCGGCTGCTCCCAAAACAAAACCGCCACAACGCCAGCGGCAAAGGGAAAGTAAACCGTGCCCAAATTAGAGCGATCGGTGCTGGCCATGGCGGCAAAAAAGCCGTACCGCCAATCCAAAAAGTTGATCACCATAAAGGCGGCACAGGCAATGACAAAAAACCAGGGCGTGTCGAACAAATAATGAAGCGCCCAGCTCATCATCCCCACGCCGATGTGGATCACTTTGCGGGTGAAGTCGCTGGAATATCCGCGCCAGCGGCGCAGCCCCTCCGCCGTGCCAATGATGCTAAACACGTATGCAAAACAGATAACCAGACCCAACCAGTTATTCATGATCTTGTAAAAGCCACCATAGTTGGAAAAACGCGCTCTATTTCCTCAAATTCCTGAATATGTGTTAAACCATCTACTATTTCGATTTGGACGCCAGAACTTACGGCCATTTTCCCATACTCTTTCATGCTGGCAATCGTCTCTTCATTTTCTGAGCCGCTCAACCACAACCTTGAGGAAATCAGTACTTTGCAAACCAAATTTCCTTGATTTTAAACTTGTCATGCTGAGAGCCTGTACTGAGCTTGTCGAAGTATCCTCCGAAACATCCCCAGAACCTTGCAACAGTGACAAATTTGGCCAATGACTAGAGTTTTACCTGCCAAAGTTTAGAGGGATTCTTCGCTTCGCTCAGAATGATGGGCTAGACGATCAAATGATCGTAGAGCATATCCAGGCTGAGGTCTGGCACGACGGTTTCGGCCGTTTGCAGGGTCAGGCTGGCGGCGGCAGCGCCCAGGCGGATGGCCTCGATGGGCGGCAAATCGTTCAGCATGCCAAACATGATGGCGGCGGTGACTGCATCGCCCGTGCCGGTGGCGTCGACCATCTCGCTATAGTTGGCCGGAATGTAGCCCATCTCATTTGCGGTGGCATAGTCCAGGCCAAAGTCCGCCAGCGTCACCACCACATTCTCCACGCCTTTGCCCACCAGGCAGCGCGCCAGCTCCAGACTGGCCTCGGCATCGTGTCCATCAAATTCAGTCTGGCAAAGCTCGGCGGCTTCCAT
>JBHIWP010000406.1:0-5289 GCA_041987425.1 Promineifilaceae bacterium (SeqCode) | reverse complement strand
AACCCGGAGCGTTTTGCCCAGGATGGGCCTTCCCCTGGACCGACGATGTTGTTTACGCCGTATGCCTCGCAAATGCCGGTTTTTGAGGTGACGGCTATCACCATGCGCCGCGATCCAATCTATCGTAATCATCTCATGACTCCCTTCACCGATCACCAGGAAATGCCGCGACTGTTCCACGAAGCGATTATTTTTGAGCGATTGGAAGCACTTGGCATTCCCGTGCTTGACGTTCACTTTCCCCAGGGCGGTGGCTCGCTTTCCTGCATCATCCAGGTGGCGCCAGTGATGGATGGGCAGGTGACGGATGCACTGTTGTCCGTCTTAAGCGCACCTTTTCTGAACATGAAGATGGCGATTGCAGTCGATCCCGACATAAATATTTACGACTATCGCGACGTGCATTATGCGATGGCCACCCGGGTCGATCCCAGTCGCCACGTAATTACAGTTGACAATGCCCGAGGCTTACCGTTTGACCCAACGGCCGTACCCATTCCAGGTGCCATGCCCGATACTGAAAACACGCGTTTTCCCTCGGTCGTGGGCAAATGGGGCATAGACGCCACAAAGCCTGTGCCCTACCGGCCAGAGCGCAAGGATTATGAACGGGCCTGGCCTTTACACTGGGGAGAAGTCCGTCTGGAAGATTATCTGAACTGAGTGTGCCTTCCCAGTAGGCGACGCGAGCGCGAGCTTTTGCCAATGAATGAAAATCCGCAGATTACGCAGATTTTTCTCTGCGTCTCCGCGACTCTGCGTTGAATTTAGAATAATCAGTGGAGGATGAAATGGCGTTAGAGAGATGGAATGATGAAGAGCTGGCCAGTGCTATTGAGCGGGGCAGCCCGCTATTGGTCGACTTGCGCGCCGATTGGTGTCCGCAATGTGGTCCACAAGAAGGCGTGATTGAGCGCGTCGCTCCGGAGTTTGAGGGACAGGTGACTTTTGGCAGTGTTGATGTGGGGATTCATGCGGCCGTATTAGACACCTATGAAGTTAAAGGCTTACCCACGCTGCTTTTGTTTAACAACGGCGCGCACCAGGCCACTATTAACGGATTTAAGCGGGCACCAGTCATAAGGCTAGCTCTAAAAAACTTAATAAACATATGACCAAAATGGAGATTTGCACATGGCAAAACCGGAATTAGAATTTCAGCGTCCAGCCGGTGAGTGGCGCCAGGCCTTTCCCGGCGTAGAAGACGTAAACGAACAAATTCTTTCACACGATCCAGACACAGGAGACTACACCAGGTTGTTGCGCTTTGATCCCGGTGCAGATGTCAGCTCATCAGGTAAACTGATTCACGATTTTTGGGAGGAGGTTTACATCATTCGTGGTGATCTGACTGACCTGACACTGAAAGAAACATTTACCGCAGGGATGTATGCCTGTCGGCCCCCGGGCATGTGGCACGGTCCGTTTATGTCCAAGAGTGGCTGCCTGCTGTTAGAAATCCGCTATGGAGCGCCGCCAGAATGAGCGTGGCCTACCTGGTTATTTATGAAGGCAAGCCCGACGATCCGGATGCTTTTGTTGATTATTACATCAATCATCACCTGCCCATTATCTGGACCTGGCCAAAGATTCGGTCGGTTGAAGTGGACTTAAGCGCGGAAGGAAAAGATGCTATGGCCAACCCAAGCGATGTGTTTATGATTGCCCGGTTTACCTTTGATACGATGGCAGATCTAAACGCTGCGCTGTCGTCGCCTGAACGCCTGCTTGCCCGCGAAGATAGCTATAACTTTCCAGCTTTTCAGGGGACAATAAGCCATCAGGCGGTAAGGGTTATTGATGTCTCCCAAAAGTAGCGCCTCCCAAACATATCGTCAGCCGGTGCTGTTTGAGCCGATTAAGTTTCGGGATGTGACTGTACGCAATCGCATCATGATGTCACCCATGTGCCAATACTGTGCGCCGGAGGCTGTGCCGCTTGACTGGCATTACGTTCATCTTGGCTCAAGAGCGGTTGGCGGAGCCGGGATTGTTATGACGGAGGCAACGGCCGTGGAACGAGGAGGACGGATCACGCCATATTGCCTTGGCTTGTGGAATGAGGAACAAGAGGCAGCGTTTAGCCGCATCGCTGCATTTGTTGCGGAACAGGGAGCTGTGCCGGGCATCCAACTGGCCCATGCAGGACGAAAAGCATCTCACAGACGGCCGTGGGAGGGTCGCACTGCTATTTACCCGGATAAAGGAGGTTGGGAGGTAGTCGGACCAAGCGCCATCCCCTGGGAAACTGGTGACCTGGTACCTCATGCGTTGAGCGGAAATGAAATCGGTGAATTAATTCTCAAATTCAAGACGTCGGCCCAGCGGGCCTTGCGGGCAGGCTTTCGCATTATTGAGCTTCATGCCGCTCACGGTTATTTGCTTCATTCATTTCTTTCGCCGCTAAGTAACCATCGAACTGACGAGTACGGAGGAAGCCTTGATAATCGAATGAGGTTTTTGCTGGAGACGGTTACGGCCGTGCGCGAGGTGTGGCCAGAAGAGTTACCCTTATTTGTTCGCCTCTCAGCCACTGACTGGGTGGAAAATGGCTTGACGTTAGAAGATACGCTGGCCATTGCCAAGGAGCTGGCCAGGCTTGATATCGATTTAATTGATTGTTCCAGCGGAGGCAGCTCTCCTGAGCAGAAGATACCTGTTCACCAGGGATATCAGGTTCCGTTTTCAGAGGCTGTAAGGCGTGAAGCGGGCGTTCGTACTGGAGCCGTTGGCTTAATAAACTCGCCCGAACTGGCGGAAGAAATTGTGGCTAACCACCGTGCTGACCTCATCATTCTAGGTCGATTATTGCTTTGGGATCCTTATTGGCCTTATCACGCTGCCAGTAAACTTAAAGCTGAGCTAAATCTACCAATTCAGTATGCGCGTTCCGGCATACTTAGTCATGAATCAGATATTGGACTCTAGCGCATACAGAAATGAATTGGCTGACTCAAAGCGGCTTTCTGGCTCTTTTGACAAAGCTTTTAATAAAGCTGCAGCGGTAGTATCGGAAATTTGAGCGTTAATCATTTGCGGATTTGGTGGCTCGCGATTTAGATGGCCGTCAATAACAGAGCCAAAATTGTCACCACCAAAGGGTAAACTGCCGCTCAAGGCGCGGTACAAAACAACCCCGAGCCCGTATATATCCGCGTGGTGAGTGACCTGGCTAGTCTGCCGAATTTGCTCTGGCGCCATGTAATTAAGCGTCCCTAAAATGCCACCCGTTTGGGTGGAGCTTGTCGTCTCCTGGCGAATTTTAGCCACGCCAAAATCAGTTAATACACATTTGTAGGGCCATGTGGCAGGGGCATCATTGCTCTTTCTCAATAAGATGTTTGAAGGCTTAATATCTCGATGGACAATGCCTTTACTATGCGCATAATCCAATGCGGCGGCAATATCCCTGCCAATTGACAGAACTTGAGCTAACGATAGCGTTTGAGCTTCATTGAGGTAGGACATCAGATCCTGCCCATCAATGAGATCCATCACCATATAGTAGGCTCCCTGAAAATCCCCAAAATCAAATACCTGGACAATATTTGGATGGCTGAGCGCGGCAACCGCTCTCGCTTCTCTAAGAAACCTGGCGCCAAAGTCCCCTTCGCTGGCCAATGTTGAGGGCAGGACCTTAATTGCTACTGGCTTTCCCAACCGTACATGGATGCCCTTATAAACTTCAGACATTCCTCCCCGCCCCAACAAATCACCAATCTTGTACGGGGCAATATGGCTACCGCTAAAAGAGCCGGAAGAATGATTCTGTATAATCGGGACTTCCTGCTCACAGACAAATGTCTGCCATGAATCGGAAAAATATTGATAGGTGCCATTCTGTTTTATGATTAAACATTTTTGCTCGAGGTTGCGCAGCACCGAAACAATCGTCGTGTCCGGTTCTCGATCCAGGGACAGCGTAGGCAATCGCACTAAAGTGCTTTGTTCTGGTGGGGTTAGATTGCGCCAATAATATTCGTAGTGGGCCTGCAGCTCTTGTCGGACCATTTCCTCAACAGAAACCAAGTTTTCTCTAGAAGAAAACAGATGAAAACAGGCCACCTGTAAAATAAAAGGATGACCGCCAGCGAGCTTGTAGACAAAAGACTTTTCATCCTGTGTAAAAGGGTGGCCCTGACTTTGCGCTGGCGCTTCTATTAACTGTTCTGCTTCTGCCTGTGACAGCAAGCCCAGGTGGAGGTGCGCAAAAATATTAAAGAACGGACTTGATAAAATCTCTTCCTGGTTATTCACATAGGTGAGGTGGATAAGCGGTTTTGTTGAAGCGGTCAGGTAAACGAGCTGAAAACGTCCGGCAGCGGAGCGCAGAGCATTAAAAAAATTGACGTTCAGCTTCGGATTCGAGCTAAGTCTCTCAAATTCGTCCAAAATGATGACGATTCGGATATTGCGTCGATTCAGCTTGCGCACGGCCGTTTCAAACGTTATGCGCGTGGGATGAGCTATAGCCCTTTCTAAGGTTGGTTCAGGCTCATACCCCTGTTCGCCTAAGGCTAACTCCATTTCCAGGGCAAAGACACCAAAAATTTCGCTGTGATCGCTATCGCCTAACACCTCGCAGTCCAAATAAACAAAAAGAAACTTCTGTTCCAACGTCAAAGAGGCTTTCGTTTTGGGGCGAATCAGATGAAACAAAAGAGATGTTTTGCCTATCTTTCGCGGGCCTACAATTGAAACCGATTGGTTTCCCATCAGAAAAGCTCTAATCTCCTGCAGTTCATGGTGACGGCCAAAAAAGAGTGACCCATCCCTGACAGGCCCTCGCGAAATATAAGGATTATTCATGCGTAAGCCTCATCCAGCACCTTGCCAAAAGATTTATACTTCTCAACCCATAGTCCCAACAGGCCCAACTGCCAACGGTAAACGCTGCTATTATCTGAATCCTCATGATCATTAACAATTAATATTTCGCGCAGCGCCATCTGGTGTAGGGCAGCCCGAATTTGAATTCGAGGCAATGTCATACCTCTTTCGGCTAAATAGTCGCCAATCGTAATATCTGAAGCGGTGCCCGTTAGCGGCATGATACGGCTGAGCGCAAAAAGCACCATTCGCTCACTGGGGGAAGATTCCGACCACAGATAAATAAAATGAGCCTCACCCGAGGTTAAAATGCCGTCCAGGACGTTATTCACGTCAGAAATAGTCACATAGTTACGTTCTGTCCGGTTGTGTTGGTTTACCAGACTGTGGCACAAAAGCTGCAAAAAATATGGATGACCGGAGGTCAGGCGCCAGATTTTGTCCAAAACCAAATCATCA
>JBHIWP010000405.1:0-5298 GCA_041987425.1 Promineifilaceae bacterium (SeqCode) | reverse complement strand
GTCCAGCGGCATATTACTCAGCGTGCGCACCGTGGCGTTGCTCACGTTGGCCGCCAGCGATCCCGCCGGATCGCTGTTTTTGAACAGGTAAGCCACCGGATTGCTGATTTGCATTTCGTACCAGATGCCGATGCCCATCGGCGCGCCCTCTTCAGAATTTACTGGCAGGCTGCGCAGGTAGCGCTGGTCCAGGCGCATGTCTAGCACGTGCCGCTTGCCCAGCGTGTTTACCAACAGAGCGCTGGGACCCATCTTTAGCCACAGAAAGTACAGTCCCGGCTCTTCCAGCACGCCTACCACGTTGCCAAACAGCGTGTAGACGTGCGCCGTGCCCTCCTGCACAATGGCATATACGCCAAACAGCCGCAGGAAGAAGCGGAAAATCGGTTCGGCAATAAAAAAGAAGATGAAAAAGCCAAAGGCCGTTGGGAAAATCAGGAGAAAGTCACTCATTTATCCACCTCCAAAATGACGTTTTCCGCTTTGGTGTAGAGGCTCAGCCGCACGTTGCGCAGATAGGCTTGCAGCGCTGCCGGGCCGTTTTCTTTGATCATACGCAGCTGTTCTGCCAGGGATTTCAGCGGCTCCACCTCGGCCTGGGCGCGCAGCGTTTCAATTTCCACCGCCCGCTTGGACTGCACGATGGTTTGGTCCGCCTGCGCTTTAGCCAGGCTGATGTCTGAAGAGACCTCGTTGTGCGCGGTGTTGATCGCTGCCAGGGCAGACTCCACCTCCTGCGGCGGGTCGATCCCGGTGATGAGCGAGGCGTCCAGGTCTATGCCGTAACGGGCAGCGGCCGAGGCGCATTCGTGCTCCATGAAGGTATTGATTTCGTTCAGATTTTTGCGCAGGTCGTTGATGGAAACGTCGCTAATGAGTCCGGCATCTAGCTCGATATCTTCTTCATCCACCAGGGTGGAGTTAGGTGATTCAAAGCTGGCAATGCGCTGGCGCAGAATGGCGATGAAGTAGCCCATCACGTGCACAACCGGGTTCTTGACGCCAAAGAGGTAGGCGTACAGGTTGCGTTCGCTGGGCTGGTAGCGAATCTGCCCGGTCAGGCCGATGTTGAGCTGATCTTTGGTGACGGCATCGAGAATGGTGCCGTTGTGGTTGGCGGTTGGCGTTTCCAGATCCAGAGCCATGTTGATGGTTTCGGTGGCGACAGAGATTTTGTGGACTTTTTCCCAGGGCCAACGGAAGTAGGGGCCGCCGGGCTTGATCACCTGCACCAGGGGGTAGATATAGCGCTCTTTGTCTTTTTCGTTGAGCACATCGGCCAGCGGGTCTTCGAGGGTGGTGCCTTTGCCCAGGCGCACGGCACGGCCGAATCGGGTCTTGACGGCGCGCTCGTTTTGATCCACTGTGAAAAAGCCGAAGATCACGTAGCGCAGAAAAAACCAGCCAAGAAAGCCGAGGATGAAACCGGGGATAATCACGTTCATACGGTCAATCTCCTTTGTTGTAAAACAGATTTTTTGGGCCTAGGGAATATACGGGGTAAATGAGACCAGGTTGCGAGAAGCAAATTGCGTGACCAAAGACAGATCGCGTCTTACGCTTCACGCATCAGGGAAAACCCCATAAAATCTGACAGCGGTTTTAAGTATCAATAGATACATCATAAAGGATTTTCTAGATCGAGGGAAGCTGTTTCTAAAGACGCTTTGTTTTCCACCTAAACCGAGGCCAGAAGGTGTTCGTAATGCCGCCTGGTATGTGCTGAAGGAAGTATGCCTAATGCGTCTTGCAGTTCCCGAACCAAATCTTGATAACAACGCACCATACCTCCCCGATCCCGTAAGGCCGCGTAATAATTCAGGGCCAGACAGTAAAAGTTTTCGCACAGCGGATCTCGATCAATAGCCTGGTTTATCAGGTCAATTGCTCTGTGGTAGTTGTTGCTTTGCGCTTCACCTTTTGCCTGTTCTGCCAGAAGCAGCAGAAATTTATTCTGGAGATATTGTCTCTCGTTAGTCACCCAATCGTAATAGAGAAGATTGCTCATGTAATCTCCTCTATACAGTTCAATGGCTTTTTTGCGCCATTGTTGGGCTTCTGGTGGGGGGGCTTGTGTCGCCATGGTAAATGCTGTTTCAAATTCATTAACATCTATCTTGAACAGGTCGGCATCCAGCCAACATTCCCCACCCTTTACAATTACAAACTTAGTTTTTTCGTTCCCTTGGCGCATTGCCTGGCGCAGGCGATACAGTGCGGAATGAAAGGCACGCCCCTGCTGTCCTTGTTCCGGCCAGATGTCGGTCGTCGCTTTTTCCAAGGGTATATGTTTGTGTCGGCAGGTGACAAAATAGGCCAGCATGTCGCGGGCTTTAGTAGAAACCCAATCAGCCTGCGTAATTTCCTGCCCATTGACAAGGACCTGGAATTCACCCAAACAGTTTACGGAAACGGCCGTTTCCCGATCTAATACCTCAATCGCTGGCGTGCTTTGCAGCCGAGCCAATACCTGATCCACAAAAGCTGTATTCTTGTCCGCTGATTTCAGCATCTGGCACACCGACCGCGCCCGCTCGCCCTGATCCAGGTAGAGCTGCCAGGTACCCAGCGGCTCCAAAATGGCCACCGATTTTTGAGCGTAGGCAATGGCCCTTTCAAGACGGCCGTTGCGGCCGTGCACATAGGCCAATCCAAAATACACCATCGCCAACGGTATGCGAAACTGGCGGCGTTTACTTATCTCCTCCAGGCTCTCGAAAATTAGCTGCGCTTCCTCCAGATTGTCACTTTCCAGGGCAATGTCTGCCAGAACGCTGCGGGTAACCACCATTTCATAGGTGTTGGGGTTGGCAGCCTGCTCCCACAGAATGGCCTCTGCCAGCTGGCGGGCCTCATCAACGCGGCCCTGGCTGCATAAATTTTGCGCCAGATACCCTACCGCCATCACCCGGGCGTATGATTCAAGCCCTAACCCCTGAGCCAGCTCAACCGAGCGCCGTAGATGACGTTCGCCAGCTTCCGCCTCGCCGCCGCGCGACAAAATACTGCCTAAATTGGAATGAGCCCGGGGCAACAGCTCCGGCAGGTGGAGCTGTTCGGCAATGGAAAGCCCTTGTTCGGCGTACTGCCTGGCTTTGGCAAATGCCTGGCGATAGACATACGGCGTGGCCATGGTAATGTAGACGCTGGCAGCAATGGGCGACTCCTCAGAAACCAGGCTAAGCGCTTCCTGACAGTAACGCAGGGTCGCTTCCGGATCGCCATACCACCAACAGATGTGCCCCAGCGAGCGCAGCAAATTGGCCCGGTCACGGGGGGATATGCCATCTCCAGCCAGCCTGGCCGCAGCAACGGCCTTTACGCCAAGCTGGTGCCCACGGTCCATACCCGTAAGAAAGCCTTCGCTCTTGGCCAGGGCCATTAGCGCTTTGGCTCGCTGCGCGTGATCGTCGGCGGGCACAACTGCCAAAGCCTCTCCGGCCAGTTCCTGAGCCTGGCGGTAATCTCCCTGGCTGCGGGCCAGCTCGGCCATCTGAATGAGCACGCGACAAACGCCGCTGTTGTCGCTCTGTTGGGCATAGGCTGCTCGTGCATCTTTATACCGGGAGACGGCCGTGCCGCTCTGCCCCAGCCGCCACAGTACGTTGCCATGTTGCAGCAGCAGCTCCGGATACTGCTTAACAATCTCATCGGGTAGATGACCCAAATAGCGCTGCAAAACGGCAAAACGCCCCCGCTCCACATACTCCTGAGCAAATTGGGCCAGGAGTTCTGCCGCCATATCGTGCTGTTTGGCCTTTACAAAATGAGCAAAAGCCGCTTCTTTTTCCCCTCTTTCTCGGTAATAATGCCCGGCCTGGCGTTCCAATTGCCGCCATTCGTTTTTTGATTGACGTCGCAGTTTGCCCAACAAGAATTCGCGGAACAGGTGGTGATAACGGTACCATTCCCGATTTTCATCGAGACTCACGATAAATAGATTATCTTTCTCCATGCTGTCGAGAATGAGCTGAGCATCCTGAGTGTGGAGCAAGGCGTTGCAAACGTCGGCATTCATTTGATCCAGCACGGCCGTTTTGATCAAAAATTGCTGCCTGTCTGGCGTGTGCTGCTGAAAGACTTCTTCAGCCAGGTATTCGAATATGAAGCGCTGCGTTCCTGATAGTTCGGCTATAAATTGATCAACCGTGTTTACATCCTTGCCTGCCAGCGAAGAAAGAATGATTTGCAGCGCCGCTGCCCACCCTTCTGTTTTTTCATTGAGGAGCTGGGCGGTTTCAACGGCCGTTCCCGGGACGGCCTGGTTTAGCCATTGCTGTACCGCTTCCAGCTTGAACCGTAAATCCGTGGCGCGAAATTCAGCCAACATGCCCCTGGCCCGCAGGCGCGCCAGGCCCAACGGTGGGTCGGTACGTGAGGAAATAACAAGATGCAGCTGGGGCGGCCCACTGTCCAGCAGCAAGTTAACCAGACGATGCACGCTTGGATTGGTGATCAGGTGGTAATCTTCCAGGATAAAGAGGTAGTCTGCGGGTAAGCTGGCCGTCAATTCGTTGATGAAGACGATCAGAATGCGCTCTGGAGAAGGAGGCTGGCTATCATCCAGCAGCGAGACCACTGTCTGGCCTAGCGTGGGTTCCTTGTCAGGGAAAAAAGTGGCTTCAATATTTTGGGCACAGGCAATAAGGTAACTCAAGAATATGGTTGGATCGCCATCTACGGCATCGAGCTGGTACCAGGCATAGGGCGTGGCCGTTTTCTCAGTCAGTTCGGCCAGCAGCGTTGTTTTGCCATAGCCGGGCGGGGCAGAAAGGAGGGTGAGGCGCTTGTTGACGGCCGTTTGCAAACGGCCGAGCAAATCCGGCCGAGCAATGATATCGGTGCCGTAGCGCGGCACCAAAAACTTTGTCTGCAATAAAAACGACCGATCCATATCTATCTGATTATATCCAGACGACCCGTTTGCGAAAATTCTGCGACTTTTTACTCCTATAATGCTACGACCTTAATCCACGTAGATATGGCAGCCAGGAGAATATAAATGTTAAACAAACGAATCTTCCTGATTGGTCTGGCCGTTCTGGGAACGGCCGTTTTCATTTTCCTCATCGGGCTTCAACCCATGCAAGCCGTAGACACGCTCTTTTTCGACGATTTTGATGATGGCTACGCTGGTTGGAGCAGCTCTGGCAACGTCGCCAGCGATAATTCTCCTGCCATTGGGGCCAACTCTGCCCGCCTCAAAAAGGATGGCCAAATCTGGCGCACCATTGATACCAGTGGCTACACCAACATTGCCGTCACCTGGACCATGGCCGCAGGCGCCCTGGAAAACAA
>JBHIWP010000404.1:0-5325 GCA_041987425.1 Promineifilaceae bacterium (SeqCode) | reverse complement strand
CTTACCAGTGATGGTGCGCCGTCTGACTGTGTGGCCCTGGCACTGATGGGGCTGCTGAAAGACAAGGTTGATTTGATTGTCTCCGGCGTGAATACGGCCGCCAATCTGGGGCACGACGTCACCTATTCCGGTACGGTTACGGCCGTCATGGAAGGCATTATTTGGGGCGTTCCTGGCATAGCTGTTTCGTTAGACGGCCGTTCCGGCGCGGTGTTCGAACTGGACTACACGCTGGCGGTTGATGTGGCGGCGGCCGTGGTGCGCACGGTGCTGCAAAATGGCCTGCCTAAAGGCACTTTTCTCAACGTTAACGTCCCTCACGTGCCGCCGGACCAGTTTAAGGGCGTTCGCCTGACCCGGCAGGGGCTGCGCGTTTACCGCGACCGCCTGGACAAGCGCACCGACCCGCGCGGCAACGATTATTACTGGATTGGCGGTGACCGGCCAACCGGCGTGCCTCATGAGGGCACCGACGTAGGCGCAATTTTTGCTGGCTATGCGTCCGTAACGCCGCTGGAGCTGGATCTAACGGCCTTCCACGCCATGCCGCTGCTGGAAGAGTGGCTGTGGTGGCAAAATGGGCTGCAGCCGCAAGAAGCGCCAGCCAATGAGTCCCTGAAAGAAACCCCAAGGGTTTTGGCAAATTAGCGCCGTGCTTAAGTTATTAACTAAAGCCTTGGGGTTTGGGGAAAACGGTTTTGTGTGGAGGAAAATAATGATCGATATTGCCCGATTAGAAAACGAGAAAATGAAAACCCAGCTTTCTGAACTGCGTCACGCAGTGATTCAGGCCGATCCGTCCGTTATTGTGGACGGCCGTTTCGAGAAAATGATGACGGCCCCCATAAACGTTATCGCAATTGCCCGCGAATTGCTGGTATCACTGTCTCCCCTTGCTCACAAGCAGGTGTCGCCCGGTTAAAGTCTATCCGTCAATAGTTCTTTGCTTCTCTACTGAGTGCAAACAAAGCTGTTCTGTTGGGTGAGGAGTAAGCATCCTCAAAGCGTCTCGACGGACCCGTTCGCATTTGAGAATGCTCACGCCGCACTTCTTATTTGTTGGCGCTTAGCCCTCTAGAGCGCCCAGCACGGTTGGGAGCAGCTGCATCTTACGCGAAACAACTCCATCCGCGTTCAGCGTACCGTCTTCCCGGCGTGGATAAGGCAGCCCCTCCAGTGCCGGAATCTGGTCGGTAATCAACAGGCGGCTGCCGCGGCGCACCACGTCTGTCACCATTAGGATGGCAAAGTCAAGCCCGTGGCTATCGCGCAGCTTCATCAGCGCATCGCCCAAATCTGTAATATATTCTCCCAGCTGACTGCGGTTGGTCACCTCCACCTGCGAAATGCCAAATTTCAGGCCACCGGCTTCATACTGTTTGAAGTCGGTATTAAGAATTTCGTCTGGCGTGCGAGAAGCAAGGCTGGCCCCGGCTTGCAGCACCTGCTCGCCAAAGGACTGCACAGTTTCGTTGGCCAGGGGAGAGTCGCCCACTTTGGCCCAGCGCAGCAGCCTTTCTGCCGCTTCACGATCGCGGTTGGTGGTCGTCGGCGAGTTCAAAATCAGCGTATCTGACATGATGCCCGCCAGGAGCAGCCCGGCGAGGGCAGGCGGCGCGCTGAGTCCGGCCTCGTTGATGCGCTCGCAGACGAGGGTGCAGGTGCTGCCCACGACGTCAATCGTAAAGCGGATGGGCGTGCGCGTGGGGGCATTGTCCAGCCGGTGATGATCGAGCACTTCGATCAGATCTGCTTCGTCAAGCGCACCAAGCGCCTGACCGATTTCGTTGTGATCGACCAAAATTAGGCGGTAGCGCGGGGGATTAAGCGCATCGCGCTGGCGACAGATTCCCTGGTAGCGGCCTTCTTCATCCACTACCCAAAATTCGCTGCGCTCTTCGTGCAGAATGCGGGGCAGCACATCTCGAATGCGGCTGCTGGTGGTGAAGCGCGGCACATCTGTATCACACGCTTCGGAACACGGCCGTTCCATTATTTCGGCAATACGCATTTCCTCGCGTCTGGGATGGGCACCCACAGACTCTTTTAAGAAGCGAAACAGGCTCAGTACGGTCACCAATCCGTAGGGCGTGCCGTCTTCGTTTACCACAGGGGCCACGCCTCCCGTGCGGTTGGCAATGGCCCATACGTCGCGCAGCGGCCTGTCTGGCGTGGTCGTGTTTAGGCGATGAACTATATTTTCGAACCGCGGGGAAGCATCCGGAAGCAAAAGAGGTGGTTCTAGTTTTAGCCGCTCCAATACCCAGGCCGTTTGTGGGTTGAGCTGTCCGGCGCGGGCTGCGATAATGTTTTCTTCAGTTTGGTTTTGCAGCAGCCAGGCATAGCCCATAGCTGCTGCGATAGAGTCGGTATCGGGGTTGATATGCCCGATAACGTAGGTTCCACTTGTTTTTTTTGCCATAAGAATAGTCTCAGTTTAGATGCTCTAATTTTTTAGGAATTGGGTAATTGTTGAGTGGTGTATTGGGATAACTTTGGAAGGTTCAGCGTTGTTTGTTGCAGCAGCGCGATTATAGGGTGGTTATCTATCGAACTTCCTTTCGTGTTCTCTGCCGCTGCCGCGAGAAAAATTAACGTTTTGTCACTGGCGAACGCCCCAATGATCTTTTATGATCCGCTTTTAAGTCAGTATTGTAATCGAACAGACACAGCTATAGTCGCCTTACAAAAGATGCGTGTCTTCCTACTTGATTGGGATGGAGGCATCTCATGATTAAACGTATAGGTATTTTACTGGCGAGTTTGTTGTTGGCAACGGCCGTTTTCCACATGGTCGCTACGGCAGAAACGGCCGTGCCGCAGGGCGGTGCCAGCCAATACCTGCCACTGATCTCCTCACCGCCAAAGCCCCCCAAAATTCTTAGCTTTACAGCCGACGCGCCCCTTGCCGATCCAGGTCAGACGATAACTCTAAACTGGCAAACCAGCCAGGCCACGACGGTCACGCTCTACCATATGGTGGGCGGGGTGTTTGGCTCATTTTGGAATGTGGCCCCTACGGGCAGCATGACTTACACCATTAGCAGCAGCAGCCGAAACGAGGAGACCTTTGCCCTTTTTGCCAGCAGCGACGGGTATCCTTACGATTCAGCCACCCTGGTGCTGCCGCTAACCTGTCCTCATATCTGGTTCTTTGCGCCAGAGCCAGACGTTTGCCCGCAGGAAGCGGCGCTGCTGTCAGCTTCGGCGGAGCAGCAGTTTGAGCATGGTGTGATGATCTGGGTGGGAGCAGAGGACCGAATCTACGTGCTGTTTGACGATACAGTGTTCGCCGATGGTTGGGCGGCATTTGAAGATACCTGGCAAGAAGGCGATCCGGTGGACGACCCTTCCATTCAGCCACCGCCCGGTTTTTACCAGCCGCAGCGGGGTTTTGGCGTCGTGTGGCGCACTCAGCCCACGATTCGGGATCGGTTGGGCTGGGCATTAGCTCCGGAGGTTGGGGGCCAGACGGCCGTGCAGCGCACGTCTTACTATAAATACAACCACACCTACCTGAAGGCCTTGGACAACAACGTCTGGCATCTCTTCCCCGAACGCAGCGATTGGGAGAAGCTCGTGCCGGATTCGCTCAACTGATTAGTTGGCAAACAAGCCGTGTAGAAAAGTGCCTGAGCCATCTTTGCCTTCGAGCATTTTCAGATTAAATCGTTCCGTAAAGCCACAGGTATGGCAGGAGACAAAAGCATATTGGATTTGCTAATTTATTGAACTTTGTTACACTGTAAACGGCTCCCCCCCGAGAGGTACCCCATAAGCGCCTGCTTGTGGGGTATCTCATTTTTAGGCGGCTTTATTTAGCCCCAACAGCCTCCTGCATTACCCTTAAATGGTCCAGTTCATGGTCGGCAATCAGGTGGCACACCTCTTCGATGGTCATGATGCGCAGGCTGCCGTGCCGCCCCTGTCTGGCCCAATCTTCTTCCTGTATGGTGTCAATGAAGCTAAGCAGGTCAATACGGTTTTCTCGGAGCGCTTGCAGCAGTTCCTCAGGAGACTTTTCGGCCGTTTTTTCAAGGGCGCGGTTGTTCCAGCGTGTCAGATCAAAGTCAGCCGGCACCGGATCGTTGCCCTGCTGCCACTGCATCATTAGTCTGGTCATTCCTTTCTCTGAGTCCACCAGATGGCGCAAAATGTCGAGTACAGTCCAGGTTGTGTCTTCGTCATAAACGGCCGTGTCCCAATCGTCGTCATCAAGTTCGTCAAAAAATGCCCTGAGGGTCGCCCGCTCTTCGTTTAGCTTTGTTGCAATTTCTACGTTCTTCGTAACTGTCATACCCTGCTCCTTTTGTTGTGTTTCTGTTTTACGGTTCATACAATTTTTCGGCCGCCGCCCGTCTTAAGCGGTGCATGGCTCTGTAAATATCAACAAACCGGGTGTAAATAGGTGCAATGCCCAGGCGAATGTTATCTGGCTTGCGAAAGTCTGGAATGACCTGAAGCTCATTAATGAGAGCCTGGCTGATGCCCCAACCGTTCTCATGCCCCAGGGCCACGTGGGAACCCCGCACGGCCGTTTCTTCTGGTGAATTCAAGCGAAATCCCAATGGCTCCAGCCATTCGCGCCACAGATCGATTAGATAGCTTGTTTGCTGCTCCGATTTGGCCCGCAGCGCCGTCATTCCCGCATCCAGCAGCAAATCCACCCCCGGCTCGATGAGCGCTGTAGACAAGATAGGTGGTGTGCCCGTGAGAAAATGGCGCAGCCCGCCGTCCCGCTGATAGTTCAGGTCAAAGTCAAATATGGCCTCATGCCCCATCCAGCCCGTTATGGGATTGCCCAGCCTGGATTGCCATTTCCGCTGGACGTACAAAAAGGCAGGCGAACCTGGGCCGCCGTTTAGATATTTGTAGGTGCAGCCAACGGCCAGCGGCGCGTCGGCGGCGTGCAGATCGGCCGGAACAGACCCGACGGAGTGGCTCATGTCCCACAGCATCAGCGCCCCGGCGTTTTGAGCCAGCTGGGTAACGGCCGGCATGTCATAAGAGTAGCTGCTCTTGAAAACGGTGTGGCTTAGAGCCACCAGGGCCGTATCCCCGTCGATGGCTTCGGCCAGCGCCTGAACAGGCCCGTGAATGCCGTCTGAAGGAACGATTTGCACCCGCAACGGCCGTTCTGCTAGCTGAGCAACCCCCTGTAACACATACAGATCCGAAGGAAAGTTGAGATCGTCAGTGATGATTTTGGAACGGCCGTTGTTGTACTGCACGGCTGCCAGGGCCAGTTTAAACAGGTTGACCGAGGTCGAATCGGCAATAATTACCTCATCTGCATCGGCGCCGATAAGCTGGCCGATTTTACCC
>JBHIWP010000403.1:0-5357 GCA_041987425.1 Promineifilaceae bacterium (SeqCode) | reverse complement strand
CCACCGCTATATAACACATAGGCCGGTCGGCCTGCTGTCCCCAGCACATAGAGCAGCGATCAATCGTATATAAAAAGTGGTCATCTTTCTCTTCTACGTGGCTTGTCTGGTCACTAAACTGGGTGAATATTCGGGCTACGGCCGGAATACCTATTTTAAGCTTGGTTTTGAGTGGCAGCACCTTAAAAGCCAGGTCGCTAACGCCAGCCAGCGCACCAAATTGACGCAGTCCTCGTGAAAAGATTGCCCGTCCGCTGCGCAACGCCAGCCCGCGCCCACCACGTGGCCCATAGATCTCTTCCAGGCCACGATTAATGTTGCTGATATTGGCAAAGTCGAATTCGCGTTCCAGGTTATCGGGAGGGGCATTTTGGATATACTCGTGCAGGTCAACAAGATTGAGCAAAGCATTTAAGCCGTTGCGACCCATAACTTCTTCGAGTGATGTTAACATGATGCGTCCCATCTTGTTTGGGTAGTAATAATTACTTTGTGGGACCAGATCTCTCACAAAAGCCTCCGAAGCTAGCTCATGCTTGTTAGAAGAGTGCTGCACGGCTCTCAAGTATAGCAGCAGATAATTTTTACACAAAGATTATCTATCTGGAAAGTCCCAAAATTAGGAGTATTGTCCATAGAACGGTTAGGAATTTGCCTGCCATCTCTGAATTTGGCAACGCGTGACGCACGTGACATAATGGCTGGCATCTGCAGAACGGATAGGGTGAAGTTGCACACCTGCATACTTGCAAACCTGCAAACAATTTATGGAGTAAGAGATGGCGCAGGCACAACTGTTGTTTCCAGAGGATTTTTTATGGGGGACGGCAACGGCCGCTTTTCAAGTAGAAGGCAACAATACCAATAGTGACTGGTGGGCCTGGGAACAAGAAGACGGCCGTATCCTGCACAACCACAAATCGGGCCTGGCCAGCAACTGGTGGGCCAACGCCGAGCAAGATCTGGATTTAGCTGCCGAGATGGGCACCAATGCCCACCGCCTCTCGCTGGAGTGGAGCCGTATCGAGCCGGAACCCAGCGTCTTTGACGATGCGGCCCTGGCGCGCTATCGGGAAATTTTGCAAGGCATGCACAACCGTGGCATAGAGCCGATGGTGACGCTGCACCACTTTAGCAATCCGCTATGGCTGGTAGAAAAAGGGGATTTCAACAGCAAAATCGTGGTGGAATATTTCCAGCGGTACACGGCCAAAGTGGTGGACGTACTGGGGGATCTCATTCCCAAATGGGTCACAATCAATGAGCCGATGGTCTACGTTTATATGCGCTATCTGGCGAGGGCGTTTCCAGTGGGCAAACACAGCGGTTGGCATGCGGCGCTAAGGGCCATTCCTCATTTGCTGCAATGCCATGCCGCAGCATATCACACCATTAAAGAACGCTTTCCCCAGGCAGTGGTGGGCGTGGCCAAGAATATGACCCTGCTGCAAGCCCGCCCCGGCGGTTTGCCGCTGAGCGGCTGGTGGGCCAGACGGTTGAGCTGGCTGTTTAACAAGATGTGGCTGGATTCGATGGCCAACGGCCGTCTCTACTTCCCCGTTGGCCGCCGCACAATTCCGCACCTGGCAGGCAGCTACGACTTTATTGGCCTGAACTACTACACTCGCTTTTATGTTAACTTCCCGCCGTTTGGTGATTTGCTGTCACAAAAGTGGGAAACCGGCGCGGTGGTGAGCGACGGGGATTACGGAGAAGTGGACCCTGTCGGGCTGTACAGGATGATTGAGGCAGTGCTGCCCTACAAGAAGCCGATTTATATTACGGAAAATGGCGTGCCGGATAAGGCGGATCGGCTACGGCCGTCTTTCCTGCTAACCCATTTACGCGAAGTGTGGCGGGCTATCAGCTTCAACTATCCGGTGATGGGCTACTATCATTGGAGCCTGGTGGATAACTTCGAGTGGGACCGCGGCTGGACCCAGCGCTTTGGCCTGATCGAAATGGATCCCGAAACGCAAGAGAGAAGTTGGCGGGCGAGCGGCCGTTTATACCAGGACATATGCCACAGCCGCAGCCTCTCCAGCCGCCAGGCCGAAAAATACGCCCCGGAACTGCTAAAAACAATTTTTCGAGGGGAATCTCCCTAGAATAGCCAAAACGCCCCCCAAAAGGATTGACATTTCACGTTATCGGTATTACTGTCATAAAATCAGGCGCTTTTCTGACAAAAATTGGAGCATTAAGATGACAGCCCTTACCATTCGTTTACCGGAAAGTTTGCACAAAGAAATAAAGCAACTGGCCCAGGCCGAAGGTGTATCCATCAACCAATTCATGACCCTGGCGGCTGCTGAAAAAATTAGTGCATTACGTACTATGGATTATCTTCGCGCTGAGGCAAGCAAAGGCAGCCGAGCTGACTTTGAGGCGTTTTTAGCGGCTGCACCTGATGTAGAACCAATGGAAGATGATCGGCTAGAATAGCGGAAATATTCCAGCCGCAATCTTACCAACCCCAAACCATGCGCCGACCAAACGGCCGTTCCCGTTACGCTTTTGTCACCTTCCTCATGCTCAACGACAGCTACCTGCCAGGGGTGCTGCTGCTGGCCTATGGCCTGCGCCGCCAGAATACCCAGTCCGATCTTATCTGCATGGTCACAGAGGAAATCAGCCGCCCGGCGCGGCAGGCGCTGGCCCAACTATATGACCAGGTGATTGATGTGGAGAAGGTTTACGTGCCCCACTCAAGGGTGCAGAAACGGCCGTATCTCCCCTACGTCTTTACCCGCCTGCACGCCCTGCGCCTGGGGGCTGATGGCGATCTGGGACACACCTACGAGAAAATCGTCCTGCTGGATGCCGACCTGCTGCCCCTGCGCCACTACGACCATCTTTTCACGCTGCCTGCCCCCGCTGGCACCATCAACGAGCGCAAAACGCACGTCATGGAATGGGGTGAAGACGGCAACTTCATCATTCCAGACAGCGTGGCGCAGAACGGCACCTGGAACTGGCACCAGATTTACGCCGAATGCGCCCACGGCCAGCCAATTCCCGCTGAAATTACAAACCGTGTCAATGACGACCCGAGCAACATGGGCGTTATTAGCTCTCTGCTCGTGCTGGAGCCATCCCTGGCGGAATTCAACGCCATCATGGCTGACATCCAATCTACGGCCGTCCAGCCGCTCGTCAGTGATGCGTTTGACTGGCCGGAAATGCAGTATCTAACGCTGCGCTACTCCGGCCAATGGACCAACGTCGATTTACGCTTCCACAGCCTTAATGGCTATCCCACTCTGGATGTGCTGTACGGTATTCATTACACGGGCTTCAAACCGTGGCAGTTCCGGCGCCAGGGATCGATGGAGCGATACGGCCGTCGCGATGATTTCCAGCTCTGGTTTCGTCTGTACCGGGAGATGATTCAAGCGTACCCCCTTCTACAAAGCAACCGCAAGCTGCGCAGCCTGCTGCAAAAAATTGAAGAATTTGGGGCTGTTTCTCCTACCCCAAAAGAAACCGCCAGGAAACGGCCGTCCACCGCCCAAAAACCCCCAAAAGCGTTGCCTCGACGTAAAAAAGGCAAAAAATCACCTAAGAATAGGAGGAACGGGCGGTCCTGACTATTGCTGCTTTAATCGCTTACCACTATAATTCCCCCCACCTTTTACTGGGCAGAGACAATGCCTGCGCATTCGTCAATTGCAAAAGTTTCTTTATTTAGAAAGGAAGGAGAACAATATGCAAAGATCAAAGTTTTGGTTGATAAGTTTGTTACTCATTTTAGCAATGGCTCTGGTGGCCTGTGGTGGCGGTGGCGATGAGCCAGCCGCTGATGAGACAGACACAACCGACACAACTGCCGAAGAAACAGAAGAAACGGCCGAAGAAGAGATGGAAGAAGAAATGGAAGAAGAAATGGAAGAAGAGGCCGCTGACGGCGATTGCGCCAGCGAAGAAGTCTTCTGTGTTGGTCTGGTCACAGACGTAGGCGAGATTGACGACAAATCTTTCAACCAGTCTGCCTGGGAAGGCGTAGCACGCGCCGAAGCCGAACTGGGTGCTCAGGTTGACTTCATCGAAACCAGTGATGCCAAAGATTACGGTGCTAACATCGCCCTGTTCGCCGACGCCGGGTACGATGTTATCGTAACTGTTGGCTTTGCACTGGGTGAGGCCACGCTCGAGGCAGCCGCCAACTATCCTGACGTCTATTTCATCGGTGTAGACCAATTCCAGGCCTGGCAATTCGACGAAGACGAAGCCAATGACGTTCCAAACGTGGCTGGCCTTATCTTTAACGAAGACCGAGCTGGCTTCCTGGCTGGTGCCTTAGCTGGTTTGCTCACCGAAACGAACACCATTGCTGCTGTTCTTGGAACAGATCTTGTCCCCCCTGTTGTAGCCTTTAAAGAGGGTTATGAGAATGGTGCCGAATACGTGAATGCAGACATTAACATCATTTCCACCTATCATCCTGGTGGCCTTGATGTAGCCTTCACCGATCCCGAATGGGGTGCCAGCACGGCCGCACAGGCAATTGGCCAGGGCGCAGACGTGATCTTTGGCGCTGGTGGTAAAACGGGTAATGGCGCCCTCATTGAGGTGGCCGGTAACGAAGGTGTGTTCTGCATCGGTGTAGATAGCGATCAGTGGGTAACCGTTCCCGAAGCACACTCCTGCCTCGTTTCCAGCGCGATGAAGCTCATCACCCCCGGTGTCTTCGATCTGGTTTCTGCTGCGCAAGACGGCAGCTTCCCGGCTGGCAACTTCTTTGGTGATGTTGGTTTGGCTCCGTTCCATGACTTCGACAGCGTTGTTTCCGACGAAATCAAAGCCACGCTGGACGAAATTAACACGGGCCTGCAAGATGGCTCTCTGGAGACAGGCTACGTTCCCGGTGGTTAATCAACTGGCTCTGCTGACTTGATTATTTAACTTGTAATGTGCGACGTGCCTTACCGGCGCGTCGCACATTTTTGCTATCGTCGGTTAGAAGCAAAACAGGCTTTTGTTTGCTAAACTGACACAACTAGGGCAACCGCTACAGCCAAAAGAAGCCCTTTTCCACTGCAAAAGGCGATTCTATGTCACAAGACACAACTACAGAAAGGCAACGCGACGGCATCTTTGCTGGTGTGGTTCGTCTTTGGCGGGGTGTAAGCGTGCCGCTAACGGCCGTTCTGCTGGCTGGTATCATTGGTGGCATCATCCTTTGGGTGTCAGATTCAAATCCGTGGGAAGCTTATACCGCCCTATATCGTGGCGCATTTGGCAATGCGAATGCTTTTGGCCGCACCCTGGAAAAAGCCACGCCGCTGATCCTGGGTGGATTGGCCGTTGCCTTTGCCTTTAAAGCTGGGCTGTTCAACATTGGTGGACAGGGTCAG
>JBHIWP010000402.1:0-5368 GCA_041987425.1 Promineifilaceae bacterium (SeqCode) | reverse complement strand
GGCAGTGCGCAGATTGGCCTCGTCGGCTAATTCCGCCAGGAGGCGCGCCTCCTTCATGTTGCGTCCCAGCGGCTTTTCACAAATCACCCCGGTCAGCCTGGCCCCTTTTTTCACGGCCTCAACAATCTGCTCCATAATGTCGATGCGGGTAAAGTTGGGTGAATAAATGGCGATGGCATCGACATGGTTGGCCATCTCGCCCACGCTGTCGTAGACGATGGCTTCACCAATGCCTGCTTCCCGCACTTCTTTGGCCACCGCTTCTGCACTGGCCCTGGTTCTGGAGGTAAGTCCGGCAATTTCCATGTTGCGGATCTGGGCAATGGCGCGCGCCTGAAAGCGCGTGATAAAGCCTGCGCCAACAATACCAAGTTTGAGTGTTTCCATGATCGTTCTCCTTCTTCAATAGTCAACAGATTACACAGATTTCGCAGATAAAAATCTGTGTAATCTGCGAAATCTGCGGATACTTTTCTTTATTGCCGCAGGCTGCGTTGACGGCCGTAAACCGAAATCAGCACCAACAAAATAACCCCCAGCGTCATTTGCCGGAACGCTTCCGGCAGCTGCATGGCCGTCAGCAGGCTGGTGATGAGCGTGAGCACCAGCGCCCCAGCCATCGTGCCCCAGTAGCTGCCCTTGCCGCCAGCCAGCGCCGTGCCGCCCACCACCACCGCAGCCACCGACGGAAACAAATACGGCCCGCCCAAATTCATAAAGACGGTTTGCGTAAAGCCCAGCAGCATAAAGCCGCCAAAGGCCGCCAGCAGGCCGCTAAGGCTGTAGGTAACCAGGACGACAAGCGGCACGCGCACCCCCGAAAGCCGGGATGTTACGCGATTGACGCCGATGCCAAACAGCTGCTTGCCGTAGGTCGAGCGTTCCAGCAGCAACCAGATGAACAGGGCAAGAATGAGCCAGATGAAAATGACGCCAGGGATGCCCAGCACCAGCGGCGCAGAAATATAGCGGCCCATAATAGGGGCTGTGTCGCCAATCATTTGGCCCTGGGTGATAGCTAAAACAAGCCCCTGCACCACGCCTGCCATACCCAGGGTCATCACCAGCGGTGGAATGTTGAGGAAAGCGATGCCCATGCCGTTAAGCAGGCCAATGAAGGTTCCCGCAGCCAGAGCAACAATTAGCGCATAAGGCACCAGCTCGTTTTGCCCATTGTTGAGGCGGAAGGCCAGGATAGCGGCCAGGGTAACGACTGCACCAATAGACAGATCAATGCCTTCACCACCGCTAAGGATCACCAGCGTTTGCCCGGCGGCGATGATGCCCAAAAAGGCCGCCAGGCGCATGATGTTGATGGCCTGAGCCGTATTGACAAAGCCGGGACGGATGAGACCGCCCAGGAAAAACAGACCAATTGCCAGCAGCAGCGCAATAAGCGGCGGATTGAGATTTAGCGATTTGAGTCTGTTCATGACAGCCGCCGCCTTTTGATGAGCTGAACAATGCCTGGTGCCGCCAGGGCGGTGATGATGATAAGGGCGTCGACCAACGTCTGGTACCAGCTGGGCACGTCGGCAAACGAGATAATGTTGCGGATTAGGCCCAGGATGATGACCCCGAGGAGCGACCCGGCAATACCGCCTTGCCCGCCGCTGAGGCGCGTGCCGCCCAGCACCACAGCCACAATAGAATCTAACGTCATGGCGTCCCCAATGCGCGGATCCCCAGAGCTGGTGCCCAGCGTCAGGGCGAGGGCGGCCAGGGCAGACATTAACCCGGCAATGACGTAGGTGCTAAATACGACGCGAGTGACGGGCACGGCCGTTGCATATGCCGCCTCTGCCTTGCCTCCCACCGCAAATAAATTGGCTCCATACCGCGTGTTTCGCAAAAAATACCAGAGCAGCACCAAAACGGCCGCAATCCAAAAGCCTAGCGGCAGGCTCAGCGGTGTGGCCTGCCGGTACCAGCGGGCAAATGTTTCTGGCATGCTGCCGCCTGGTCGTGGCAATATCCACAGGGCCAGGCCGGAAAAAATAAACGAGGTGGCATAGGTGGTAACGATTGGCGGCAGGCGCAGCCAGGCCACGCCAAAGCCGTTTAGCGCCCCGGCAGCCATGCCCACGCCGCTGCCCAGCAGCACCACCAGCAAAATGTGCCCCACCGTGGCATCCAGCGACATTTGGGTCACTATAACGGCCGTTACCAATGACACCACTGCCCCTACCGATAGATCAATGCCCCCGCCCATTATCACAATTGCCTGCCCTACCGTGACAATCATCAAAGGCAGAAACGAGCGCAAATTGCCGTTGAGCACCCGTAGCTCCAGCAAATTGGGCTGGAGAATGAGGTTCACCAGGGCGGCAATCAGCATCAAAACCAACGCAAACAGGTAAGGATGCCGCAGGGAAACGTACTTGAGCTGCAATCGTTGAATCATAATGTTGCTTGTGCCTCGGCGTGGCTGGTTGTCATGCTGGCAGACACCAGCCTGGAATGGGTGAGGGAGTCCCCGCTTAGTTCGGCGCTGATACGGCCGTCTAGCATTACCAGCACGCGGTCGCACAGTCCTAAGAGCTCTTCATCGTCACTGCTGTAGAACAGAATGGCCGTGCCCTGCTGGCGCAGTTCTGCCAGCAGATTGTAAAATTCTCGCTTGGCATGCACGTCTACGCCTTTGGTGGGGTCATTGAGCAGCAGCAGCCTGGGCTGGCGCAGCAGCCATTTGCCAATGACCACCTTTTGCGCGTTGCCACCGCTCAGGCTGCTGACCGGTGCATCTAACGAGGAGCGCACCAGTTTGAGCTCGTTTGCCATGCGACTGGTGTCTGTCCGTGCACTCTCCATTTTGAGCGGAAAGCCATAGTGCTGCCAGGAGGGAAGCTGGAAGTTCTCTAAAATGGAGCGGATGAGCAGCAGCCCCTCGCTGCCCCGGTCCCCCGGAACCAGGGCCACATTGTGCTGCATCGCCTGGCGGGGATGGCTGAAATGGACTGCCTCACCAGACAAAATCATCTCCCCGGCAAAGGGCATATCGCCAAAAATAGCCCGGAGCAGGTCCGACTGCCCCTGGCCTTGCAAACCGCCAATGCCCAGCAGTTCACCGTCACCTACTTCCAGGTTGATGTCCTGCAGCACCTCAGAGCGAACGTTTTTGAGCTTCAGGCGCACGGCCGCTTCTGGCGAGATCGGCTCATGGGCAAGCTGGCGGGGCACGGCCGTTTCATCACCCACCATCATCGTGACCAGCTTGTGTTCATCGGTTTCGTTAATGTTGGCGTGGCCCACGGTACGGCCGTTGCGCAGCACCACCGCCCGGTCCGCCACGCGAAATATCTCTTCCATGCGATGCGAGACAAAAATGATGGCCTTGCCCTGCTCTTTCCAGTTAGCTACCAGATCGAACAGGCGGCCCACCTGCTGGCTGTCCAGGCTGGCGGTGGCTTCATCCAAGATGATCAGGCGCGGGTCCAGGCTCAACGCCTTGAGAATTTCCACAATTTGCCGCTCGTCAGGCGGCAGGGCAGAGACTGGTTCATCTGGCTGCAAAGTTGGCTGCACCGTGCCAGAAAAGAGGTCCAGCAGTTCTTGAGTTTTGCGGTGCATTGCCTTTTTATCTACGGCGACGCCCCACTTCAGCGGCTGGTGCCCCAGCCAGATGTTTTCCGCTACGGACATGTCTGGAATGAGGCTGAGTTCCTGGTAAACGGCCGTAATGCCCAAACGCTGTGCTGCCTGAGGCGAAGCAAACTGCATCGGTTCTCCATCCAGCAGCAGCTTGCCTTCATTGGGAGCCACCACGCCGGTGATGACCTTGCTCAGCGTGCTTTTGCCGCTGCCGTTGGCCCCCAGCAGCGCTACAACTTCGCCCGAGTGCACATCCAGGGTGCCGTCGGCCAGGGCCAGGACACCGCCGTAACGTTTAACGATGCTTTGAGCTGAAAGGGAAACGCGGGTTTTTGCCATTTGTAGCTAATCCAAACGTGATGCGTGAAACGTGACGCGTGATTTTTCTCACGTAACACGTTTCACGCATCATGACTTATTTATTCATTCATGAAGCCGGCAGCTTCTTCTTGCGTAATCATGCCGTCCAGCGTGTATGAATCTGGCTGGTCCTGCACTTCGGCGTACGTGTCATCGAAGTTTTCGGCCGTGACTTGCCCAGGAATGGGCACGTACAGCGAGTTGCCAAACGGACCCTCTAGCTGGGATTCGTCAACCTCGCCGCCCTGCAAAATTTCTACTGCAACGCGCAGGCCACTGGCCCCAATTCCCGGCGGATTCACCACGCCAATCGTGGAGAAATCAGGATTTGTCGATTCTCGTACTTCTTGCCACAGCTTAATGAATCCAGCGCGGGCTTCGCCAGCAATCACGGGCCATTCGTCTGGATTGGCTGTCACCAAAGCCTGCAGCACGCCCAACGCCATGCCGTCCTGCGTCCATACGCCGTCGATGTTTGGCAGCGAGGCGAGGAAGTCAGACATAACCTGCTGGCCGGTGGCCTGATCCCACATGCCCGTGTCGCGGCCCACCACGTTAATGTTGGGATACTCAGCAAATACCTCTTCCACACCGTCCATGCGCGCTTCATTGGCGGGATGGCCCACAAAGCCTTCAATCAGCACCACATCGCCAGAGCCACCTAGCTCTTCAGCCAGCCAGCGGGCGCTGATGCGGGCCCATTCTGTCTGGTCGATGACCACATTATAAGCCCCTTCCGCAGAAATCTCTTGATCCACAGCGATGACAACAATGCCCTGCTCTACAGCTTCTTCAATTATGGGGTTGAGGGCTGTCTGGTCGTTGGGATTGACAATGATCGCGTCGACGCCCCGGTTAATCAGGTTCTGAATCTGCTGAATCTGACCCTGAACGTCTACATCAGCGCTTTCAATCACCAGCTCTGTGGTGATGCCCTGATCCATAAACTCCTGGTTTACCTCTTCCATGTCCTGGATCATCTGGGTGCGCCACTCGCTGCCAACGAAACCGTTGGAAACGCCAATGGTGAAGGGTTCATCTGCAGAATCTTCCCCGCCGCCACAGGCAGCCAGTGCGAACATAAACACAAACAAAAGCGTCAACAAGTATGCTTTTTTAGACATTTTCTCCTCCTTGCGTGGGAATACGTCTGTTAAAAATCTTATGCTAAAGTACTTCTGTGAAATATATTCCCGGCATCAGGGTAATAGCCGTCAGACTTCTGCCCAATTTGTCTCTTGTCATTTCGAGGTCCTCCGAGAAATCCTTCTAGACTTCGTGGGGTTTCAGTTTACGACCCGTCTCAGAGATTTCTCGCCAAAAAGCGGCTCGAAATGACATTGAAAAGTTGTCCGTTTCACTATGGCCTGATTCCTGAATCAACCGGGAAATTGATTAGCTGGTTTTCAGTTATTTT
>JBHIWP010000401.1:0-5375 GCA_041987425.1 Promineifilaceae bacterium (SeqCode) | reverse complement strand
TTATTTTGAAGAGGCGATTGCGGAGGAAACGGCCGTTATCGGTATGCGGGCTTTATTGGGCCAAACCGTCCTTGTCTTCCCCGCGCCCGATGCGGCAACCTACGAAGATGCGCTGACGCTGGCACGTCGCTTCATCGAACGGTGGAACGGTCACCCGCTGGTTCAGCCTGCTGTGGCTCCCCACGCCTGGTACACCGGCACGCCAGAGATGGACCGCGCCTGTGCCGATCTGGCCCGCGCCTTTGACGTGCCCATCCACACCCACGTGGCCGAGACAAAGCTGGAAGTGGACAACTGCCGTGAGCAGCACCACACAACCGTAGTGCCTCACATTGCCAGCCACGGGTTGCTCAACACTAAGCTGTTGGCCGCCCACTGTGTCCATCTAGAAAAGAGCGAAATGTTTGCCCTGAAGGAAGCGGGCGCAGGCGTGGCCCACTGCCCGAGCAGTAACCTTAAGCTTGCCAGCGGCATCGCCAACGTAAAGGGAATGCTGGAAGCGGGTCTTAATGTTGGCGTGGGCACCGACGGTCCGGCCAGCAACAATGATCTAGATATGGTGGAAGAGGTCCGTCTGGCGGCTCTGCTGGCTAAGGCCCAATCGAACGACCCCACCGTGCTGCCAGCGCGGCAGGCTTTTGAGCTGGTGACGCGTCGCGGCGCCCGGGCGGTGCATATGGGCGACGTAACAGGCAGCCTGGAGGTGGGTAAGCGGGCTGACCTGGCGGTGGTGGCGATGGGCGGCGTGCACAACTGGCCCCAGTTCCACAATAATCCAGATGGCGTTTACTCTCGGCTGATTTATGCGGCTAAAAGTGGTGATGTGCAGCACGTGATGTGCAACGGCCGTTGGCTGATGCAAGATCAGGAACTGCTGACGGTAGATGAGGCCAAAGCTCAGGTGGAGGCGGCCCAGGTGGCGGCTGAGATCGACGCCTTTGTGCTGCGACGTGAATCCAGCCCATACAATAAACTTGTGCTGCTCTCTGGCGTGCAGCGGCAGGAAAGTTTTGAAGTGCAGGTGAAGGCGCCGCTGGTGGAGAAAACGGCCGTGATGGACTTTCTCCACAGCGAGCATTGCACCATTACGCGCAGTGCCCACTATAAACAGTATGATCACTACTTCATCTTCGCCAACGAAGACCCCGACTCAGCCCGGCTGCGCTACCGCGAAGATGAGTTTGTGGATGAAAAGGACCAGGTATACCAGACGCGCACGCGCCTCACCCTCATTGGTGAGGCCGAGCGGCAAGAGTTCCCTAATGCGGTAATGCTCTCCCGCACGCGCTTTTGGGCAGACGCAGATCGCAGCCTGCGCTTCTATCGCGAATACTTTGCGCCGGAGTCAGAAATTGAGGTGATCAAAGATCGGCTGCGCTGGCACATTGTTTATCAGGACACGGATTTTGCCATTAATTTTGACAAAGTGTTACAGCCAGAAATCCCTGGCTACTTCCTGGAGATAAAATCACGCACCTGGTCGCGTTCCGATGCAGAACGCAAAGCCGGGCTTATGGCAGAAATATTGTCTTTGGTAGGGGTGGAGTTAGAAACGGCCGAACGGCAGGAGTACGCAGATATTGCTCAAAAGGTGGGTAATTGAGTAATTGCCTAATTGCGCAATTACTCAATTACAATTTTTAGCCGGTTTTAAACATCGTTTGGAACTTCATGACGGTGTTGAGGTCGCCACTTACTTTTACCTTGCCTCCCATGAAAGCCATCATAGGGTTCAGCTTGCCCGTCATCATGTCCACATAGTCGCTGCCATCCATGCTAATCGTGGCGTCTGCACCGTCGGCAATACCTTCCTGCACGGTACAGGTTCCGTCAGCAATCTTCACGGTCCACTGCCCGCCATTTTCGCCGGAAAGATCAAAAGCAACGGCGGCGTTCATGTTGCTTGCCTTGTCGGTCAAGAAATTTTCTTCGGTTCTGGCAAAAATATCTGCTGGGGTTGTCATAGTTGGAACTCCTTGTATTTATTGGATTATTACGCACTGCGGCATGAGAGGAGTATAGCAACGGCCGTTTCCGTGTCAAGCTTACAGAATAGTTGGCTCTAAACTGCTACGGTATAGTAAAACTGTAAGTAAAAACAAGGGAGTGACGAATGAAACGAATGAATAGGAAGTGGGCGAGCAGGCAAACAGGCTGGCTGGTCATGCTCCTAATTCTGTTGACCGCTTGCACAGGCAGGCAGCCTACGGCCGAATCTACCGAAAATTCAGTGACCAGTTCGCAGCCTGTTCCAACCTCTGCTGCTGAAGTTGCAGAGACTTTAGAGCCACTTGCCCCACCGCCAGAACGCCTTCCGGCAGAAAAATACGCCGATTACGAAATGATCACGCTGCTGCCACCAGACGCCATCCCGGCCATCGACAACCCGCGCTTTTTAAGCGCCGCTGAGGCAGAAGAATTTTACGATCTAGATGAGCTGATCATCGGCGTTGAATTTAACGGCGACGCCCGGGCCTACTCTGTGCCTTACCTGAGCAATCATGAAATTGTGAACGACACCGTTGGCGGCGTAAAAATCGCCGTCACCTGGTGACCGCTTTGCTTTACGGGAATCGTGTATTCCCGAGAAATCTACGGCGAAGAGTATACGTTTGGCGTTTCTGGGAAGCTAATCCGCAACGTATTGGTAATGTACGATCGGCAGACAAGGAGCTATTGGAGCCAGCTGTTGGGCGAAGCTGTGGATGGTGAACTGGTTGGCACCAAGCTGCAATTTGTGCCTTCGTGGATGATGAGTTGGGCACAGTGGCAAGAACTACATCCAGACACATTGGCGCTAGACAAACAGGGTCGTCGCGGCTCGCGCGATACTTACGACGGTTATTATGCTTCCAGCACCACAGGCGTAATCCCGGAAACAATTCAGGATGACAGGCTATATGTAAAGGAATTCGTTAACGGTGTGGAGTTGGACAATAGCGTGATAGCCTATCCCTTTAGCGCTCTCAATGAGCAGCCGGTAGTAAATGATACGGTAGGCGATGAGACGGTTTTGGTGTGGTTTGACCCGGAAACGGCCGTTTCACTTGCCTATAGCCGGGTAGTAAACGAACAAACCCTGACGTTTGCTCAGACAGACTCGCTCCACGTCCTTCAAGACAACGAGACCGGCACTACCTGGGACGCACTTACAGGCCAGGCAATAGCCGGTGCTTTAGATGGAGCACAGCTCATTCGTTTAAAAAGCACCACCTCCTTCTGGTTTGGTTGGAAAGATATACACCCAAACACGCTGCTGTTTGGTTTTGATGATTATTAACGCCATTTGTTTGTAGGTAGAGAGGCCACGCTGTTGGGCTTTGCTACCGCCATTCTTAACGTTTTCTCAACGATTTACCCACAAACGTGCCAGGAGGCTTAGGCTTGTTTGCCTCCTTTTTCATCCTTGTGCTAGAATGTTCGCCGCTCTGGTGGAGTAAAGTACCAGATGTTAAGCGGCTCATGATGAACGACCATTAAGAAGCGTAAGCTTGTATTAATTAACAGAACCAGATCGGATAGACCGATTTTTCTGTTAAGCAGGTGCGTTCAGTAGCCGCTTTTTGCGTATATCTATTTGCCAAATTTAATTAATTACGGGCGAATAAGAAAAGCAGCTTGACAGATAGAACAGCTGCAATGAATACAGAGTTTGCAAACGGATGTATTCATTTAGCAAAGGCTCGCATTTGGGCAGGTTTTTAGGGAAGAGGGACAAGTTAAAAGCAGGAGAGATGTGTTGGCAACGACATTGTTTCTTCTCCTCGCCGGTAAACGGCCTTTTCCTAATCCCGCTTACAGATGCCCTGGCCGGGCAACTTTGTTAGACAATGGAGGTACCAAATTATGGAAGAGGAACGGCCGTCTGTAGACACCACCTCAGAAATTGAAGAGTATGAAATAGAAGAACAAACGCCAACTGAAGGCCGACCCTCTGGTATGTTAATTGGCGGCGTTATTGTTGTTGTGCTCCTGATTATTGCTGGCTTATTCTTGCCCCCCATTTCCTTGGGCCAACGCCTGGGGATGGGTGCAGATGAAACCCCCACCAGCAGTTCGCCAACAGCATCCCCTACCGAGGCAGAAACAGTGGTTGCCAGCAATCTGTCGATTCCTGGCGAAGTAGATGTTATCGTCAGCGATACCAGCACTGTGGTGAACGTCAGCAGCCTGGCTGAGACTGATGCTGCCGACGCGATTGGAGCATTTCCGACAAATGCGACCGTACGTGGCAACGTGTTTAAAGTGGACCATGATGCACCAGCTCTGAGTGGCAAGGTAGCCATAAACGTGCCCGCAGGAACGGCCGTTGAAATGGTTGATCTTTACGGTTGGAATGGCGCTAGCTGGCATTTCATCCCCAGTCATATTGATGTAGAAACTCGCCAAATCGTTTCCCCGGAACACAACTTATATCAGGCATTCACCCTGCTAGAGCCCGGCGCAGACGAAGTTGTCGCCGTAGCAGCAGAGCTGCTGCCCCAGCAAACGCTGCCAGAACCCACCTTGGCCAGCCTGACGGAGCTTTCTGCAGGCACGCTGGTTTTAGGCGATTCTGGCGCCTTGCAGGGCGAAGTCACCGAACTGCCCGCTGGTGAATTTGACGCTTTGGTGCGGGTAACAAATGTTGGTGCACTTGTTGATGAAGATGCCCTGGCCAGTCTGTTGAGTGATTCAACAGCACAGACGAACCAGATTAACGTTTTAGTAAATACGGTCGTCTCCGGCGGTTTCGACGGAATCAACCTTGATTACCAGGGTGTAAATTTGGCTCAAAAAGAAGCCTTTACTTCTTTTGTTATGAGCCTCGCTGACGCGCTTCATGCCCAAAATCTAATTCTGGCTGTGACCCTGGCAACACCCGAGGAAAGTGGTGGTCAGTGGGACAGTGGTGGTCAAGATTGGGCGGCTATTGGCCAGACAGCAGACATTGTTTACGCGACGATGCCGCTTGATCCGGCAGCTTACAGCGATAACAGCATAGCTATGCAAATGTTGAATTGGGCAACGCGTCAGGTGGATCGCACCAAATTGGCAATTTTAGTGAATGCCGGTGCAGTTGAACGCGTCGGTGATGCCTATCTGGCGCTTTCTAATGAAGAGGCGCTGGCAAACTTTGGCGAGCTGGAATTTATCTCTGGTGGTGAAGAAGTGGAGCCGGGAACGGCTGTAGAATTGGCCTTATCGGGCGATGCTTCCCCCCTGGAATGGGATGGTGCCAGTCTGACCTATCGCTACAGCTATGAGATGAATGACCAGGCATATGTGGTCTGGTTGGGCAATCCCGCTGCGCTGGGCAACCGTCTCAATTTGGTAGAACGCTATCGCCTGCGCGGTGCGGCCGTTCGTGGTTTGGGCAGCGTTACCGACGGTGA
>JBHIWP010000400.1:0-5411 GCA_041987425.1 Promineifilaceae bacterium (SeqCode) | reverse complement strand
TCGCAGCACAATGGCGGGCAGTCCATCTTGCGCGTGCGCGTCCAGCACGCGGTTTTCGGCTTCCAGCTTGCTGAGCTGGTACGGTTCTTGCGGATTACAGCGCGTGGTTTCGTCGATGGGCCGGTTGGTAGGAGGCTTGCCCACGACGGCAATAGTTGAGATGTAGATGAAGCGCTTGATGGGATGCTGCCTGGCGGCTTGCAGAACGGCCGTTGTCCCTTCCACATTTGTCTGCCAAAACTCTTCCATTTCGCCCCAAAAGCGAAACAGCCCGGCCGCATGGATGATCTGGTCGCAGCCTATACAGGCTTGCTCGATAGCGGCCCTGTCGGTGATGTCTTCAACATAGGCCAGCTCAACCCCCAATTTTTGCAACAGTTGCGTATCGCTGCTGGGGCGCACCACGGCGCGCAGCCGGTAGCCGTCCTGCACCAATGCGGGCACCAGATGATGGCCCAAAAAGCCGGTTGCGCCTGTAATTAACAGCATAAGTAGCAGCTCAAGATTGGACCAATTTCCGCAGCAGAGAAGCTACAGGACTCAAAAATTGGTCCAATCTCTTGTGACCCAAGACCAAAAGATAAAAAAAACCACAGAAGGAGCAGGCTGTGGCAGATGGTTCCTCTGCGCTTTCTGCGCCTCTGCGGTTTGTCTACTCCAAGAATACCCCAGGAGGGAATCGAACCCCCAACCTACAGATTAGAAGTCTGTTGCTCTATCCGTTGAGCTACTGGGGCAGGGATTGAAGCATGCTGATTTGGCGGCAATTCTAAACGGCAAGGGAATGAACGTCAACTTTGTTGGCTTGCGTCACCTGACGACTAAAACGTTCATTGGCTGGCTGCCTCCGGCTGAGGGGGGAAAGAGGCTAATCTGGTCGCCATCTTGCAGCGCGGTGCCCAGGTCGGCTGTTTGGCCATTGATGGCCACGCCCGTCACCAGCCCGTCTTCAATGCTCAGCTCTTTTGCCAAGTGTACGGCCGTTGCCCCTTCCGGCACTGTTAGCTCAAAAGGATGATGTGGCGCACCATCGGCTGCTTCTGGGCGATGGGAACGCAGCATGCCATATAACTTTACCTGTACTTTCACAAAAATTTCCTTACTGCACAGCAGCTTCAGACACATTCCGTTAAATAAAAAACCGCCGAGTCTGAACAGATTCAGGCTCGACGGTTGAAGACTTACTGCTCCAAATTTATTCATCCAAAATGGGGCGCACACCCTGGTAAATTTTAGGGCCGCCCATTGTCTTGATAATGGTGTTGGGGGACCGCTTCACCTTTTTGGCAATTTCGGTGGCGGTCATCGGTTTGTTGGCGTTGGCCAGCAATACGCAAAAAACAGCATCCACGAGCGAAGTGCGCGTGACAAAATCGTCTGGCAGCTGGCTGAAATAGGCCTGAATCACATATTGGAAGCCGTCTACTCGTGAGACTTCTCCCGTTTCAGGATCAACCAGATCAACCTCATCCGTTTCAGATTCTAAATTAATGTCTTCGCCAATGTCCAGGCGAGTGAGCAGGTATGTTTTCAGGTCGAGATCGGACTTGTCCCACCAGTCATAGTCAATGTAAAAACGCGTGCTCGGCGTTGCTTTTTTGAGCAACGACGGCTTAAGTTGAGGTCGTGGACTTTTAGCCAAGATAATTCTCCATAAAGTGTGGCCCTTGTTTTTGCATCATGCGCCGTTGGGTCATGCTCCTTCTTGCCATTTGGTTCTGTCAAACTGCCAATAATGGTCGCCTACGGGCAAAAACGCCTGGTGGCGCACAAGTTCAGCAAAAAGTGGACCGGGCGGCATCCGACGCAGCATATTGATGGCGCTGTAGAGGGTTTTGGCGTGGACCGCACTTTGGGGCGTCAGATCAGACAATTTAGGAAAGATTTCAGCCAGCAGAGAGGAAACGGTGCGCTGCTGGTTTTCGGCGCGTCGCCACAGAGCGTCGATGGCGGCCACAACATCGGTGCCTACAATCATCAGGTCATCAAAGCCGCAGCCAACGGAGCGGCGCTGAAGCTCAAAATGTATGCGGTTATCAACGGCCGTTGCCAGCCTTACCCATTCCCGCTGTGGCCGCCGCCGGTCAAAGCCCAGGCTCAGGACGCCTGCTTCTGGACCCGGCTGAATGTGCACAAAGCCCCCGATCGGGATGCCGTTTTTCTCGTACCAGCCACCCAGGCCATAAATGTAGCGATGCTCTTGCACCACCCAGCCTACCACTTCTTCTTCAGTCTGGTCGTCAATGAAGACAACGCGCTGTCGTGGAGAGTTGCTGGGGGGAAACAACGGCCGTATCCGCGAACTCAACGGAATGACCCCGGCGTGACGGTGGGGAAACATCAGAGTAAATACCACCGGTTGCGGCGTAGGTGGCGCTTCCAAATCAGACCATTCATCGTCTAATTCACGCTCCAGCAGCAGCAGCTGTGGGCTTAGCAGCGCCCGGTCGTGCGGAATGGGATGATAGATGAGTCGATCTGGCGTGCTTTGCACCTCTTCTGGCTCTAACCGGCGCAAAAACCAGCCTACCTCGCCGCGGGGAGCCACTTCATCAAAGCGGTTATCATTTAACAGGTGATAATTGAGAGAAAAATGCTGCACTGTCTTGTCCAGCGCGGGGTCCATATCCAGATGGGGCACAATCTCTTCGGTGGGGAGCGGGCCTCCACTATTAATTTCCAGCACGGCTTCAGCCAGGTGCATGTGTCCGGCGTTCACTTCTGCCATTAACTGCTTAACAAACCAGACGTCGCCCAGCTTAACAAACTCGGGGCGATCTTTCAGTTCCTTGGCAACGGCCGCTTTCACCTTTTTCCCATACAGCGTTACCAGTTCTTCAACATCTACCTGTACCAGCTCTTCCAGCGCATTGCCGTTGCTGGCATTAAGTTCATGCTCTGGCTGGAAAGCAGTAGCAAATTCACGGGGGGTATCTTCAATCTCTACGGTGATCACTTTAAATTGCCCATCGTGTGGATTGTAACCATCACGTACGGCCGTTACGTCACCGTGAGCAAATTGCAGGGCAGGAAATACCAGCTGATCGCCAACATCATAGCTGTTCCGCGGCTGGTAAATGGTGCGACCAGACAGCTTTTTCTTCACTGCGCTGGCTTCTTCCGCCACGCGGTAAGCCATAATCATGCGCGTAATTTCATCCGCTGTTTGCGGCTGTTCTACCTCCAAAAAGTGGTTGTAGATTTGTTCGATGTCGGTATTTGTTAGGGTAAAATCCGGTCCCCAATAAGCTTCATTCTGGGTTCGGGGCTGAATCACAACGGTCTCCTCGTCAACAGAGAAAATCAAGTTTGAGTGTGCCCAACTCACACACTGTTAACGCTTTTAATTAAGTAAAATTGAATTGTAGCACAGCGTAAGATTATACCAATCTGCCACCCTTGCGCCAAAGTAATTGCGAATAGGCAAATTAAGGGAACGGTATCTCTAGCCACTGCAAAGCATTTACCGGCACGCCGTGTATGCGTAAGTCCCAATGGAGATGCGGCCCGGTAGAGAGTCCGGTGTCGCCACCGGCAGCCACGGACTGACCAGCGGCCACCTGATCCCCCACCGCGACAAACGTTTCCGACAAATGAAAGTAGGCAGAAAACACGCCCTGACCGTGATCCAGTATGACCGTGTTGCCGCGCAGCTCCAGCAGCTCGTTAAAAACAACGGTTCCTGGAGCGGGAGCCAGAATAGGCGTGCCCACGGTGCCTGCAAAATCAACGCCAGTGTGGTAAATCTCCACGGGCCCGCCATTGTAGGAGCGCGGATCGCCGTACCGCGCAGTGATAATAGTGGTGGTTACGGGCGAGGTAAACAGCCCGTCCCACTGGCGCGGCTCTGTGTTGGTGAGATATATCTCGCTCAGCATTTCGTCCTCTTGCTGGCGAATCTCGGGATTGTCAGCCACCGGGATTTGCTGCAAAGTGTAGTCCCCGGGAAGCACCTTAACCTGCTGGGCAAACGGCCGCCAGGGGCGACTGCCAGACCCCTCCAGGCGCAGCGTATACAGGCCCGGCTCGGCAAAGGCATCGATGCCTACCAGCGCGGCAAACCCATTGCCTTCCGGGAAAAATTGCAGCGACTGGTCAGCAAACGAGCCCGACGGCCGTCCTTCCAGCACATTCTCTACATAAATGGAAACGGTATTGCCGGGGATGATGGGGAACGGCCGTATGGTCACCTGCTGCCACTCGCCGCTCAAATGCTGGTATGGGCGCTCGCTGGGGATGCGCAGGCGCTGCCCGGTCAACAGATAGGCTGGATAGGGCAGCGCGTTGGCGGCGGCCAGGGCCGCGGGGGAGATGCCGTATTGGGCGGCAATCGTGGTGACCGTCTCGCCGGGGGCCACCACGTGGGGCGTGCCTGTAACCGCCTGGGGCAGGGCCGAGCCGGTGCGGCTGACGACCGTGATCGTTTGCCCGGCGGCCGGTTCCTGTGCCGGATTGATCATGCGGTTACTCTGTAAAACGGCCGTGGGAGTCGTGTTGAAAACGGCCGCAATCTGCGCCAGCGTATCGCCGCCGCCCACGCTGTAGATTGTGGCTACCGCTTCACCCTCGCCACCCGGCACAATGAGCGTTTGGCCCACGATTAAGTTATCGGCGTTGTCCAGGCCGTTCAGCGCTAGCAGTTCTTCAATCGTGATGCTGTACAGGCTGGCGATGTAGGTGAGGTTTTCCCCTTCAGCTACGGTGTGGACGCGAGGGATGGGATCGCTATTTTCGTCTGGACTGGGCGTTGGCGTGGGATCGGCCGTTTGGGCCTGAACGGTTAGGGGCAGCAGCAAGAATAATAGTAGAAAAAAGAGTCCGATTCTTTTCATAAAAAACTGTAGGTCAATTTTTAAAAATTGACCAACTATGGCGCCAAAAATTGAATATGATCACCGATCTTTACCTGGCTCACCATGTCCGGCGGGCCTTCGATGACATAGCGGGCGGGCGCGGGTGGCATGTAGGAGAGGCGCCACGGTTGGGCCACCACGGTGCCTACCACTTCACCGGCATCATTGACCCAAATCACGCCCAGAGCAAAAAAGACAAACAGCATGTGGATGGCGGTGTTCATGCGGTTGTCTCTAGCCTCTACCAGCACCAGCCCATCCTGCGGCCCCAACTTGCGCCGGAAAGTAAAGCCGCGCAGCTTGGTAGCAAAGCTGTCACACCATTTGGCCTGCGGGATGAGAATACGGCCGCTCTCTACATGAAGAACCTGTCTGGTAGTCATCGGCAGGAAGTATAGTGAGGGGGTGACAAGGTGGTGTAGGAGACGTTGGTGGTGCTGCTGGACTGAGATGTGGGCAGGGAACCTGGGAAGTATTAGTTAATTGAGCATGGAAATTATATAAAAAAGACTGGTACAGAAACAACGGAAAGCAAGCCCAACTTGAGATGGAATAAGG
>JBHIWP010000399.1:0-5411 GCA_041987425.1 Promineifilaceae bacterium (SeqCode) | reverse complement strand
TGCAGATGCAAAAAGAGTACTTCGAGGACTTCAACAACGTGTACTCAAATCTGAACTAGTAGGATATGATGGAATAGCAGCAAGACAAGGCCTACAAATAATGAAATACCCACTGGCCCTGCCACCAACCAGAAATTTACCAGCCTCCGCATATGCACCAGTTGCAGAGAATCCGGCAAATGCTGTTTGGCATCCCACAGTTTTAAATCTTCATCCAGCCGCTCATCTATTTGGCGCACGTAACGGCGCAGCGTAAACGGCTTAAAGAAAAGCCAATGTAATAGCTTGAAGCTGTCCTGGGGAAAGCGCAGCTTTTCATCCATAGAATCGTTAAATCCGTAGAATCACTAAATCCTTTTGTCAAGGAATGGGCGTTTCTGTTGGAACCGGAATAGGTGTGCTGGTGGGAAATTCGGTAAGTTGACCTGCCCATGAGCGCATTATCGGTGAAAAAAACAACAAAAGCACAACTATTGACAATCCTAACAGGGCAAAAACACCCACCAATCGATGTACCTTCGGGTCAGAGAACTTACCAACTGTTAAAACATTCCCTAAAGTTTCCACAAAAAAAAGGAGACTATTAAACAAACGCTGCTTTGCCTGTCTTTGACCGAATGCTTGCCGAACTTTGTTTTCAAAATCAGCCCGAACGACTCGCCAATTGGGATTTGCCTCCACTTTTGCTTGATAAATTGTGGTTCCTGCCTGCTGCAATTTTAAGGGATGCTGAGCGCCCCACTTATACACCCTTTCAATTTCTTCAGTCGTAAAGGCACGATCACAGCGCCGCCCTTGCTCTGCCAAACGAAAAGCTTCAGCATTTGTTAACTCACCCAAAGGCACGTAATCCGAAAAAATATTAAAGAACGGAGACGTCAATTTTTCTTCTTGTGCCAGTTCATACAACGGTTTAGACGAGGATATCACAAGAGCAAAATGACCCTTATTGATTAAGCTACGCCAGGAATCGAACATCCAGCGTGGAAATTCATTAGGATATTTTGTTAACTGCTCAAATTCATCGAGGCAAATTACCGGAAAAAAGTGATTTGTGGAATCCTGGTGGCACAAAGAAACTGCTTCTTCGAACTGGCCCAATGAAATTTCAGGCGGTTGGCTGGCTGCAAACAGGGCCTCTTTTAAAGTTTCGGCTGAATCTGGCAGACTGTTCGCCAATCCAATGAGTAAATTTTGCATCAGTCCGAGACGGGTATTGAATCGTCCGCTCAACAGGTCAGCATAGTAAAAAACATACTTCTCCGGGTGTTGCAGATGCTGGCTATACGTTTGTTTTACATGTATCAAAAGCGATGATCGCCCAATCCGTCGTGGCCCTACCACAGAAACACTCTGCAACTGCCCTGTATGCGTAGTTTCCAGGGCGTTAAAGATTCGCGTTAGCTCTTTTTCACGGCCAAAGAAATACTTTGGGTCTTGAATACAGCTACAACAAAAGTAGGGATTGGGCATAAAATTTTCTCACGAGAACGTTCTTTCGCATCAGTATACTGTTAATGAGAATTTGCCACAAAAAAACGGCCGTTCCCCACACAAGAAACGGCCGTCCAATTACCAAATTACTAAATTACCCAATCACCCACTCACTGCACAATGTTCACCAGCCGCCCCTTCACCACAATCACCTTGCGCGGCGGCTTGCCGTCCAGCCAGCCCTGCACCTTTTCCGAGGCCAGGGCAATTTCCTTCAGCGTCTCGTCGTCCTGCCCGGCGTCGGTTTCTATTTTGTCGCGCACTTTGCCATTGATCTGCACCACCAGCGTAAGGCTCTCTTCTTTGGCAGCTTCGGCGTCCCACTGCGGCCACGGCTGCTGGTGCACGCTGTAGTCGTGCCCGCGCTGCGCCCACAGCTCCTCGGTGATGTGCGGGGCGATGGGGGCCAGCACCAGCAGCAGGCTGTTTACGGCCTCGTTCCACACGGCCGTGCTCACGTTTTTGGCCTTTTGGGCGTCGGTGATGCTGTTGCGCAGCTCCATGATGGCGGCAACGGCCGTGTTGAACGAAAAGCCTTCCAAATCCTGCGTTACCTTGCGGATCACCTGGTGCGTCTTGCGGCGCAGGGCGCGATTGGCTTCGTCATCCACCTGCCCCGGCGCGTAGTCGTGCGTGCTCACCTCCCACACGTCGTTCAGCAGGCGCTGCGGCCCCTTGATGCCGTCGTAGTTCCACGGCCCGCCCTGGTCCCACTTGGCAAAAAACATCAGGTAGGTGCGCACCGTGTCTGCGCCAAATTTGTCTACCAGCGCGTCTGGAGCCACCACGTTACCGCGCGACTTGGACATCTTTTCGCCGTCCTCGCCCAGCACCATGCCCTGGTTATACAGCCGCAGCATTGGCTCAGCGAAGTTCACCAGCCCCATTTCGCGCATTGCCTTGGTAAAGAAGCGCGTGTAGATCAGGTGCATGGTGGCGTGCTCAATGCCGCCCGTGTATTGATCCACCGGCAGCCAGTAGGCGCCTTCTTCCGGATCAAATGAGTGCTCGCTGTCGTTTGGGCTCAGGTAGCGGTATTGGTACCAGCTTGAGCACATGAAGGTATCCATGGTGTCCGTTTCGCGCAGTGAGGGCTTCTCACAGATGGGGCAGGTGGTGTGCAGAAAAGCATCGTGCTGCTTTAGCGGGCTTTCGCCCGTGGGCATAAATTCCACATCCGTGGGCAGCATCACCGGCAGCTGCTCATCCGGCACGGGCACTGCGCCGTGATCCGGGCAGTAAATCACCGGAATGGGCGCGCCCCAGTAGCGCTGGCGGCTGATCAGCCAGTCGCGCAGGCGGTAGTTTACCGCGCCCATGCCAATGCCTTTTTCTTCCAGCCAGTCAGTCACTTTTTCCACCGCTTCGGCCACCGGCGTGCCGTCAAACGCGCCAGAGTTCACCAGATGACCCTCATATTTGGAGGTGTAGGCTTCTTCCAGCGGGCCGTCGCTCGCTTCGCGCCCCGGCATGCGGATCACTTCCACAATGTCCAGGCCAAACTTTTTGGCGAATTCAAAGTCCCGCTCGTCGTGCGCCGGTACGGCCATGATGGCCCCGGAACCGTAGGTCATCAACACGTAGTCGGCAATCCAGATGGGAATGCGCGCCTGATTGACCGGGTTGATGGCATAGGCACCAGTAAAGACACCGGTTTTTTCGCGATCGGCCGTTTCGCGGTCAATGTCCGTCAGCTTTTGCGCCTGCTCGCGATACTTCGTTACGGCTTCTAACTGCGCATCGGTGGTGATTTTGCCCACCAGCGGATGCTCCGGGGCCAGCACCATAAAGGTCGCTCCCCACAGCGTATCGGGCCGGGTGGTAAAAATTTCGATCGGATCGCCCTGCTCCGTGTGAAACGTGACGTCTGCCCCTGTAGAACGGCCGATCCAGTTGGTCTGCATCACCTTCACCCGTTCCGGCCAATCGATGTCGCTAAAGTCCAGCAGCTCCTCCGCATAGTCGGTTGTCTTAAAGAACCACTGCTCCAAATCTTTCTTGATCACCGGCGTGCCGCACCGTTCGCAGTGGCGATCCTCGCCCCACACCTGCTCGCGGGCCAACGTGGTGTTGCAATTCGGGCAAAAGTCCACGGCCGCCATCTTGCGGTAGGCCAGATTTAGCTCCATCAGCTTCTTAAAAAACCACTGCGTCCAGCGATAATATTCCGGGTCGGCCGAGACAGCTTCGCGTTCCCAGTCGAACATGGCCCCCATGCTGCGCAGCTGGTCGCGCATCCGCTCGATGTTGGCAAAGGTCCATTTAGAGGGGTGGACATTGTTTTTGATGGCTGCGTTTTCCGCGGGCAGTCCAAAGGCATCGAAACCCATGGGGAACAGCACGTTGTACCCTTTCATGCGCATAAACCGTGCCCGCGCATCGGAAGGCGTCATGGCATACCAGTGCCCAATGTGCAGATCCCCGGATGGATACGGCAGCATGGTCAGCGCGTAATGCTTTGGCTGACTCTTATCAATTTTCTGCCGGTACAGGCCGGTTTGCTCCCACTTTTCCTGCCATTTGGCTTCAACCTTATTGGGATTGTAACCTTTGCTCATAATTCCAAAATCTCCTAACGAACAGTTTTGTACTTCACTTACCGGCCCAATTTACTGTTTCAATAGTGCCCTGAACCTGTCATTCTGAATGGAGCACAGCGAAATGAAGAATCCCTCTAAGCTTAGTTAGCCGGAAGCTCTGCGCACTAACTAACTATAGCTATCTTGTTACGCCGTAGGGATGCTTCACTTCGTTCAGCATGACAACTTCACAAACGATAGGTAAAGGGTAATTTTCCAAATAAAAAGCCCCTCGTCTATTCAGAGACGAAAGGGGCTTCCGCGGTACCACTCTGTTTGATGGTTATTCATTTCTATCGAAATGAATTTAGGAGTTTCGTAGAAACTCCACAACTTGCTTGTGGACCCAAAGGGGCTCGAACCCTTGACCTCTACAATGCCATTGTAGCGCTCTCCCAGCTGAGCTATGGGCCCATGTCAATTTCACAGTTGACGACTTTCAATTCTAATCCACTTGCACACTTTGTGCAAAAATTTTCAATCGTCAGAACCATCCACTCTGGCGCGTAACATGCGCAATTCGTCACCGGTTTCAGTAATCAGTTTTCAGTAGGTGAGTAACCAGACTGTTCACTGGTTACCGATTACTGTTTACTGACCACTGGTTCCCCAGTGCAGCTCCCAGGCGAGTTCGGGACTCTATTTGTCGTGCTTCCAGCCTAAGGCACCACTCTCTATTCTTTTTGCCAGAAAACTGATTACTGTTTACTGACAACTGTTCCCTACTACTCCTGTTCACAGCCTTTTTATCTTCTTTTGTAACGTACGATGCACATGGACCTGAGGAGATTCGAACTCCTGACCTCTACAGTGCGATTGTAGCGCTCTCCCAGCTGAGCTACAGGCCCAAAGGCGAGCGAGATCGTAGCCCACCTGGGGACTGTTGTCAAGGTTCCAGAGGCTGACTATACTTGATTTAGACAATCCTCGTATTGCATCTTCTTGTTTATTCGGATGAGACCTATTTTCAGGCAAATTCGCAATGCGATATATCTTACGGAGGTGAAGTAGTGGAAAAAAAATACACGATTACGCTTGAATATTGCGTGCCTTGAAACTATTCAGCACGCGCCGTCCGTGTGGCGGATGATATTCTGAGCAATTACCAACACATTATTGAAGAGTTTACGTTTATTACTGGCACGAAAGGGGCGTTTGAGTTCAAAGTGAATGATGAAATGCTTTACTCTAAAAAAGAGCTTGGCCGCCATGCTGAGCCGGGTGAAGTATTGGAGCTATTCAAGGAGCTGATTGGCCCGGGTGTAGAGCCATATCCCCAAAAGTAACTGATGCGTGAGGCGTAAAATTTGACAGGTGCGTAGCAGTTGATCATGTTCT
>JBHIWP010000398.1:0-5427 GCA_041987425.1 Promineifilaceae bacterium (SeqCode) | reverse complement strand
TATATAAGAAAGCAATCCATTTTCGCGAAGGATTTCAATTCCAGCTCCCAAGAAATACACATAAATATCAGCTACACCATGATGAACTTCCCTAAAATGATCAGAGTAGAATTCCTTTATTTCCTTAGCCATAATCTCCTGGCGCACGTAAGGCGGGTTGCCGATGACGGCGTCAAATCCGGCGGCCGCACGGCGGTGACGGCCGTATTCGTCAAAAAACACCTCGGGGAAGGCCAGCTCCCAATGGAAATAATCGTTGTCCGTCACGGCGGGATGCTGCAAGAAGTGGTTGACCTGCACCTCGCTGAGCAGGCTTTCTTGCCCTTGCAGCTGGGCGGCCAGGGCGCGGTACTCCTCTGGCGTCATCACGTTGCCAAAATAGGCGCTCACCCACAGGTCGGCCAGCTTTTGCCAGCGGGCCACGTGCGTGTCGCGAATCTGCTGCCAGGTGGCTTCTTTGGCGTGTACGTCGTCGATGTCCAGCGTGGGCAGGCTCTCGATGCGCAGCACGTCGGCCACAGCCCGGTTGATGTCGCGGGTGAAGCGGGTTTCGTCGAAAAGAGGCTGTTGCGTGGCTTCCGCAGACCCCAAGGGTTTTGCGTCAGCTTCTTTTTCAGACCCCAAGGGTTTAGAGCCAGTTGTTTTGCTAGACGATGATCCTTTGGAAAACCCTTGGGGTCTTGATCCGGGGGCGGCGCGGAGGTCGTCTAGCCAGGCGCCGATGAGGCTGTCGCCGTGCTGTAGGTGATGGTCCAGGAAGCTGAGCGGTTTGTCGGCAGCGGCCGTTTTTAGCCACAAAGACAGTTTAGCCAGCTCCACGGCCATCGGGTTTTTGTCCACGCCGTAGATGCAGGCTTCCACCACGCGCCGCTTCCAGTAGAGCAGGTCAGTTTCTTCGGAGCCGTCTGAAATTGGTCCATTCTCGGAGAATGGACCAATTTGGGCGGACGCATACTCATCCGTTGCCAGGGCAATTGCCAAAAAGTTCATGGCCTCGACCAGAAAATGGCCGGAGCCCATCGCCGGGTCCAGCACGTTCAGGGCCAAAATCTCCTGCACAAACAGTGCGGCGCTCTGGCGCTGGCGTTCCACCTCATCCAGCGAACCAGTTTGCCGAATCTGCTCCTTGACGCGCTCGCGGGCCTGCTCCACCAGCGGCCCCAGCGTGTTTTCTACAATGTACTCCACGATGTAGTCCGGCGTGTAGTAAGAGCCGGTGGCCTTGCGCTCGCCCTTGTCGGTGGTTAGATAAAGCTCGCCCGGCTGGCGCGGCGTGCCTACCGTTTTGCTGCGTCCTTTTTTGGCCTGCGGCACCCAGGTTTCCACGCCTTTCTGGCGTACCGTCACCATTTCCTCGCTGGCAACGGCCACTTTGTATTCCAGCAGCCCTTCGTAAATAGAGCCAAGCTGGCGCACGTCCAGCGTGCGGTAATCGACGGCCTGGAAGCCCTGGAAACGGCCGTCTTCGCGCACGCGCCGGTAAGCCAGGTAATCAATCGCTTTGGCCAGCGCCCGGTCGCCCACAAAATGATCTTCCAAAAAACGGTGCTGGTCGGGGTCAAACAGGCCGCCGTTGTAGCGGGGCACGCCAAGCTCGGCGTTAAACTGGGCATCGCGCCCGCTAATCAGCCGAAATAGCTCTTGCAGCCGGTCCCAATGGCGGCGGCCGGTGCTGGGCAGGCTGTCCAGCCGATCGCGCTGCCGGTTGATGTCGCCCGCCAGCGTTTGCAGGCTGTAGGCGTCTTTGTAGGTAGCGTTGCCCATCGGCAGCAGGGCGCGCGCCTCACCGTAGAACAAGAAGAGCAGGCGGTAAAGCAGGTAAAGGCTGTTGCGATACACTTTGTCGCGGTGGTCGGCGTTTTGCGGATCGAGACGGCCGTCTCCGGCAAAAAAGCCAATGATGAGCTGCTCCAGGGAACGATAGGCATTGTCGCGCAGGTCGGCTTCCAGGGCGATGGCGTACGCCTTGCTCTGGCTCAGCGCCTCATCGAGAAAGATACGGCCGTGCCCATCGGCGCGGAAGGCGTTTTGGTTAAAGAAGGCCCAGAAGAAGGTCGCCACGGCCAGCGCCGCATTATCATTGGCAGCGTGCAACGCCGCCAGCAGATCAATTTCAAAGTACGTCTCCAGCGTGCGCGATGAATTTTTGTGCACCAGCCGCCAGAAACGGCCGTTGCTCACAATGCCCCGCGCTACGCCGCTCAAGCTTAAGTAGGTATCGATTTGGTACATGGGATTTTGATCATCAAAGCGGGGCTGCGTGCCGGTCTTTTTGCTCAGGTTAACGTTCCACTTCTTGGCTTCGAGCAGGGCCAGCACGTCTTTAGTGTATTTGTCGGTGTTTTGGTGGGGAACGGCCGTTTGCCGCGCCGCCTCATCAGGAAACAGGGCAAAGTCTGGCTTTTTGATGTTCTTGCTCAGGCCAGGAATTGACGCCTGCCCTTCCCACACGTGCCCCAGCCGGTCGAGGATCGGCTTAATCCAGTTATCTTCTAGCTGCGATTCATTGTAGTTTTCTAGTTGGTCCCGCTCTTTGGCATATTGTCCGCGCAGCCAGGTCAGGAAGTCGGCGGCGGGCGTTTGCATGTCTCGCCACGCTGGCGTGCGGCGCAAAATCTCTTGCAGGTAATGGTCAGAAAAAAGTGAGAGGTTGTTGTGTGGGCTAAAATCGAGCTGCGGCTGGAAGGGAGCTTCTGGCATAGGGCGTTTCCTTGAATTGACGGTAAGAGTGCCCCTATAATAATTCAGGCGATGGAAAAAGTGTAGGGTCGCCCCTACACGCGGGTTGTCCCCACCAATGGTGTGTGATTTTTCGGCCGTTTCCCACACCGCCCGCACATCGATACATTGAATTCAAGCCCGTTTGGCAAGGATCCGGAAGAAAACGGCCGTTTTTACCACAATTCACCTACCTTTTTGCCAGCGCCTACCCTGTTGGCCGCCATTTGCCTGTTCGATCTGCCAGCGCCCTGGCCGTTGGCCGCCTTTTGGCAGGCTGCCGCTTTGCAACCCGCTTATTTTTCATTTTTTGGCTTACCGATGTGCCAGCGGGCAGCACTTATGCCCCTAAAGTAACCTTTTCCCATGAGATTTTCTCAATAAACTAGATGCCACTTCTTTCTAAGAAACCACTTGTTTTTAAGAAGCCACTTGTTTTATGTATCAACCTCTGCCAGGGAATTTCTTCTTCAAGGGATGCCCAAAGGAAAATCACCATGCTACGCATTCAGTTCAACAACGGCGCACCGCTGCGCCTTGCTCTGCCTCGCATTCATCAAAAACAGGCCACCATCGACCTGGCCGAAACGTTTGTCAGCTATGAAAACACGCTGCCAGAAGCAGAGCAAACTCCCTTCACGGCCAGAATTCAGGCGGCACTAGACGCCGCACGCGCTGCCCAGGCAGAAGCCATTGACCAGGAAGCAAACCGCAAAGCAGCCTCAGAAGCGTTCAAGCGCACGCAGCAGGCGGCAAAAGCGATGCTGCGCCAGATGCGCAGCGTGCTCAGCGGACATTTTTCGCAAACGCCAGAGCAGGCGCAGGCCTGGGGCTTCATTGTGCGCCAAACGGGCCGCAGCGCCGGGCAAATTCTCATGCCGCAAACGCACGCGGAGATTCTCACCTGCCTTAATGAGTACATCGAGGCAGAAACGGCCCGCCCCGAAGCAGAACGCTTTGCCCGCCCGGCACTGGCCGACGTGATTACCCTACGGGATGACCTGGTGCAGCAGCGCCAGGCCCGCAACCAGGCACGCCAGCTACGCTTGCAGGAAAACGGCCGTGTAGAAAGCCAAAGCCAGGAGCTGTACGAAGCGCTGCGCATGGCCCTGGGCTATCTTGTCCTGGTGCAGTTCGACGGCAAACCAGATCGCGCCCTGGCCCAGTGGGGTTTTGAGGTAGTGGCGCGCACCCCACGCCCAACCCGCGAAGAAGAAGCCATGCCGGAGCCAGAGGCGGAGGAGGAAGCGCCGGAACCTGTTTGATTGGTGAACGGTAATCCGTGGTCGGTAAACGGTAAACCGTTCACTGCTTACCGATTACCGTTTACCGATTACCAAAAACCGACGGCCGTTTCTCGCGAAAGGCTGCCAGCGCTTCCAGGTGATCCGGCTGGGACCACAGATCGACGAAGAGCTGCGTTTCTAGCTGGTTGGTTTCGGCCGGGGGGAGCTGGCTGGCGGCGTAGACAAGGCGCTTGGTGGCGGCCAGGGCCTGCTGCGGCAGCGCGGCAAGCGTTTGGGCTAACTGGGTAACGGCCGTTTCCAACCCCACCCCTTCATCTACAACCTGCTGCACCAGTCCGATTTGCACCGCTTCCTGCGCTGAAAAGATGCGAGCCGTCAGCAGCAAATCTAGCGCCCGCGCCTGCCCCAGCAGGCTTACCAGGCGCGCCGTGCCGCCCCAGCCCGTGCACAGCGCGTTGCGCACCTGGGCAAAACAAAAGCGGGCGTGGCTGGCCGCCAGCCGCAAGTCACAGGCGGTGAGGATCTCGCAGCCGCCGCCGAAGGCGTCGCCGTTTACGGCGGCAATGACGGGAATGGGCAGCGCAGAGAGCCGCACCAGCGCGTCGCGCATTACCCGGTTCAGCCGCTCGCCCGCCTCGCGCTCCGGGTGCTGGCTCAGCTCCTTCAAATCGCCGCCGGAGACAAACGCCTTATCGCCCGCGCCGGTAATGATGAGCACGCGCACGGCCGTGTCTTGCCCAATCTGGTCTACCGCCGCTGCAAACTGCTCCTGCGCCGCCCAGTTCAAGGCATTGCGCGCCTTCGGCCGGTTCACCTGCAGCGTGGCAATGCCGTTTTGTTGTGTGAGTGTTATTTCGTTAGTCATGGCGGGAGTGTACTGGGAAAGAGGGGAAAGGGGAAAGTGAGGAGTGAAAAGTGAGAAGTGAGAGGTGAGAGGCCCTTTACTTTGTCACTTTGTCACCTTGCCACCCTGCCCCCTTGTCACTACACTCCCCGCATGAAACCTTCCCTGCGCGGCGTGCTGGCTTATCTGCTGGCAACGGCCGTCTTGCTCATCATTCTCATCGCGACCGGCGTATTTGATCCTAAACCGGTGGGCGAATTGCAAACGGTATTGCCGGGCGGCAGTATGGCGCTAAGCGATCCGGGGCACTCCATTGTGTGGCTGGATGAACCGCTGCCGGATGGGGATTTTTCTGTGCGGGGAACGGCCGTCTGGGAGTCTGGCAGCCTGGATAGCGGGGCGGGTTTCGCCTTGGGCGATGGCACTCAGCAGCTGATTGTGGCCGTTTCGCCGCTGGGGTATGTGCTGGTGCAGCAAGATGATACGGCCGTTCTACCCTGGCAGCCGTGGCCCCACGTGCAGCCTGATGATGCGCCGAACGAAATCTGGATAGACGTGCGCGGCGATGAAATGACGGTGCGAGTCAATCGTGAGCTGTTGTGGCAGGGAACGTACTTA